>NC_013521.1:3645782-3949597 GCF_000024925.1 Sanguibacter keddieii DSM 10542
CTGGGCCGGGTGGTGCGGGGCTCCAGACGAGCAGCCCTCGGGCACGCTGCTGGGTGCTCCCGCCCGAGGTCAGGTGGGACGTGCGGCCGAGGTCAGGCCGGGCACTCGGCGGCGACGAAGGCCTCGACCTCGGCCGTCGCCTCGGTGAGCTCGGCGGACTCGAAGCCCTGGACCGACGCGAAGTACTCCTGCTGGGCGGCCTCGGAGGACCAGTCGACGCCGCGCATCAGCTGGACGTGGTCCTGGCTCGCCTGGAAGACCGTCGTCCACGCCGCCCCGATCTCCTCGGGCGGCCGGATCTGCTTGGCGTCCTGGACCATCGTGTCGAGCGCTGTGAGGACCGACGCGACGTCGTCGGTGTCGACGTCGTCGAGGAACGCCGCCTGGGTGAACGTCGCGTAGTCCGCGCAGAACTGCGCCGTCGGGCCGGTCGGCTGCCCCTCGCTGCTGCAGCCCGCGACCACGAGGGCGACGAGCGAGGCGGTCACGAGCGCCGGGACGGCGCTGCGGGAGGAGGTGCGGGAGGAGGTGCGACGGCGGGTGGTGCGCATGCTCCTATGGTGCGCGGCACCGTCCGACCGACCAAACCAGGTGCTCAGGGCTGATGTGCTCAGGTGCCCGGCCGCGCCTCGTGGCCCTCGCGGCCGTGCGTCCGGTTCTGCTCCTTGAGCTGCGCCTCGTAGACGTGCCGACGGCCGTCGGTGAGCTGGTCCCGCACCGTCGACTCCCACTCGCGGAACCTCGACCAGTAGCCGTCGTCGTAGTCCTCGACCACCTGGAAGGTCCAGCGCCCGTCGATGACGTTGCGCCCGACGAGGTCGGCGCGGACCTCGTCGGCGAGCTCGGTGTGCCCCGCCGCAGCCAGGTCGTCGAGAGCCGCGGCGAGGTCGTTGTCGGCACGTCCGGTGAGGCGGTGGAAGGCGTAGAGCATGCCGCGCGCCTGCTCGACCACCTCGAGGGCGGCGGTCAGCGCACCGACCGCCTCGACCGTCGCGTCGTCGACGCCGGGTGGGACCTGGTGGTCGACGTCGGGTGCGTCGCGGGGATCGTCCATGCCTCATGGTCTGCCCGGTCACGGCCTCGCGCACCTCGGGCGCCGGTCGGTCGGGGTGGGCTCAGCCTCGAAGGTGGGCGAGCTCGACGAGCAGCGGCAGGTGGTCGCTGCCGCGGAGCGCCGCCGGGGTCCGCAGGACGGTCGACGAGAGCACCTCGAAGCCGTCGCCGACGAGGACGCCGTCGATCCGCCGGACGGGGCGCGGCGCGGCGAAGGTCAGCCCGGGGGCCTCCGGGACGGCGTCGCGCAGCAGGGACCCGAGCGCCTGCCACGACGGGCCGCCCGGTTCCTCGTTGAGGTCGCCGGCGACCACGCAGCGGTGCGCTCCGGCCCGCTCGACCAGACGTGCGACCTCGGCGCAGTGCTCGAGGCGCTCGCGCGCGTCGAGGCCGAGGTGCACCGACACCACGACCACGTCGCCGAGGTCGACGAGCGCGCTCCCCCGGCGCGTGGGCCAGGCGCGCAGGTCCCGTCGACGCCACCACCGCCAGCTCAGAGGACGGCCCCGGCGGCGGACGACCGAGGCCTCGTGGCGCCGGGCGACGAGGAGGGCGGTCGTGTACGCGCCGAAGGGGCTGCCGCCGGGGACCACGCAGACCGTCCCGGTCGCGGCGGCCAGGGCACGCATCCGACGCCGGCCCCCGGTGAGGTATCGGCACGGCTCCTGGATCGCGACGACGTCCGGGTCGCTCTCGCGGATGACGTCGCGGACGGCCGCGGCGTCCATCTGGAGGCTCTTGACGTTGTAGCTGAGCACGCGCAGCGTGGGCGCCGCGGCGTCGCCGCCGGACCGGGGTGGGCGTGCGTCGTCCGTCATGCGGCCATGGTCGTCCTGGCCCCGGTGCCGCGCAACCGAGCCCGGGGCCGGACGACCGCGGGTCAGGTGTCGCGGGGGCGGCGGGCGGCTGCTGCGGGTTCTTCCTCGAGGGACGCGGCGTCGACGCGTGCGGCCCGCAGGCGGCTGGCGACGATCGCCCCGAAGGCGATGCCCGCCGCGACGACCGCGATGGCGATGCGCAGCGTGTGGTTGGCGTCGTTCGGGACGCTCATCGCGACCACGGCGGGGGCGACGAGCACGGCGACGAGGTTCATCACCTTGATGAGCGGGTTGATCGCCGGGCCGGCGGTGTCCTTGAAGGGGTCGCCGACGGTGTCGCCGATGACGACGGCCTCGTGGGCTGCGGAGCCCTTGCCGCCGTAGGCCCCGTCCTCGATGATCTTCTTCGCGTTGTCCCAGGACCCGCCCGAGTTGGCGAGGAACACCGCCATGAGCACCCCGGAGCCGATCGCCCCGGCGAGGAACCCGGCGAGCGGCCCGACGCCGAGCCCGAAGCCCACCGCGATCGGCGCGAAGGCGGCGAGCAGCCCCGGTGTCGCGAGCTCGCGGAGGGAGTCGCGGGTGCAGATGTCGACGACCCGTCCGTAGTCGGGGCGCTCCTCGTAGGTCATGATCCCGGGGTGCTCGCGGAACTGCCGGCGCACCTCGAAGACGATCGCCCCGGCCGCGCGCGTCACGGCGTCGATGGCGAGCCCGGAGAAGAGGAACACCGTGGCCGCGCCGAGGATCACGCCGACGAGCGTGACCGGCGAGATGATCGCGAAGCTGAGCATCGAGGTGACGATGCCGGTGGTCGCGGCGTCGGTGACGTCGCGCAGCGCGGTCTCGACGGCGTCCGCGTAGGACCCGAACAGAGCGGTCGCGGCGAGCACCGCGGTGGCGATCGCGATGCCCTTGGTGATGGCCTTGGTCGTGTTGCCCACGGCGTCGAGGTCGGTGAGCACCTGGGCGCCCTCGGCGTCGACGTCGCCGGACATCTCGGCGATGCCCTGGGCGTTGTCGGAGACCGGGCCGAAGGTGTCCATCGCGACGATCACGCCGACGGTGGTCAGCAGGCCGCAGCCGGCGAGCGCCACGAGGAACAGCGAGAGCCACACGGAGCCGCCGGCCAGCAGGAACACCCCGCAGATCGCCGCGGCGATGATGCCCGCGGTGTAGACCGCCGACTCGAAGCCGACGCCGATCCCCGAGAGGATCACGGTCGCGGCGCCCGTCCGGGACGTCGCGGCGACGTGCAGGGTGGGCTTGGACGTCGTGCCCGTGAAGTACCCGGTGACCCACAGGATGATCCCGGCGAGCACCACGCCGATCAGCACCGCGAGACTGGCGACGACCCGCGGGTCGCTCGTCACGTCGGAGAGGTCGGCGGTCCCCGGCGACTCCGCGAAGGTCGCGGGCAGGTAGGCGAAGGCGGCGACGGCCGCGAGGACCGCACCGAGCAGGGCGGAGACGTAGAAGCCGCGGTAGATGGCGCGCAGACCGCTCTCGGTGCCGCGGACGCGGGTGGTCGCGATGCCCAGCAGGGCGACGAAGGCCCCGGCCGCGGTGACGATCAGCGGGAACACGAGACCTTGCTCGCCGAGGGTCGCCTTGCCGAGGATGAGGGCGGCCACGAGCATCACGGCGTAGGACTCGAAGAGGTCGGCGGCCATGCCTGCGCAGTCGCCGACGTTGTCCCCCACGTTGTCGGCGATGGTCGCGGCGTTGCGGGGGTCGTCCTCGGGGATGCCCTGCTCGACCTTGCCGACGAGGTCGGCCCCGACGTCGGCGGCCTTGGTGAAGATGCCGCCGCCGACGCGCATGAACATGGCCAGCAGCGCGGCACCGAAGCCGAAGCCCTCGAGGACGGCAGGGGCGTCGCCGCGGTACAGCAGCACGACGCCGGAGGCACCGAGCAGCCCGAGGCCGACGACCGACAGTCCGACCACTCCCCCGGTGCGGAACGCGATCCGTGCGCCCTCGGTGCGGGCCCCGGGGTGCATGGCGGCCGCGGCGACACGGAGGTTGGCCCGGGTCGCGAGCCACATGCCGAGGTAGCCGATCGCGGCCGAGAAGCCGGCCCCGACGACGAAGGCGACGGAGCGGCCCACGCGGATGCTCGCGTCGCCGGGCAGCACGAAGAGCAGGCCGAAGACCACGACGACGAAGATCGCGAGGGTCCGGAACTGCCTGCTGAGGTACGCCGATGCCCCCTCCTGGACCGCGAGCGCGATCTCCTTCATGCTGTCCGTGCCCTCGGGTGCGGCGAGGACCTGGCGTCTGAGCACGACGGCGACGACGAGGGACAGGGCTCCGACGACGGCGATCACGCCGACGATGACGAGACTGGTGGTTCCGAGCTCGAGCATCCGTCCTCCTTGACGACTGCACCGCACCCGACGCTCGTCGGGTGTGACGTCGATCACACTCGGTCGACGTAGCGGGAAGTCTACGCAGGTGGGCGCACGCACGCAGGCAGACGCGCCCCAACGTTCTGCGGGCACGGTGCGTTGTGGAGGATGAGGGCGATCGACAGCACCGACAGCAGGGGGACCCATGACCGACGAGCACGAGCTCAGCGCGATGGTGCGCGGACGCATCGGCGCGCTGACCGGCTACGCCTACCTGCTGTGCGGGAGCGTCAAGGAGGCCGAGGACCTCGTCCAGGACGCGTTCGTCAAGGTGTTCAGCCGACGTCGCGCCCCCGGTGCCACGACGTCCGAGTCCTACGTGCGCCGCGCCATCCTCTCGATCTACCTCGACCAGTACCGGCGCCGGCGCCGGTGGTCGGGCATCAAGCACCTGGTGGGCGTCCCGGACCGGGAGGAGAGCACCGACCTCGCGACGAGCGCCCAGCTCGACGTGGCGGTCGCCCTCGACGCGCTCACACCACGCCAGCGGGCCTGCGTGGTGCTCCGGTACTACGAGGACCTCACCGTCCCGCAGGTCGCCGAGAACCTCGGCTGCGCACCGGGGACCGTCAAGCGGCACCTCTCCGACGCCCACGAGGTGCTCCGCGGGATCCTCGGCGACGACGTCGACCTCTCCGAGGGGGCACCCGGCCCCCTTCGCCTGCCCGCCCCGGCACCCCTGGCACCCCCAGTCCTCCCGACACCCCTGGCACCTCCGACGACAAGGACACGACTGTGAGCCGCACCCTGCGCGACGACCTCGGTTCCCTCGCCTCCCTCGGCTCGTCGGGGATCGACGCCGACGCCTCGGCCGACCGGGTCCTCGCGACCGTCCGGGCACGACGCCGCCGCCGGCCGGTCCTGGTGGCCGCGGCGACGGCGGCCTGCCTCGCCGTGACGGGCACGGGTGCCGTCGCCGCCTTCCAGCTGCTCCGTGACGACCCCGCGCCCGTGGCGCTGCCGGACGACCCCCGCGGCCAGAGCATCCGGACGCTGTGCGGACAGCCAGCGCCCGACTACCTCGAGGCCACCGCGTCCCCGTCGATCGTGTACTCCTTCGCGGCCGACCGTCCCGCCGCCGTGGCCGACCTCGACGGCAGCGACCTCGCCGCAGGGCCCCTCGAGGAGCACCTGTTCGCGGCGACCGAGCCGCTGCCGAGCCTCTACGTCAACGCCCGTGGCTCGGAGGACGAGCGCTCCGTCGTCGGGCCCACCGGGTTCGTGGTCGTCAAGGACGGCGTGGTCGTCGCGACGCCGCCGGGAGGCCCCGGGGCGTGGTCGAGCACCCAGGCCACGCTCGACCCGGACGGTGTCGCCATGCTGACGTCCTGGGGCGTGCAGGCCTGCGGGCAGGTCACCTCTGGCGACTCAGACGGTTCCTACGAGCCCGGGACCTACACCGTCTACGGCGTCACCCGCGTCGCGGACCCCGACGCACCACGGACGGCCACCGGCCCCGACGTCGGCGACCCCGGGCTCGTCGTCGGCCCCCCGCTGAGCATGACGCTCGTCGACCCGGGCGACGGCGGCGTCGTGCGGTACTTCGGCGACGCACCGAGGACGGCTGCCGTCGTCGGCGTCACGGACCCCGGGACCCTGGTGGGCCGGGACGGCGCCGTCCTCGACGAGGCGACCGCCTCGCTCGACTGGCCCGAGGACGTGACCCCGGCGCTGTGGGCCGGCACCGCAACCGCGCAGAGCGTCGTCTGGTTCTCCCCCGTCCAGGGCTTCGGCGCCGCGGACCAGGGCGTCCAGACGGACGCGGCGGTCGTCCTGGCCGCGGCACGGACGTCCCTCGAGCACATCGGCTACGCCCCCGGTGAGCACCTGCTGCAGGTCTCCTGCCAGCCCGCGGCGGCCGAGGCTCTCGCGGGGGTGTCGCCGACCGACGACCTCACGATGACCTTCGGCTACGGCGTCGCCTTCGACAGCGCCGAGGACGCCGCGCGGTTCGTCGACCTCTTCAGCAGCGCCTTCGGGTACACCCCCGTCCAGGTGGACGGCGAGGCCGCCTGCCGCTGACCCTCGTCGTCGTCCGCGCACGCGCCCGCTGCTGGCTAGGCTCACCGTCCGGACCTCTCGTCTCAACGTTCTCGGCCTGCCGTGCGTCTAGAGGGTGACGGGCCGCGACGACGGCCCGCGCGGAGGGGGACAGCGTGATGGGGGAGATGTCGCATGCCTGAGTGGCACGACGAGCTGAGCACCTTGGTGCACGAGCGCCACAGGGCGCTGGTCGGGTACGCCTACCTGCTGTGCGGGAGGTCCAAGGAGGCCGAGGACCTGGTCCAGGACGCCCTGGTCAAGACGTACTCCCGCAAGAGCACGCCCGAGCCCGGGGGCGCCGAGGCCTACGTCCGGCGCGCGATCCTCACGATCTACCTCGACGGGTACCGCCGCAAGCAGCGGTGGTCGGGGGTCCGTCACCTGGTGGGGCGGTCGGAGCGCGCCGAGGAGCACTCCGGGGCTGTCGCCGACCACGTCGACGTCGCGACGGCGCTCGACGCCCTCACGGCCCGGCAGCGGTCCGCGGTCGTCCTGCGCTACTACGAGGACCTCACCGTCCCGCAGGTCGCCGAGCAGATGGGGTGCTCGGTCGGGACGGTCAAGCGCCACCTCTTCGACGCCCACGCCGTCCTCAAGGGACACCTCGGCGAGATCGCGCCGCTCGAGCCCGACGAGACGGTCGACAGGTTCCGCCCGCCGTCCGCCGCCGAGGCGCTCCGCGCCGCACCCCGACCGTCGGGGAGCCCGCCGACGGACGCCGCACCGCCGTCGTCCGCACCGTCCACCACGACTCCCGGGAGCCCCTCATGAGCCACGACCTGCGTCGCTCGCTCGCCGACCTGGCTCAGGCCGGGAGCGCACGGACCACCCCGCCCGCCGACGTCGTCGCCAGCACCGTCGCGGAGGTCGAGCGCACCCGCCGCCGTCGCCCGGTGGTCGTCGCGTCGGTCACCGCGATCTCGGTGCTCGTCGCCGGGGCCGCAGCCGCCGCCGTCTACACGTCGACGCGCGACGACGCCTCGAGCTTCCCCGACCGCCTGCCCGTGACCGTCACCGCCGACCCGCCGTCGGCCACCCCCGAGGAGACCGGCACCGTCCCGGAGGAGCCGACCCCGACGGAGGCACCGGCCGAGGAGCCCGCCCCGCCCGTCGAGAGCGAGGCACCGGTACCGCCCTCCGCCCTCGCGCCGCTCGACCCCGCGGCCGTGTTCCCGCAGTGCGGTGCCGCGCCTGTGTCGACCGACGGCGCGCCCGTGCTGCTGCGTCCCTTCGACCTGCAGTCTCCGAGCCCCGCCGACGGCACGGTCACCGGGCTCGAGGTGCCGGCGTACAACCAGAGCGTGTCGCAGCTGCGCGCCGAGGTCACCGACCCCACGCTCGTGCTCGTGCAGGACGGGCGCGTGGTCGGGAGCGCGGCGCCGACTGGGGGGACGAGCGTCGTCGAGCCGCTCACCGGGTCGGTCGCCGTCTTCACCGCGGACCTGCCGTCGGCGCCGTGCCTGACCGGCCCGGAGGTCCCGACGAACCTGCCGGGTGGGTACTACGAGGTGTGGGCTCAGCAGTCCTGGACCGTGCTCGAGCAGACCCTCGAGCCCCAGGAGTACCTGCGCGGTCCCGTGACCGACGTCCCGGGGACCTTCACCACGAGCGACCTCGTCGGCGGCGTGTGGCTCGACGCCGACGGCGTCCCGGCACCGGCACCCCCGCGACCCGAGGGGTGGCCTGCGGAGGTCGAGCGGACGAACGCCTTCCCGACCGGGGTGGCCGTCGTCTGGTTCGCCCTCGGGGACACCCCGCAGGAGCTCCTCGACGCGACGCGCACGGTCGACTCGCTCGGGTACAGCGGCCAGCCGATCTCCGTCGGCCACTGCCCCGCCGACCCGTCGGCCGCCCTGGGGCTGGAACCGTCGACGCTCGGGGTGGGGGTCGTCTTCGCGGACCGGGCGAGCGCCGACTCCTTCCTCGCGCTGTCCGGGGCGCAGGTGCTCGGCGTCGTCGAGACCGACCCGACCTGCCCCGGCGGCTGACCACCGACCACGCGACACGCCAGGAGGGACCTCCCGGAGGTCCCTGCCAGCGTGTCGCGTGGTCACCGGGGAAGTCACCCCCACTGTTCTGGGCCGCCCGAGCGTCATGATCAGTGACAGCACCACCAGGACAGGGGACGAGATGGACGACTGGGAGCACGACATGGGTGAGCTGGTGCGCACGCGGCACCGCTCGCTCGTGGGGTACGCGTACCTGCTGAGCGGGGACGTGCGCGACGCCGAGGACCTGGTGCAGGACGCGCTGGTCAAGGTGTTCTCGCGCCGGTCGACGCCGCAGCCCCACGCCGCCGAGGCCTACGTGCGGCGCGCGATCTACACGATCTACCTCGACGGGTACCGCCGCCGGACGCGCTGGTCACGGATCCGGCACCTCACCGCGAGCGCCAACCACCAGGAGAGCACCGCGCCGGCCACCGGGGACCAGGTCGACGTCGCGGCCGCGCTCCAGCGCCTCTCGCCGAGGCAGCGTGCCTGCGTGGTGCTGCGCCACTACGACGACCTCACCGTCCCGCAGGTCGCCGACGAGCTCGGCATCGCCGAGGGCACCGTCCGCCGCCACGTGGCCGACGCGCACGCCGCGCTGCGCGGCCTGCTGGCCGACCTCGCACCAGCCGGAGCGCGCAGCCACGCTGTCTCGGCTGCTCGCACCGCACAGCCCACGGCAGGCGGCGCCGACGAGACCAGGTTCGCCCCGGCCCCGCCAGGAGCGGCGGCACCGCCGACTCTGGAAGACGCCGGCCCTGCTGACGCCGCCAGCTCCACCACCGCACCGACCGACGACGACCCGAGGAGCCACCGGTGAACGACGACCTGCACGACGCCTTCGCCCGCGCGGCCGACGACGCCGCCGACCAGGCGATGACCGCCGACCAGATCCGACGCGCCGCGACCGAGCGCATCCGCGCACGCCGCCGCCGTCGCCCTGCCTTCGTGGTCGGCTCGGCCGTCGCCGGGCTCGCGCTCGTCGGCGGAGGAGCCTTCGCCGCCGTCCAGCTGAGCGGCGACGACCGGGGCGAGATCCCGGACGTCATCGGCTCGCCCGCACCGACGCCCCAGGACAGCCAGACGTCCGAGGAGACCGAGGCGCCGGTCACCGAGGCACCGTCCGAGGAGCCCAGCGAGACTCCGACCGAGGCGCCGGAGCCCGAGCAGCCTGCGGCCCTCCCCGAGGCCGACCTGACCGCGGTGTTCCCGGCCTGCGGAGCGGTGGTCGAGCCGACCTCGGGCCGTCAGCAGCTGACGTTCAGCCCGACGTGGACCGAGGGGGCCGTCGGTGACACCGTGACCGCCACCTTCTGGAACTCGTCCGGCGACGACCTCGCGGGCGTCGCCTCGACGCACCTCACCGCCGTCGCGGTCAAGGACGGCGTGGTGGTCGGGTGGACGGAGCAGTCACCCGAGGCGTCGACGGCGCCGTTCGACCTCGACGTACGCGACTTCGGGCAGGTCCAGACGACGGGCGCCCTCGCGCACACCCTCTGCACGGACGGGACGACCCCGCTGCCCGCTGGTCGCTACTCGGTCTGGGTCGCGCAGCAGGCGACCGTCACGGAGCGGGTGCCGTACGACGAGTCGTACGTCGCCGGGGCCCCCGTCGTCACCGAGGAGGACATGCTCGTCTCGGGCGACGTGACGTCTCTCTGGATGGACGACGCCGGTCGCTCGGTCCCCTCGCCCGGAGTCGCTGCGGGGTGGCCCGCTCAGATGTCGCAGGACGAGGCCTTCCGCTACAGCGACGCCTTCCAGACCATCGTCTGGTTGGCCGTGAGCGACCGCGAGTACCTCGCCGACATCGACCCCGCGCTCTACCGCCCGGGGACCCAGGTCCTCGACCTCGGGTACCTCGAGCCGGAGGTGCCGTTCCGGTGCCAGCCCGGAGCTGACCAGGCGCTCGGAGTCGTCGGGCCTGACGGCGGAGGCTCGTCGGGCTCCGGCATCGGCGTGATCTTCGCGACCGAGGCCGAGGCCGAGCAGTTCGTGGCGCTGTGGGAGCCGCTCCACGGCCCGGTCACGGGTGTGGTGACCCTGGCGGTCGGCTGCGACTTCAGCTGATCCCATCCCCATGCTCGTGGCGCGCCGGCGTCGCCCTCCCCGGAGGGCGACGCCGGCGCGCCACGGGCATGAGAGCGCGGGGTCAGGGGCGCGGGGTGGTGGGGGCAGTCGCCGCCTCGCGGAGCTGCTTGCGGCTGGGTGGGGGCTCGGCGGCCCGACCCGGGGACGTCGGGTCGAGGAAGCCCTCGCGGGCGACCTCGCCGACGACGATCACGCCCGTCGACGACAGGCCCGCGGCCTCGCACGCCGACGCGATCTCCCCGAGCGGGGCGCGGACCACCTGCTCCCCCGGGAGCGTCGCGCGGACGACGACGGCGGCCGGCGTGCTGACGGCAGTCCCTCCGGCGACGGCCTCGGCGACGAGGCGCTCGATGCCGGCGAGGCCCATGAGCATCACGACCGTCACCCCCGGTGTCGCGAGCGCTGCGAGGTCGAGGTCGGTGAGCCGTCCATGACCGTTGACCACGTGCACCCGGTCGGCCGTGCCCCGGTGCGTCACGGGGATCCCGGCGACCTCTGCGGCGGCCACGGCCGACGTGATGCCTGGCACCACCTGGACCGGCACGCCGGCAGCGTGGCAGGCCATGACCTCCTCGCCCCCGCGCCCGAAGAGGAACGGGTCACCGCCCTTGAGCCGGACGACACGGTGCCCGGCGAGGGCGCGCTCGACCAGCAGCGCGTTGATGCCGTCCTGGCGCATCTGGTGGATGCCGGGGCTCTTGCCCACGTGCACCACCTCGACGTCGTCGGCCAGCTCGCCGAGGACGGCCGTGGGGCCGAGCCGGTCGGAGACGACCACGTCGGCCTGCGCGAGGAGGGTCCTGGCGCGGACCGTCATGAGGTCGGGGTCCCCGGTGCCGCCGCCCACGAGGGCGACCGTCCCGGGGCGCAGCACGCTCTCGCCCGCGAGCGGCACGTCGAAGGCGACGGCCGGGCAGGGGGCGGCGTCCCCCGATGCGGCGTCCCCCGACGACCCGACGACCGCGGACGGGGCGGCCGTGGACGCGTCGTCCGCGGCGGGTGCCGCTGCCCGCGCGCGCACCGCGCCGAGGTCGACGTGCCCGCCGCGCACGAGCGCCACGAGGCCGTCGCGGACCGCGGCTGCCCGGCCCGGGTCGGGTGGGCCCGCCGACGTCACAGCGAGGACCATGCCCGCGACCGAGGCCGTCGCCGGGGTGCGCGCGGTGCCGCGGGTGACGTCGGAGGCGACGACGCAGAACACGCGGTCGGCCTCGGCCCGCTCCGCGAGCATCCCGTCGGCGGTTGCGTCCCCGGTGCAGGCCTGCACGAGCCAGCACCCGTCGACGTCGTCCGAGGTCACCGCGCGCGCGTGGAGCTCCACGCGCCCGGAGGCGGCGAGGGCGCGCAGCTCGTCGGTCACCTCGGGCGCGACGACCCGGACCAGCGCACCGCCGTCGAGCATCGTGCGGGCGCGACGGGTCGCGACCGGCCCGCCGCCGGCGACGAGCACCCGACGACCGCGCAGGTCGACCCCGATGACCGTGGTCGACGCGACGGGGACGGTGTCGTCACCCAGCCCCGCCGCGATGCCCACCGGGCCACCGCTGCTCACCGGGCCACCGCCGGCCCGACGAGGACGTCGCCGTCCTCGACCGTCACCGGGTAGGTCACGAGGTCCTGCGGCTCCTTGCCGCCCGGGTCGAGGCACTCGCCGGTGAGCAGCGCCCACACCTGCTTGAACATCGGCGAGGACAGCACCGGGACGTCCCCGACCGACCCGACGAGGCCGCGCGAGAGGACGTTCGCACCCGAGAACGGGTCGTGCTGCTGGACGGCGACGACACGGTCGTCGTCGAGCCTGAAGAGCGCGAGCTGTGTGCCGCCGACCAGCGCTGCGACGCCGCGCTCGGGGACGAGGTCGGTCAGGGAGCAGAGGCGAGTCCACCCGGTCTGCAGCGTGGTGGGGTTCACCGTCGTACCTCCAGCGTCCGGGCGATCACGGGGTTGTGGTCGGCGACCTCGCCGGCCCGGGCGGGCCGCACCTGACCGCGCTCTGACGTGTACGCGAGGTCGGGGTCGTGCTCGTCGGGGGCGTTGACGAACGACACGAAGCGGCTGAGCTTCTCGGGGTCCTCGAGCGTCTGCGCCCACTCGTCACGGTAGCTCTCGACGTGACGGGCCATGAACTCCTCGAGCTCGGCGCCGATGCCCAGGACGTCGTCGACCACCACGCGCCGCAGCTCGGCGATCCCGCCCGGGTAGTCAGCCACCCACGGTGCCGTGCGCTGCAGGCGGTCGGCGCTGCGGACGTACAGCGCCAGGAACCGGTCGACCACCTGGACGAGGCGGTCGTCGTCGAGGTCCTCGGCAAGCAGGTCGGCGTGCCGGGGCGTGAAGCCGCCGTTGCCGCCGACGTACACGTTCCATCCCTTCTCGGTCGCGATGACGCCGACGTCCTTGCCGCGCGCCTCGGCGCACTCGCGCGCGCAGCCGGACACACCCATCTTGAACTTGTGGGGCGACCGCAGGCCGCGGTACCGCATCTCGAGGCGCACCCCCATGCCGACGGAGTCTTTGACGCCGAACCGGCACCACGCCTGCCCGACGCACGACTTCACGTTGCGCAGCGCCTTGCCGTAGGCCTGACCCGACTCGAAGCCGGCGTCGACGAGCCGCGCCCAGATGGCGGGCAGCTGGTCGATCCGCGCACCGAACATCCCGATGCGCTGCGCGCCGGTGATACGCGTGTAGAGCCCGAACTCCTGGGCGACCTGCCCGATGACCATGAGCTTCTCCGGCGTGATCTCGCCGCCGGGGACGCGCGGGACCACCGAGTAGGTGCCGTCCTTCTGCATGTTCGCCATGACGTGGTCGTTGGTGTCCTGCAGTGCCGCCTGCTCGGGCTCGAGCACGTGCCCGGGACCGAGGGACGACAGGATCGAGGCGACCACCGGCTTGCACACCGAGCACCCGCGCCCGGTGCCGTGGGCGCCGACGATCTCCGAGAAGGTCCGCAGGCGTTCGCGACGGACGAGGTCGTAGAGCTCGGCGCGCGACACAGCGAAGTGCTCGCACATCGCGCGCGACACCTCGATGCCGGACCTCTCGAGCGTCGTGTTGACGATCTTGGTGAGCAGCGGGACGCACGAGCCGCAGACCGTGCCGGCCTTGGTGCAGGTCTTCACCTCGCCGACGCTCGCGCAGCCGTGCTCGGTGACGGCGCCGCGGACCGTGCCCGCGGTGACGTTCGCGCACGAGCAGACGACGACGTCGTCGGGGACCTCGAGGGACGGCACGCCCGCGCCGCCCTCGGGGGCGAGGAAGGCCGACGGGTCGGCGCCGAGCGGCCGGCCGAGCATCGGGCGCAGCGACGGGTAGAGCGCCACGTCGCCGACGAAGACCCCGCCGAGCAGGGTCTTCGCGTCGTCGGACACGACGAGCTTCTTGTAGGTCTTGGCCACGGGGTCCGCGAAGGTCACCTCGAGGGCGCCGGGCGTGAGCGCGAAGACGTCGCCGAAGGCGGCGGCCTCGACACCGACGCCCTTGAGGCGGGTGCCCTCGGGGAAGGTCTCGTAGGTCTTCGTGCCGCCGAGGAGCTGGTCGACGACCACCTCGGCCATCGCGTTGCCGGGCGCCACGAGGCCCGTGCACTCACCCTCGTAGGAGGCGCACTCGCCGATGGCCCACACGGCCGGGTCGGACGTGCGGCAGGTCGGTCCGACCACGACGCCGCCGCGCTCGCCGACCGCGAGGCCGGCCTCGCGGGCCACGCGGTCGCGCGGCCGGACCCCCGTCGAGAAGACCACGACGTCCGCGGGGACGCTCGACCCGTCGGACAGGTCCATCGTCGCGACGGCGCCGTCGCCGCCCGCGCCGAGGCGCGTCGCCCCGGTCGAGGTGCGCACGTCCATCCCCAGGTCGCCGACGAGGACGCGCAGCGCCTCGCCGCCGCCGGGGTCGAGCTGGACGCTCATCAGCCGGTCCGAGAACTCCACGACGGTCGCGCTGGTCCCGAGGGCCTGGAGGGCTGCGGCGGCCTCGAGACCGAGGACACCCCCGCCGACGACGGCACCGGCGAGCGGTCGGCCGAGCTTCTCGGTCCGCAGCCGCACCCACTCCTCGAGGGCCACGACGTCGGCCATCGTCCGGTAGGTGAAGACGCCGGGGAGGTCGGTGCCGTCGGTGCGGGGCGTCCAGGCCCACGAACCGGTCGCGAGCACGAGCTCGTCGTAGGCCTCGACGCGCCCGGAGCGGGTGGTGACGGTCTGACCGGCGAGGTCGAGCGACGCGACGGCGTCCCCGGTGACCAGGGTGACGCGCGGGTCGGACCACGGCTCGCGCGCCAGGGCGAGGTCGTCCGGGGTGCGCCCGGTGAAGAACTCGGACAGGTGCACGCGGTCGTACGGGACGAGCGGCTCGTCGCCGATGACGGTGAGGGTCCAGCCGCCGTCGGGCGAACGCTGGCAGAGGTGCTCGGCGAAGCGGTGGGCGACCATGCCGCCGCCGACCACGACGATGCGGCCGAGAGGGGTGGGGACGGGGCTCATGAGGAGTCTCTCCGGGGGTGGGAGGGCCGGGCGGGTACCCCGGTACCACTATCGTCCGACGACTTCGGAGGCGGTCCCGGGGTCCTTCGACCCAGTCCGACAGACGGGACGGCGTCCGACAAACGGACTCACCACGCCCCACGAGGACGGTGAGGTCCATTCCCACCGCACCCCCACCGCACCCACCCCCGTTCTCATGCCCGTGGCGCGCCCGCGGGCCCCTCCGTGGAGGGCTGCGCGGGCGCGCCACGGGCATGAGGAGGGCGGGGCTAGGGTCGGGGGATGATGAGATCGTTGCCGGTGCGGGTCGACGCGGACGTGGAGCTGGTGCTGCTCGACCAGAGCCGCGTGGACACGATCCACGCCCTCGTGCTCTCGAGCCTCGACCACCTGCGTCCGTGGGAGGAGATCGCCCGACCGGACCTCACGCGCGACGAGGTCGTCGAGTACGTCCGTGCCGGTGAGGACACCTGGGCCCAGGGCCGGGCGATCCCGGCCGCGATCGTCTACCGCGGTGAGGTCGCTGGTGTGGTCGGTGCGCGCATCGCCCGCGAGGCCGGCCGTGCCGAGGTCGGCTACTGGCTGGCGTCCGCGTACCTGGGCAGCGGCATCATGACCCGCGCGGTCCGCGCCGTCGTGCGGACGCTGTTCGACGACGAGGGCCTGCACCGGGTCGAGCTCCGCATGGCAGCCGACAACCAGCCGAGCAGAGCCGTCGCCGACCGCCTCGGCTTCACCCTCGAGGGGACCCTCCGCGAGACGTACCTGATCGACGGCGTCCGTCACGACCTCTGCGTCTACGGGCTGCTGCGCACAGATCCCGAGCTCCCTCTCTGACCTCGACGAGGTCGCACCAGGGACCGCGAGGTCGCACGGACGCGCCAGATCATCCCGGCCAGACCTGCGATCCGGCGTGTCCGTGCGACCTCGGTGTCACGCGTGCGACTTCGTGGCCACACGCGCGACCTCGGGGGACGGGGTATGGAGGTGGGGGCGCTCCGGACGCCCGACGCCCCGCAGGCTGACGGGCCTGCGGGGCGTCGGTCGTGCTCGTCGTGCTGGTGCTCGGTCAGGCCGCGGGGCCGCCTGCGACCGCCACGAGGAACCCGGGGGCCGTCAGGCCCTCGGACTCGAAGGCTGCGGCGATCTCGCCGGCGACCTGCTCGGCGTCCTCGACGCGGACCAGGGCGATGGCCGAGCCGCCGAAGCCGCCGCCGATCATCCGGCCGCCGAGCGCTCCAGCGTGCACCGCGGCGTCCACGGCGACGTCGAGCTCATGGCAGCTGACCTCGTAGTCGTCGCGGAGCGACGCGTGAGCCGCCGAGAGCACAGCCCCGACCTCGGAGGTGCGGCCGGAGTCGAGCAGCGCCACGACCTCGCCGACGCGCGCGATCTCGCTGACCACGTGCTTGACGCGGCGTGCCGTGACCTCGGGGTCCTGACCCGACGCGTCGAGCGCCCCGGGTGCGGCGAGCGTCGCGAGGGCGGCGTCGAGGTCGGTGACCTCACGCAGCGTCTCGACGCCGAGGACGGCCGCTGCCGCCTCGCAGGTGTCCCGGCGGGCCGCGTACTGGCCGTCGACGAGCGCGTGCGGGGCTCGCGTGTCGATCACCAGGAGAGCGAGACCGTCCGAGGCGAGGTCGAAGGGGATTTGGCGGACCTCGAGGCTGCGGCAGTCGAGCAGCAGCGCGTGGCCCTCCTGCGAGCGGAGCGCCGCGGCCTGGTCCATGCCGCCGGTCGGGGCTCCGGCGATCTCGTTCTCCGCGCGGATGCACGCGGCGACGAGGTGCTGGCGCCCCGCGTCGTCGGCCCCGTGGCCGAGGCCGTAGAGCGCGTCGAGGCCGATCGCGACCGACCCCTCGAGGGCGGCCGACGACGACAGCCCGGCGCCGTACGGCACGCACGAGGTGATGGCCACGTCGAAGCCGCCGAGCGTCGCACCCGCCTGCTCGAGCGCCCAGGCGACACCCACGACGTAGGCAGCCCACCCGGTGACCGTGCCAGGGGCGACGGTGTCGAGGTCGACCGTGACGACCGTCCCGGCCTCCTGCGCGGAGACGAGGCGGACCGTGCGGTCCGTGCGGCGCGTGATGGCCGCGTAGGTGCGGTGCGGCAGCGCGAAGGGCAGCACGAGACCGCCGTTGTAGTCGGTGTGCTCACCGATGAGGTTGCCGCGGCCAGGCGCCGACCAGACGCCCTCGGGCGCCGCGTCGAAGACCTCGGTGAAGAGGGCGCGCGCCTGCGCGCTGCCGTCCTCGACATCCCAGGCGTCGAGCCAGTCCACGTCGATGCTCGTCATGACGCCACCTGCACCAGGCGGTCGGCGATGCGCTCGGGCGTGGTGTCGGAGATCCACGCGCCACCGCCGGACTCGGAGCCGGCGAGGTACTTGAGCTTCCCCGGGGCGCGCAGGATCGAGAAGATCTGCAGGTGCAGGCGCAGGTCGTCACGGCCCTCGCGGACCGGTGCCTGGTGCCACGCCGCGATGTACGGGGCCTTGGTCGGCGTGCCGTCCTCGGCTGCCGGGAAGAACCGGTCCATGCGGCCGAGCAGCTCGAGGTACACGGTCGCGAGGTCCTCGCGCTCGGCGTCGGTCAGGCCCGGGAGGTCCGCGACGTCGCGGCGCGGCGCGAGGTGGATCTCGATGGGCCAGCGGGCGGCCATCGGCACGTACGCGACCCAGTGCTCCGACTCGAGGACGATGCGTCGACCCGAGCGCAGCTCCGCGGCGAGGACGTCGGCCAGCAGGTTGCGTCCGGTCTTCTCGCGGTGCGCGCGTGCCTGGCGGAGCATCGTCTCGGTCTTGGGCATGAGGTACGGGTAGGCGTAGATCTGCCCGTGCGGGTGGTGGAGCGTCACACCGATCTCCTGGCCACGGTTCTCGAAGCAGAAGACCTGCTCGACGCCGTCGACCTTCCCGAGCTCGGCGGTGCGGTCGGCCCACGCCTCGATGATGGTGCGCATGCGGCGCGGGCTCACCTGGGCCAGGGACTTCGTCGAGTCGGGCGAGAAGCAGATGACCTCGCAGCGACCGACGGCCGGGCGCTGCTGCCACAGGTCCTCGCCGTCGACGTGCGTGACCTCGTCGACGGTCCCGGGGACGCGCATGAGCGACGAGAACCGGTTCTCGAACACGACGACGTCGTAGTCCTCGGCGGGGATCTCGCCGTCGGAGTACGCGGCGCCCGGCTTGGCCGGGGCGAGCGGGTTCGCGTCTGCCGGCGGCAGGTGCGTGCGGTTCATGCGGTGCGCGGCGTGCGGGATCCACTCGCCGGTGAGCACGTCGTAGCGCATCGTCGGGCCGGTGACCGGCTGGACGGTCTCGACGCCGTCGACGCCGGTCGTCACGACCGGCTCGTAGCGCCCGGGGAGCGGGCGCGGGTCGTCGAGACGACGCGTCTGCTCGCCCGAGACGTAGGGCTCGGAGTCGTCGAAGTAGAAGAGGTCGCGGCCGTCGGCGAGGGTCGTCGCCGTGCGGCGCACGAGGGGTGCGGAGGAGTCCGTGGTCATGGTGGCCTCTGGGTCGGGTGGTGCAGGTGGACTGGTGGTTCTCGTTCGGGTGGAGCAGGTGGTGGTCGTCGTCCCGACGGTCAGACGGCCACGACGTGCAGGAGCACGAGGTGCTCCGGGTTCTGGGTCGGCCCCTGGACACCGACGCGGTCGAGCGTGCGGCCGGAGAGCTGGACTCCCTCGTCCCACCAGGAGAGGCGGGCGGCGCCCGAGCGGGTCCCCATCGCGTCGGCAGGGTCGATCGGGGTCACGCGGTACTGCCGCGCCGGGTCGAGCCCGGGCAGACGCACCCGGCCCGGGTACTCGTCCGGGCCGGTCCCGAGCTGCACGACGGCGAAGATCGCCTCGTCCTGCTCGGTCGAGACCACGCCGTGCACCCACGTGGTGGGCTGCGGGTGGTCCGCACGGACGACGGTCCCGGTGTGCAGCAGCCCACGGTGCTGCTTGTGCAGACCGATCCAGCGGGCCAGCTGCGCCTTGTCCTCGTCCGATGCCGACGTGAGGTCCCACTCGATGCCGAGGTGGCTGAAGAACGCCGTCCCGGCCCGGAAGCTCAGGTCGTGACGACGCCCGGTCGTGTGGCAGTGCGGCGAGCCGATGTGCGAGCCCATGAGCTCCGGCGGCACCAGCAGCCCCGTCCCCGCCTCGATGCTCTGCCGCTCGAGGGCGTCGATGCAGTCCGACGCCCAGACACGGTCGGTGCGCTCGAGGATGCCGAGGTCCACGCGACCGCCGCCGCTCGAGCAGCTCTCGATCTCGAGGCCGGGGTGCCGGCGGCGCAGCTCGTCCATGAGCCGGTACAGCGCGAGCGTCTGCTCGTGCACGCCCGCCTGCCCGGTCGTCGAGTGCCCCGCCTCGACGACGTCACGGTTGAAGTCCCACTTGACGTAGTCGACCCCGTACTCGGAGATGATCGCGTCGACGCGCCCGAGGACGTAGTCGTACGCCTCGGGGTGCCCGAGGTCGAGCACCTGCTGCCACCGGGCCTCGAGGGGCAGCCGGTCGCCAGGACGCAGGATCCACTCGGGGTGCGCCCGCGCGAGGTCGGAGTCGGGGTTGACCATCTCGGGCTCGAACCACAGGCCGAACTGCATGCCGAGGCCGTGCACGTGGTCGACCAGCGGAGACAGCCCGTCCGGCCACACGCCCTCGTCGACGAACCAGTCGCCCAGCCCCGCCTTGTCGTCGCGGCGGTGCCGGAACCAGCCGTCGTCGAGCACGTAGCGCTCGACACCGATCGCCGCAGCCTCGTCGGCCAGCGCCTTGAGCTTGTCGAGACGGTGGTCGAAGTACACGGCCTCCCACACGTTGATGAGCACCGGGCGCTCCGGACGGCCGTTCGCGACCGACGGGTGCTGCGGCCGCGCACGCAGGTCCGTGTGGAACCGGCCCGACACCTCGTCGAGACCGTCACCGTACGAGCCGTGCACCCACGGCGACGTGTACGTCTCGCCGGCCGCGAGGATGATCTCCCCCGGCATCAGCAGCTCGCCGGCCGCCAGCTGGCGAGCCCCGTTCATCACCTTCTCCGCGACGACGCGCGAGTTGCCCGACCACGCCACGTGCACCGCCCACACCTCGCCCGAGCGGTAGCCGAAGCCCGTGCGGCCGGCCGCGACGAGGAACGACGCGTCCAGGCCGCGGCTCTTGCGGACCTCACGGACGTGCGTGCCGTAGGTGAAGGGCTTGCGCTGCGCCGAGCGCTCGCGGATCCAGCGCCCCGTGAAGTCGAGGATCTCGTCGGCCTCGGTCGGGACCGGGAGCGAGACGTCGAGCGACGACAGCGTGTAGGGCGCGCGGTCTGCGGACGCGGTGCTGGTGACCGACGAGCGGCTGCGGACCACCCCGGCGGCCGTGAGCTCGATGTCGACGGTGAGCGCGAGCGCCGCCGCGACGTCCTCGGCCCGGACGGTGACGCGCTGCGAACCAGGACGCTCCCCAGCGCCGACGGTGACGGCCTCAGGACCGGCGGTGCGCAGCGCGGTCGTGAAGTCCGCGCCCGCACGGTGGCCGCTGATCCCGGGGGTGCCGAGCCATCCGGCTGAGGCCTCGGGGACGACGGTGAGCGCAGCCGGCTGGTCGAAGCTCGACCCCGCGACCTGCGGGACGCTCGCCCGGCGCAGCGCGTCGAGCTCGGTCTGCGGGACGTCGCCGAGGTCGGCGCCCCAGTGCAGGACGCGCGGGAGGAGGTCACCGGACACGTCGAGGACGAGGCTGACCCCGGCCGCGCGCAGGTGCAGGAGGTCGGGTGCTGCAGTCGTCACAGGGGTGACTCCTTCGTCGTGAGCGTCGTCGCAGGGTCGGTCAACGGGTCCAACATACGTCAACCTCGGGCATTCTTTCTACGTCAGAACTTAAGTTCGTCCGACAACCGCGAGAGAACCTCGCACCCGAGGGAGAGACCCGTCCTGCCCAGCAGAAAACTTTCTAACACCTCGCTGGACACCTGCCCGACGGATTGTTGACACATGGAATAAACTCAACCCACCATGACCTCACCCCTCCAGCCGACAGTCTCGGCGCCGACCGCCTCGACAGCGTGGACCCCGCTGTCCGGCCCGACGCGCCAGATCGCCCTCGAGGTGCTCCTCGACGGCCCGCTGTCGCGCAGCGCGCTGTCGCAGCGGCTGGGCCTGTCCCCTGGCAGCCTCACCCGGCTGACCAAGCCGCTGCTCGACGCCGGCCTCCTCGTCGAGGCCCAGGCGCCCGCCGAGGCCGACGACGCGCCGCGCCTCGGTCGGCCCGCGCAGCCCCTCGACGTGGACCCGTCGTCGCACCACTTCGTGGGTGTGAAGCTCACCGGCGACCACGCCTACGCCGCGCTCACCGACCTGCGCGCCGGGGTCCTCGCCGCGGCCGACGCCCCGCTCGACGCGACCGACCCCGAGCGCGTGGTCGACGTGGTGGCCCAGCTCGTCGACGACCTCGTCGCGACCCTCGCGACGGTGCGGCCGTCCGCGTCGGTGACCGGCCTCGGCGTGAGCCTCGGCGGGCACGTCGAGCGCCGCACCGACGTGACGCTCGCGGACCATCTCGGCTGGCGCGACCTCCCCCTCGCCGCCCTGCTGGCCGAGCGCACCAGCCTGCGCACCGTCGTCGAGAACGACATCGTCGCGGTCACCGAGGCCACCCACTGGTTCGGCGAGGGCCACGGCTGCTCACGCTTCGCCCTCGTGACCATCGGCGCGGGCATCGGCTATGGGCTCGTGGTGCACGACGCGGCCGTCGAGAGCCCGGAGGCCGGGCTCAGCCTCCTCTCGCACTTCTCCCTCGACCCCGACGGACCGGTCGGCCCGTGCGGTCACGCCGGCTGCGCGACGGCGATGCTCACGACGGGCGCGCTCGTCGAGCGGGCGTCGGCGCTGCTGGGGCGCGAGGTCACCTACGACCAGCTGCTCGACCTCGCCGCCGCCGGTGACCCCGTCGCGCGCGACCTGGTCGACGCGAGCGGCCGCGCGCTGGGCCGGCTGCTCGCCGCGGTCGCCAACCTCACGATGCCCGAGCGTGTCGTGCTGGGCGGCGAGGGCGTGCGTCTCGCCGAGGTGGCCGCCGACGCCCTGCAGACCGGCCTGCGCGGCGACCGCGACCCCCGGACCCGGCCGCTCGACATCCGCCTGCAGAGCCCCGAGCTCGCCCACTGGGCTCGCGGCGCCGCTGTGGTCGCCATCCAGACCTTCGTCCTCGGGCGCTGACGCGCGCCACCGGCGGAGGACGAGGGACACCGTCTGTCGCCCCGCGCGGCCTCGTCGCCGGTCTGGTCCCGCAGCTACGCCCCTCCGTACCTCGCGTGCACGTCGCCGTCGACCAGCCGCCAGCAGAAGTCGTTCATCCGAGCGGCCGCAACGGCGTGCCGCGCGACGACCCCCGCCACCGTGGCAGGCACGTCGTCCGGGACCCCCTCCTCCGCGCACCGTCGCACGTAGGCGTTGCGGGCCGCGAGACCGTCCTCGGCCAGCCGCGGCACCACGCCCGCCGCGGTGACCACCCAGTTGACCAGCCGCATCGCGGCGTAGTCGGCGTCATGGTCCACGTTCTGCCCGACGAAGTCGCGCTCGGCGGCCGACAGGTCGAACCGGGGAGACGTCGCCAGGCCGAGGTCGACGAGGTAGAGCTGCTCGCCGTCGGACCGCACGTTGCCCAGGTGCCCGTCCATGTGCAGGATCTCGCGACGCCGCAAGAACCTCACCGCGTCGAAGAGCTGCCGCTCGAAGGTCTCTGCGCAGGTCGACGGGTCCCCCAGCCGGTCGAGGACCGGGTACGGGACGTGCTCGAGGAAGAGGACCAGGCTGGAGGTCGCAGCGGCCAGCTCCTCGAGACGTACCCGGACCGCCGCGTCTCCCCCGAGCTGCGCCACGACAGCCTCGACGTCCTCGTGCTCCGGCGCCACCGGCGGCCTCCCCGGGAGCACCCGCCAGTGGTGCAGCAGGGCGAAGGCCTCGGACCCGCCGGCGAGCACGCCGTCGGTGAGGATCTCGTTCGCGGCGAGCTCGCGCCACGCACCGAAGCCCGGTCCGGCGAGAGGGTGCATGCCGTACTGGCAGGCGAGCGGCAGGTCGAAGAGGTTCGCCGTGCTGGACGGGTGGGCGAGCTCCCGGTCGGTGATCGGGACGCGCTTGACGAAGACCGCGACGCCGTCGACGTCGAGGACGCCGGTGCCACCGCCGACGCCCGTCGCACCGGTGGCCTGCGCGTCGAGAGCCGCGACGAGCTCGTCGTCGTCGAGGGCGGAGAGCGCCGCGGACACGAGGTCGTGGCGGGCTCGCCGGGCGGTCAGCAGCATCACCCCATCCTGCCCGTCACGGCGAGGGACCGCTCTCAGCCGTCGCGCTCAGCGGCAGAGACGGTGACCCGGCCGTCGCTGTCGACCGTGATGTGCTCTCCGGAGCAGACGGGTCCGGGCAGGACGGACCGCTGGCCCGAGGCCGACACGACGACCACGTCTCCCGGGCTGCAGCCGTACTCGTGGATGATGGCCCCTCCGCTGGAGGAGACCTCGGTGTCGTCGTCCCCGAGCTGCACGGTGACCGCGTGCGGGCTGCTGTTGGTGATCTCCAGCTGCCCGGACTCGCCGCACGCCGCCGTGAGCAGCACGAGCCCGGTCACCGCCACGGCAGCTCCTCGTCGTGCTGCGGTGCGTCGCACGGCGGTCCGTCGCGTCGCGCTCGGTCGCCCCGTGACCAGCCGTGCCGCCGTCATCGTCGTCATCGTCATCTGCGCCTTCTTCTCCTGTGTCCTGCCCCTGCTCGCCAGGCTAGGGCGTCCCATCCCGCGAAGAGGTCGCCTGCCCGAAGCGTTCACGAGACCCGCACCCCCGGCATCGGCCCTCCCGGTCACGACCTCAGAGCGCGCCGCGTCACGCCAGGCCCCGTGCGTCGAGAGGACGCGAGGCCGTCCATGCAGCATCATCGGTACCCAGCACACTGCGCGAGCCCCGGCCGCCCGACCTTGGAGCCCGTCATCCCCAGCCTCGTCCTCGGCGTCATCGGCATGAACGTCTTCGCGGTCGTGCTCGTGGTCGCCCGCGCCCGCGCCTTCCACCGGCCCCTGTACAAGCCGATGCTGCTCAACATCGGCCTGTCGATCCTGCCCGTCTTCGTGCTGGTCGTCGGTCTCGTCGCGACCCTCGTGTCGCTCGCTGCGTCTCGAGGCGACGCCGTCGACAGCCCGATGCACGTCCTGTCGGTGGTCATCGCCGTCGTCAGTGCGCTCGTCTGGCTGCTGCTGCTCCCGAACGCCAGCTACCTCATCACCGAGCTCAACCTCAGCCACCGCACCGACGACGACCCGACGCCGCTCTGGTACGACATCGTCCTGGTCATCACCCTCGCGATGTCGGGCGTGCTCAACCTCGTGGTCAACGTGCTGGCGGTCCAGGTCCTGTACGGGGTGATGCGGTACCCGGACGACGACGTCGCCGGCCTGACCCAGCCCGACACCCGGCTCGTCGCCGTGGCCATCATCATGCTCAGCGCCGTCGGCGTGTACCTCGGCCGGTACCTGCGCCTCAACAGCTGGGACGTGACGCACCCCGGGTCGTTCCTGCGCAAGGTGCGCGACCACTTCACCCAGCAGGGCGCGGTCAAGACCTTCCTGGGCTTCACCCTCGTCCACACCGTGTTCATCGCGCTGCTCTACCTGACGATCGGCGGGACGATCATCGACCTGGTCGTCGCCTACCAGCAGAGCCGCTGACCACGGCGCACCTGCTGCTGGCCGGGCTGCGCCCCACCCGCTCTCAGCCGGGCTGTGCCGCCGAGAGGTCGACGTCCGGCGAGTCGACGTTGCGCCACGGCTCGCCCGGCACCACACCCGCCTCCGCGAGGGACGACGCGACCGCCTCCGGCACGTCGGACCCCCGCAGGTGCTCGGCACCAGCCTGGGAGAGGATGCCGTCGACGATCGCGTGGCACCGGTGCTCGCCGAAGCTGAGGTTGGTCCAGCCGGTCCGGCGGTCCGCCGGCTCGAAGGCGACACCCACACCCGGCCCGACCCTGCGGGCCAGCAGCGAGGTCTCGTCGCCGATCCCGTCGAGGGTCTGGGCGAGGCGCAGCAGGGCTCCGACCAGGTGCCACGACGAACGTCCGAGGTAGACGACCATCGCGTCCCGACGCGGGTACAGCGCGGCGTGCGACCCGATCTTCGCCCGGTAGGCGGCTCCCTCGCCCTCGAGGGCGGTGAGCACGGTCCGCCACACCTCGGGCGCGCTCGTCTCGCTCCGCACGTGCAGGTACACCCGCAGCACAGGCTCGCCGTGCGGACGACCGACCGACCCGTCCACGAGGAAGAACCCTGGCGACAGGCCCGGACGGACGGCCGGCAGCCGCACCTGCCCGGTCCACTCGGTCACCGCTCCGTCACGGACCTCCGCCGGCAGGTCGCCGACGAGCAGGTCACGGTCGACGGCGAAGCGCACGCCGTCGACGACGGCCACCAGGTGGCTGCCGGTCGGGTGCGGCAGCAGACCCAGCGGCACGGTACGCACCACTGTCTGGTGCGGTGTGGCCTCCTCGAGCCGCTGCTCGAGCCGGGCGTCGCGCCAGGAGCGCGGGATGCCGTCCTCGGCGTCCGACCGCGGACCGGTGTGCAGCACCTCGTAGAGCTTTCCCGCGAAGGCGGTGCGCACGGCGGCGGCGGACGGTCCCTCGATCGGGTCGGCGTCACCGACCGTCACGGAGCGCCCGCCGTCGGAGACGACGACGGTCCCGAGCGCCGTCAGGAGGTCGTCAGGGAGCAGCGTGGTCGTGGTGCTCATGCGGAGGCTCCCTCGGCGCGGACCATCCGGGTCATGGACGTCGGGTCGGTGACGATCGACCGACCGATGCCGGCGACCGCCCGGGCCAGCGGGTGCAGCCTGGCCTTCTCGTGCGCGGCAGCGAGCAGCCGGTCGATGAGGTGCCACCCGGCGAAGCGGCAGGCCCGCACGAGCACGTCGTCGAGGGGGCGGCCGGACTCGGCCTCGTAGGCGGCCAGCGCCCGGCGGATGGTCGGCAGCGCCTCGTCGAGGCGCTCCGAGCCGCGTCGCATGATGCTGTCGTGGTCGACGACCTCACCCTCCTCGGTCTCGGTGAGCGCAGAGAAGGCGTGGTTGAGGAACTCCCCCACCAGGGCGCCGAGGTCGCGCGCCGGGTCGCCGAGGCGGAACTCCTCCCAGTCGCACAGCCACAGCGAACCGTCGACCAGCAAGAACTGGTCCAGGCGCAGGTCGCCGTGGACGGGGACCGCCTCGGTCGCGGCCTCGTCGTGACGCAGCGCCGCGAGCGCCGCGACCAGCTCGTGGTCGCGCTGCAGCAGCGACCAGGTCTCGAGCTCGGCCGCCGACAGCTGCGGCAGCATCGTCAGCGGGAGGACCGTGAGGCTGCCGACCGGTGGAAGTGCGCTCGGCTCCCGCGACACCTCGACACCGGCAGGCACCGGGGCGGCGTGCGCCGCCGCCAGGCACCGGCCGAGATCGTCGGCGACCTCCGGGGGCATCTCGTCCTCGCTCAGCAGCGTCCCGCCGTCGGTCGCGTCGAGAAGCCGCTCGAAGACGACGATCCCCTCGTCCCGCGAGACCGCGAGGATCGACGGTACCCGGACGCCCTCGACCGGGTCGAGCACCTGCTGCGCGGCCACGATGGCGTCCATGCGCGCCCGGACCGTCCCGGCCCCGCCCGAGACCCTCTTGACGAAGACGTGGGCCCCCGTCGTGGTCTGCCCCAGCCAGTTCTCGTTGCGTCCCCGGGCGGCGCTCGGCAGGTCCACGAAGGCCCCCAGCCCGGCAGCGGCCAGCGTGGCCTCCACGGCAGGGACGTCGGAAAGCGCCCGCGCCCTCAGACCGGTCGTCGCGGTCTTCTCCGAAACTGCCTGTGACATCGTCATCGGTGCTGCCTCGCTCGTCGTCGTCCGGGGGCACCGTCACCCGCGTCCGCGCAGGTCGGCACCGCTGTCTGAGGCTACAGAGAACGGGGTGGGCCCGCCCCTCGAGAGGACGGACCCACCCCGAGGGTGGCGGTGGGGTCAGCAGCCGTGGTCGAAGGTGTTGTCGACCGAGACGGCGCTGATGGCCGAGACCGCTCCGATCGAGGCCGCGGTGCACGGCGCGCTCGAGATCGTCAGGGTCGTGGTGGTGGGCGTGACGCCCGCGGCGTCGGCAGCCGGTGCTGCGGCGAGCTCGCCCGCGTCGGTGTAGGCGGTGTAGCCGGCGATGATGTCCTGGTTCAGTGCCATGGTGCTCTCCTCTGGTTCTCGCGTCCGTGCCGCCCTCTGCGGCAGACGACGCTCTCCTGTCGGTGTGCGTGGTGCAGGTCAGACCGGGGTGCCGGACCGTCGCAGGCCCGGCAGGTGCTGCAGGTGCTCAGCAGCCGTGGTCGAAGGTGTTGTCGACCGAGACCGCGCTGACCACGGAGACACCGGCGATCGACGCCGCGATGCACGGGTGGCTCGAGATCGTCAGCGTGGTGGTCGTCGGGGTGACCCCTGCGGCGTCGGCGGCCGGCGCCGCAGCGAGCTCGCCCGCGTCCGTGTAGGCGGTGTAACCGGCGATGATGTCCTGGTCGAGCGTCATGGTCGTCTCCTGTCTCCGTCGACCCGAGGGTTCCCCCGTGGCCGCGACGGTCGGCCCTGCGGCCGGTCCGTCCTGCGATCCCTTGGTACTGACAACACTAGGGAGGACCGCCGTCGGGCGAACCCTGCCGGAGGACGATCTCTCGCGTCGTCCTGGAGGAGGACTCGACGCCCGCGCTCACATCCCCGGGGTGATCAGACCGCTCTCGTACGCGATCCCCACAGCCTGGGCGCGGTCGCGCGCGCCGGTCTTGGTGAAGATGTGCGAGACGTGCGACTTCACCGTCGTCTCGCTGAGGTGCAGGCTCTCGGCGATCTCCGTGTTGGACTGCCCCTCGGCGAGCGCGACGAGCACCTCCCGCTCGCGGTCGGTGAGGGCCCCCACCAGGTCGTCGCGCAGCCGTGTCTCAGGAGCAGAGGTGAAGCGGTCGATGACGATGCCCGTGACGTCGGCGTGCAGGTGCGCCTTGCCCTGGGCCGCCAACGAGACCGCCTCAATGAGCTCGTGCGAGGGGGCCACCTTGAGCAGGAAGCCGCTCACACCAGCCCGCAGACCGCCGTACACCACCTCCTCGTCCGCGAGCGCGGTGAGCATCACCACCTTGCAGGAGGTCGACTCGATGATGGTCCGGGCAGCCGTGATGCCGTCGACGTCGGGCAGCTGCACGTCCATGAGGACGACGTCGGGCGCGAGGCTCACCGCGAGGTCGATGCCGTCCTGGCCGCAGGACGCCTCGCCGACGGTCTCCATCGTCTCCTCGAGGTCGATGAGGGTCATCAGCCCACGGCGCACCACCTCGTGGTCGTCGACGACGAGCACCCGCGTGCGCACCGCCGGCCGGCCGGCCCGGTCAGGAGCTCCGGGTGGCCCGGCCGGGGAGCTGGCGACGGTCGGCTCGGGGGTCAGGTCCATGAGGTCTCCTTCGGTGCTGCTGAGGTGCTCGACCCCTGCGGAGGTGCCGGCGGGTGGGGCGAGAGCGGGATGCGCGCGCGGACGTGGAACCCGCCGGTCGACAGCCGGCCCACGACCACCGTCCCGCCCTCGAGGGCGACGCGCTCGCGGAGCGAGCGCAGACCGATCCCGCTGCCGGTCGAGGCACCGACCGGCGGGCCGGCGTCGACCACCTCGACCTCGATGACGTCGGACCGTATACCTGGCTCGGGCCACCGCAGCACGACCCTCGCCTCCCGACCGGCGGAGTGCTTGCGGACGTTGACCAGGCCCTCGCGCAGCAGCCTGTAGGCCACCGCGGAGACCGCCGGCGACACCGGGACCTCCTCGCCCACCTCGCTCACCTGGACGGCGAGCCCCAGGCCCGCCACCTCCTCGACCAGCGCGTCGAGCGCCTCGAGCCCCGGCTCCTCCCCCACGGGCGCCGCGGCCCCGTCGAGGACCCGCAGCACGGACTGGATCTCGTGGACCGCCTGCCGGCTGTACTCCTCCACGGTGCTGATCGCCTCGGCCGCGGTCTCGGGTGCCTGGTGGATGGTCTTCTGCGCGATCGACGCGTGGATGTTGATGGCGGTCACGAGGTGTCCTGCCGAGTCGTGCAGGTCCCGCGCGATCCGCACCCGCTCGTCCTCCACAGCACGGCGCGAGGTCACGGCGATCTCGGTGGCGGCCTTGTCCAGGCTCTCGCGCAGGAGCGCCTGGCGCTGGCGGGCGCGCGAGACCGGGACCGTGAACAAGAAGGTGGCCACACCCAGGGCGACCGTCCACGTGGCGGCGGCGAGCATCGCCGTGACCGGCCGGTCGGCCGTCGCCACGACCACCCCCGCGGTCGTCGCGGCCGTGGTCGCCGCGAGCAGCGGCACCCGCCACGCCGGGGCGGTGACGAAGGGCCACGCCTGCGCGCCGGTGAGCGCGCAGGCGAGGGTCAGCGGCACCACGCCGCCGGAGTGCGTGCTCACGGCGAGCACCACGGCGCAGGTCGCGCTCGCGGCGACGATCGCGGTCCGGGGGTAGGAGCGTGCGCCGAGGCTGAGGACGGCGACGAGCGCCGCCCCCACCCACACCGGCCAGCTGCCGAGCAGGACGCGGTGGTCCGCCCCGAACGACAGCACCGTCACCGCGGCGACGGCGACGGCCGCCGCGCAGGTCGCCAGGACGACGGCGGTCCGCGACGCGCGTCGGCTCACGGCTGCGGTCGGTTCGGTGCCTTCGAGCCGCCTCGACCCTTGGCGCTGAAGACGGCGCCGAGCACGACGCCGGCGAGCAGCCCGATGCCGGCCCAGAGACCGATGTTGTCGAGCAGGAGGCCGACGACGACCCCGATGAGCGGGCCGAGGGCGATCCAGACGGCGAAGGCGGACGTGCGGGGGTCTGCGGGGGTGGTCACGAGTGTGCTCCTCGGTCGGTCGAGGTGGTGCCGGTCGTGGGGACCAGCACCTCCTCCGGGTGGGTCTCTGGGTCGGTCTCTGGGGTGAGCAGCTGCTCGGCGGCGAGCGCCGCGTACAGCGGTGTGGTCCGCAGCAGCTCCTCGTGGGTGCCGGTGCCGACCACGCGCCCGTCGTCGACGACGACGATGTGGTCGGAGTCCACGACGGTCGACAGCCGGTGCGCGACGACGAGGAGGGTGCGCCCCTCGGCGGCGGTGTCGAGCGCGTCGCGCATCATGCGCTCGTTGAGGCCGTCGAGGTGGGACGTCGACTCGTCGAGCAGGAGCACGGGCGGGCCGTGCAGCAGCGCGCGGGCGATCGCCAGCCGCTGGCGCTCGCCGCCCGAGAGCAGCACGCCGCTCTCCCCGACCACGGTGTCGAGGCCGTCGGCACGGGACTCGAGGAACCCGGCGAGGTTCACGGCCGCGAGCACCTCGGTGCACTCGGCGTCGGTCGCGTCGGGCGCCGAGATGAGGAGGTTGTCGCGCACCGTCCCCGAGAGCACCGGGGCGTCCTGCTCGACGTAGCCGAGCCGTGCCCGGACCGTCTCGTGGTCGAGCGTCTGGATGTCGCGTCCGTCGACACGGATGGTGCCGGCGTCGGCGTCGTAGAACCGGGCGAGGAGCGCGAGGACCGTGCTCTTCCCGGCCCCGCTCGGGCCGACGACGGCGACGCGGGCCCCGCGCGGCACGTCGAAGGTGACGTGGCTGAGGGTCTGCGCCGTCGACGCCGCCCCTCCGGCGACGTCGGCGCCCGTGTAGGAGAAGCTCACGTCCTCGAAGGAGATCTCGGTGCTGCCCGACCCGTCGAGGTCGTCGGCGCGCACGGCCCGCTCCTCGCGCTCGAGGGGCAGCGAGGTGATCTCCTGGATGCGTCCGAGGGCTCCGAGAGCCTGCGACACCGAGGCGATCGCCGTGAAGACGTTCCCGAGGGGCATGACCAGCAGGAACAGGAACATGATGAACTGCACCAGGTCGACGAGGGTGAGCCGGCCGGCCGCGACCTGGGCGCCGCCGAGCCCGAGCACGGTCACGAGGGCGACCTGGGTCGCGATCCCGGACACCGGGGCCACCAGGGCTGCGATGCGGGCGACGTCGAGGTTCGCGCGCCAGGCCCCGACCGCGTGCTCGTGGATGCGGTCGGTCTCACGACCGGTGGCGTTCGCGGCCCGGATGGTGCGGATCGCCGTGAGCGCCCGGTTGACCGAGGCCGCGAGCAGTCCCACGTGCTTCTGCTGCTCGACGGTGACGGTGCGCAGGCGACCGGACAGCAGGGTGACCGCGACGACGGACCCTCCGATGACCACCCCGGAGACGAGGAGCAGCAGCGGGTCGATGAGGACGAGGGCGACGAGGGCACCGACGAACACGAGGGCGCTGCCGAGGAGGTCGACGAGGCCCTGCGAGATCACGACGGCGAGCACCGAGGTGTCGGTACCGACCCGCGAGACGAGGTCTCCGACGGGCCGGGTCTCGTACTCCTTGACGGGCAGCCGCAGCATGCGGTGCACGAGCGTGCGGCGGGCCCCGAGGACGACGTTCGCCCCGAGGCGGCGCAGCAGGTAGTGCTGGATGCCGGTCAGCAGGCCGGACGCGACGATGAGACCGACGAGCGCCCACACCATCGGGCCGAGCAGCTCGCCGCTCGCGACGCGCTGGATCACCTGCCCGACGACGAGCGGCTGGACGAGCGTCGCGACGGAGGCGACGAGGCTGATGAGCACCGCCGTCGCCAGCAGCGCGCGGTGGCGGGTGACCATCGGGAGCAGGTCGGCGAGCCGCGCCTTGGTCTGCGCCGTGGGTGCTGCGGCGGGGGCGGGCCCCTGGTGTGCGCTCATCTGCTCTCCTGTGTCGTGCGTCGGTGGTACAGGTCTGGGTGGTGCGGCGCTGGCCTGGCGGGTGCTGGTCGACGTGTCAGTCGGGTGTGCACCAGCGGTCGACGAGGTCGCGGTCCCCGCCGGGTCGCAGCCGCCCGGCGGCGCGCGCACGGTCGACGAGCGAGGCGTGCCACCCGACGTAGGCGGCGTAGTCGTGGACGTGGACGAGGATCCGGGCGGCAGCGGCAGCGGCGACGTGGTGCGGCTCGACCGCCCCGCCCGTGCGGGCGTGCGCGCCGAGCAGCCCGCGGGCCGCCCGGCCGAGAGACCTCGGCTCGCCGGTCGAGGCGGTGGCGCGCTCGACGAGCTCGCCGACGACCCACCCGAGGTCCCAGGACGCCGGGCCGAGGGCGACCTCGTCGGTGACGAGCACTGTCGCGGGTCCCCCGGCCGGGTCCGGGTAGACCGTCTGGCTGCCCGGTGCGCCGAGGAGCGTCACGGTGGGCGCGGCGAGGGCGGCGCCGTCGAGGTCGGCGAGCAGGTCGTCGAGCCCGCCCGAGCCCAGGACGCCGGTGACGGCCTCGAGCGCTCGCCCCGCGTCGCCCACGCCCGTCTCCGACCAGGCACGGAGCCTGCTCAGCCCTGAGGGCTCGTCCAGCCCGGGGACGGGATCGGCGGCGTGCAGCAGGCCGAGCGTCGTCCCGAGGTCCTCGCACAGACGACGCAGGGGCTCGTCCCGCATCCCGGCAGACAGCAGCGGTGCGAGCGAGGCGGGACCGGGGACGACGTGGTGCCACGCCCCGTCGACGAGGGCCCCGGCAGACGCGCGGCAGGGAGGGAGCACCGACCGGGCGACGTCACCCAGGGCGGCGGCGTCCGAGGTCGACCGGTCTGGCCGGTCCGCACCTGCCCGGCGGACCAGCACGTGCTCCCCTGCGGGGGTCCGCGCGAGCGTGGTGGCGAGGTAGCCGGTGGTCGTCTCGCGCAGCGTCTCGACGGTCACCGGTCGGCCTGCCCGGCTCGCAGCGCGCGGGCGAGGGCGTCGACCGCCGTGGGGAAGGGCGCAGGCGACGCCGCGTCGTGCTCGCCGGTGGTGACGCTGCGGGCGAGCACCGGCGGGACGACCGTCACGCCGCGCTCCTCGAGGGCTGCCACGTGCCGCGGGTACGCCCACCCCTCGGCGGTGCCCGGCGGCAGCGCCGGGCAGACGACGACCGGTGCGGACGTCGACTGCAGCGCGAGCATCGACGGGGAGTCACCGCTGCCGAGGGCCAGCCGCGCGAGGTACGAGAACGTGCAGGGGTAGACGAGGACCGCGTCGGCCCACCGGGCGAGGTCCACGTGCTGCGCGCCCGAGCCGTCCTCCGGGGCGCCGTCCCAGGAGTCGACCTCGACGGCCGCGCCGAGCAGCGCCGCGAGCGCCTCCGACGACACGAACCGCCGGGCGGTCGGGGTGAGCACGACCCGTGTGCTCGCGCCGGGTTCCACGATGCGCAGCCAGTTGACCCAGTACGGCATGAACGCCACGCTGATCGACCCGGTCGCGACCACCAGCAGGTTGACGGCGTCGAGCTGCGGCGCAGGGGTGCTGGTCGGGGTCTCGCTCATCGCGTCCCCTCGGCGTGCGCGGCGGCGAGGAAGACCTCGAGCTCGTCGACGGCCGGCTGCGGGCCCTCGGTGAAGAGCACGCCCGCGGGGTTGAGCACGACCTCGTCGACGCCCGCGGCGTGGTAGGCGGCGACCTCCCGCGCGACGTCCTCGGCCGAACCCGTGACGAACACCCCGGCCTCGACGAGGGCCCGGGCCCCCGCGCGCGGGTCTGCCGCGTCGACCGGGACCCCGGCGCGGCGCAGCATGTCGGTGTAGTGCGGTGCGGCGAGGTGCCCGCGGGCGGCGTTGAAGGCCATCTCGGGCAGGTCTCTGCCTGGGGTGTCCCGGGCTGCGTGCACCACGGTGACGACGCGCGGCCGCGGCCGCCCGGCCCGCTCGGCGCCCCGCTCGAGGGCGGGGAGGATGGTCTCGGCGAGGTACGCCGGCGGGGTCATCCAGGTGATGGCCACGTCCGCGACCTCTCCGGCGACCTCGGCCATGCGAGGTCGCAGGACCCCGAGGCCGACGTGCACGGGCGGGACGGGCACGGGGAGCGGCACGAGCGCGCCGGTCGTCTGGTGGTAGCGGCCGGTGGTCCGGACCTGCTCGCCGCGCAGGAGCGCTCCGACGATCCCGAGGTACTCCCGGGCGGCCGTCAGCGGGCTCTCCCAGGCCTGCCCGGTCATGGCCTCGACGAACCCCGGCAGCCCGGTGCCGAAGCCCGCGACGAAGGGGGCGCCCGACGCGATCGCTGCGGACCGCGCCCGCACGGCGGCGTCGAAAGGGTGCCTCGACGCCATGAGCGAGACGGAGGTGCCGAAGGGCTGCCGGTAGCCGGCCCCGGCGAGGTACGCGAAGGTGTCGAGGGTGTCGAAGAGCAGCGAGTGCCCCATCCACAGGCGTGCCGGGGCCGGGCTGCGTCGGGCGACCTCGGCGAAGGGCGCCACCATCCTCGGGTCGAGCGGCTGGCTCGGGTAGAGCACCGACACGCCTGGCTCGGAGGGCGCCTCCGGCGCCGCGGGTGCTGGGGCCTGCCCCGGCGCGGTGTGGTGCTGTGTCGTCGTGTCCTGTGTCGTCGTGTCCTGCGTCGTCGTGTCCTGCGTCGTCGTGTGCGTCATGATGTCCTCTCTCAGATCCCGACCCGGCGGCTGGCCTCGTCACGGCGCTCCTCGAGCGCGCTGCCGGTCTCCCTGCGGGTGGTGCGTGCGATGAGGCGCGGTGCGACGACCGCACCGACCACGACCCAGACGAGGAGCACACCGGCGGTCTCGGCGTGCTGCCAGCTCCCGGCCACCTCGTAGGCGGCGTAGGCCGGCTCGTAGAGCGCCGACCGGACCCCTTGCGCCATCCAGCGCAGCGGGAACACCGAGGCGACCGCCTGCACCACGCCCGGCATGAGGGTGAAGGGGATGACCGTCCCGGAGATCACCATGAGACCCATGAGCGGGAGGAGCACCCAGCCCGTCCCCTGCCGCGCACCGGGGAGCATGGCCCCCACGGCTGCGCCGAGCAGCGTGGCCGCGCAGGTGGAGAGCGCGAGCACCCACAGCAGGGTGAACCAGGCACCCACGGTCGAGGGCATCGGGGCGCGGAGCACGAGCGCCGCCACGACCAGGACGAGCGCGACGTTCACCACGACAGTGATCAGGACGACCGTCACCCTGCCGACCAGGTAGGTCGCGACGCCGTCCGGGATGCCGCGGGCCCGCAGCAGGGTCCCGTCCTCACGGTCGGTGGCGAGCGCGAGGGGGAACTGCAGGATCGTGGCCTGGCAGACGGCCAGCGCCACGAAGCCCGCGACGAACAGCGTCACCTGCGGCTGCCCGGAGCCGCCGATCGGGTCGTCGCCGATGACCTTGCCGAGCACCACGAGCATCACCACGTTGGCGAGCTGCAGCTGCGAGAACAGGACCGACCGGTTGCGGACGAGCACCCGGAGCTCGAGCCGGGCACGGAGCAGTCCTGTCGAGAGGACCTTCGAGGTCCGGCTCATGCTTCCTCCCTCGCGACGATCTCGAGGTACGCGTCCTCGAGGTCGGGTGGTCTGACCTCGACGCCGGACAGCGCCGAGCCGTGCGTGGCGTACAGCCGGTGGACGAGCGCGTCGGGCTCCACGGTCTGCTCCGTGCGGACCTCGCCGTCCTCGCGCCACCGGACCGTCGTGGGTGCGTCGACCGCCCGCGCCAGGTCGGCCGCGGAGCCGTCGGCGACGAGGTGCCCGCGGACCAGGAGGACGATGCGGCGCGAGAGACGCTCTGCCTCGGCGAGGTCGTGGGTGGTGAGGAGCACGGTGAGCCCGGAGTCCACGAGCGTCCCGAGGACCTCGTGGAAGGATCGGCGGGCTGCGGGGTCGAAGCCGGCCGTGGGCTCGTCGAGGAACAGCAGCTCCGGGCGCCCCACGATGCCGAGGGCGACGTCGAGCCGGCGGCGCTGGCCTCCCGAGAGCTGGTTGATGGTGGCCTGGGCCTTGTCGCCCAGGCCCATCATCTCGAGGGCCTCCTCGGCGCGCACGGGGTGGTCGTAGTGGGCCGCGGCGTACCGGACCAGCTCGACGACGCGCCACCGGGCGTGGTCCTGCCAGGACTGCATGACGATCCCGACGCGCGACCGCCACGCCCGGGAGGCCTTGGCGGGGTCCTCGCCGAGCACGCGGACCTCGCCGCCGGACCGACCGCGGAAGCCCTCGAGGATCTCGATCGTGGTGGTCTTGCCGGCGCCGTTGGGGCCGAGCAGGGCGGTGACCCCGCCCGCCTCGACGTCGAGGTCGATGCCCTCGAGCACGCGGGTGCTGCCGTAGGCCATCGTCAGGTCGCGGACGCTGATGACGTGCCCGTCCGGGGTGGCGCTCATGCGGGTCCTCCCGTGCTGGTGGTCGAGGTGGGCGTGGTGGGCGCGGTGCTCCCCGGCGGGCTGGCGCTGCCCGGGGAGGTGACGTTCGCAGGGGCGTCGGGAGGCCCCGGGGTCGCGGTGCCCGTCGGCGTCACGAGCGCGCGCCAGCCAGCGTCGGGCGGCAGCCTCACCGCGGCGTCGGCCTGCACGTCCTCGGTGGGCACGGCGGCCACGGCCTCGGCGTGCTCGTCGAGCCAGGTCGGCCCGAGCCCGTCCGCCACGAGGTCGGCGACGGACGCGACGGTGGCGGCCAGCGAGCTGCGCGCCACGAGCTGGGCCCCGAGCGTGCGACGCCGGACCCTGCGGACCTCCCCGTCGCTCGGCGGCAGGCGCACGGCCTCCGCGAGCGCCCCGAGGGCCGCGTCGACGTCGGGCTCCCGCAGCTCGAGGTCGACGACGTCGAAGACCTCGCGGGCCACGGTCTCGGTCGAGTGGTTGACCCCGTAGACGACCCCGAGCTCGTCGCGGAGGCTGCGGGAGAGCCGCGAGGCCGGGCCGCCCCCGAGCACCGCGGCCGACAGCCGGGCCGCCGCGTAGCCCGGGTGGTCGCGTCCGGGCGAGCGCAGCATCAGCCGCAGACCTGCCCGGCCCGGGGCTGCGCCCTCGACGACCGTGCTGCCGGGCGGACCGGGCGGGGGCAGGTCGGCAGTCTCGGCGCGCGTCGCGGTGGTCGACCAGTCGCCGAGGACGCCCGCCGCGGCCTCCCAGGCGGCGTGCGGCACGAGCGGGGCGCCGACCACGACCGAGACGTGCGCCCCGGCCAGATGCCGCCGCGCGTAGTCGGTCACCGACCCTGCCGAGACCTGCCCGAGGGCCGCGGGCGTCGGGACGTCGAACCTCGACGGCGCGCGGTCTCCCCAGAGGAGGTCGTGGAGCGCGGAACGGGCGAGCATCCCGGGGCTCGAGAGGGCACGGAGGGCGGCCCGGGCCGTCGCGCCGCTCGCCAGGCGCACCGCGTCGGGTGTCGCGCGCGGCTCGGCGAGCGCCTCGACGAGGAGCGCGAGGGTGGTGCGCCAGGCCTCGACGCTGGAGGAGGCGGCGACCGTGAGACGGCGCGGGTCTGCACCTGCCGAGACCTCCGCGCCGAGCAGACCGGCGCGCCGTGCGGTCCCGTGGGCGGAGAGCAGGCAGCGGCCCAGCACCTCGGCGTGGGCCGAGTCGGTGTCGTCGGCGCGGGGCAGCTCGACGCTCACGCGGATCTCGACGGTCTGGGCACCGGGCACGTGGACGGCGGTGAGGAGCTGGCCTCCGGGCGCCCGTTCCGACACGAGGTCGAGCGGGGCGACGGTGAGCAGGTCGGCGCTCATGCGCGGCCGCCCACGAGCGCAGGGGTCACGTGCAGGAGGGCGCCGCGGGCGCCACGGAGGCGGGCGGCCGCCGCGGCGACGTCGTCGCGGCCGGTGCCCGCGAGCGTGCGCAGGACGGTGTCAGGCAGGTGGGGGTCGCCGACGAGCACGGTCGCCCGGGCGAGGCTGCGCGAGCGGGTGAGGGGCTCTGCGGCCGCGGCCGAGAGCCTGCGGTGCCACCGGAGCGCGAGGGAGAGGACCAGCCCGTCGGGCGCGCGTCCGTCGGCGACCTCCGCGAGGGCGTCGTCGACCTCGTCCGCGACGTCCCCCGGGGTCTCCCCCGGGCCGAGGTACCGGGCGAGGAAGGCGAGGTCGGGGTCGAGCGCCGCGAGCGGCTCGAAGATGCCGGCACGGCACAGCAGACCGCGTGTCTCTGCGACGGCCTGCAGGGCGAGCACCTCGGCCAGGTGCTCACCGAGGCTCCTCGCCGTGCCTTGTGCTGGTGAGAGCACCACACCGCGGACCGCCGCCGGGGCGGAGGCTCCTCCGGTACGCGTCGCGGTGGGCAGGCCGGCGAACGGCGGGGCGACGGTGCGGGCCGCGGACGTCGGCGCTGCGGGCGGGTCAGACGGTGCTGGACCGAGGTCTCCCCAGGTGCTCTCGACGAGGGCAGCGCCCTCCTCCGGGTCGACGTCGCCGGCCAGCACCACCACGGCGTCCGACGGCCGGTAGCCGCGCGCCATGAACGCCGCCACGTCGTCGGGGGTGACGTGCGCCAGCGCGTCGGCGCTGCCGTACCCGTCGCCGACGAGGCGTGCGTCGTCGAGCAGCAGCTGCGGAAGGTCGCGGACCGTGTGCCCCGCGAAGTCCTGCGAGTCGATCTGGGTGCGGATCTCCTCGTCGAGGACCCGCACCTGGCGCTCCAGACCGGCCGCGTCCACGCGGGCCGGGCGCGTCCGTCGCGCCTCGAGGTCGAGCACGTCGGCGAGCGCAGCAGCCGGGACCACGGTGGAGAACTCCGTGTGGTCGCTGTGCGTGAAGGCGCTCGCCGACCCGCCGGTCGCGTCGACCAGCCCGGCGTGCTCGGCCAGCGCCCCGAAGCTCACGTGCTCGACGAGGTGCGCCAGCCCCGGCGCTCCCGGCGGGTCGGAGCGCATGCCGCCGCGGTAGGCGACGCTCACCGCCACCACGCCCGTCGCGGCGAGCCGGTCGACGACCACCCGGGTCCCGCTCGGCAGGATCCGGTCGGCGATCACCGTCCCGGGCTCTCGGGCTGGTAGATGCTGATGTGACGTCCGCTGGTGGCGCTGAACGGCGCGCCGGTCCAGTCGCCGCAGCGTGCGACGAGGCGCAGGCCCGCGAGACGCGCCATGAGGTCGATCTCGGAGGGCCACGCGTACCGGCTGACCTCGACGGTCTTGCGCATCCCCCCGTCCTCGAGGATCGCGTGGACGATGACGACCGTCTGGTTCTCCGGGTAGGCCATCACGGTGTCGATCATCAGGCCGGTGGGGCCCAGCTGGTAGGTGACGACCTTGGGCTCGGTGAGCGCGTGGTACTGGATCGGGTCGTAGGCCTCGATGATCACCCGGCCGTCGTCCGCGGTGTGCTTGCGGAGGTTCGCGAGGGTTCGGATCTGGTCCTCCCGGTCCGGGAGGATGAAGAGCGTGTTGAGGGCGAGCATCGACACGTCGAAGGTGCGGCCGAGGTCGGTGTCGACGAAGTCGCCGAGCACCGGCGTCACGAGCCCGTCCGGGTCCTTCTCGGCAAGACCCTCGAGCATCCGTGGGGAGGCGTCGACCCCCACGACCTCGAGGCCGCGGCGCGCCATCGGCAGGGCCAGCCGACCCGTCCCGACCGCCATCTCCAGGACGGACCCCGTCCCCTTGAGGAGCTTCACGACGAACTCGGCGGTCGCCTCGGCGTCCGGCGACTGCGGGAAGATGTGGTCGTAGACGTCGGCCATCGACTCGCCGTAGGCGGCTGCCCCGGGGAGCTCGGGGGTGTCGGCCTCGGGGGCGTCGGCGGGCTGCGCTGCGTCGGGTCCGGTGGTCACGGGGTGGAGCCTCCTCGTCGGTCTGACCTGCCCCCACGCTCGCCGACACGTCGTGGTGCGTCGTCGTCGTACGCGCTTCCGGGGGGTCGAGTGGGCAAGACGCTACAAGAGCCGCGAGAAGTCACAACCTGAACGTGAGCCCGCACTCGTCGACGGCTCCCCGGACCCGTCCGCGAGCCGCACCAGGTCAACGATCTGGCCACGGATGGGCACCTGGACCCATGGCCTCCGGTTGCACCCCCGTGCCATGGCACCAACGATGGAGAGGACCGGACGGACCACCCTGGGAGGACCAGCATGCGATCGATCCGTGGACTCGACATCGGGAGCGCAGAGGCACTCGTCGTCGTCGCGAGCGAGCCTGTCAAGGGGTACGACACCGCCGGGGTCCTGGACGGGCTGCTGCCCGCGGCCGTGCTCCTCGACCTCGCCGCCCACGGCCTCGTCACCATGGGAGACGGACGGGTGACCCGCACCAGCAAGGAGTCCCAGGACGGGGTGCGTGGCTACGAGCGCGCTGCTCTCGACATCGGCGAGCCGCTCGACGGCACCCTCCCCGAGGCGCTGTGGGCGGTGACCGACTCCCTGCGCCCGCTGCCTCACGTCGTCGCGTCCGAGCTCGTCGCCGAGGGCCGGGTCGACAGCGTCAAGAACACGCTCCTCAAGATGGACTTCGGGTACAGGTTCCCGGTACTCGACACCGACTTCCGCGACGCCGTGCGCTCCCGGGTGCAGTCCGCCCTGGAGTCCGGGGACGTCACGACCGCCTTCGGCCGTACGGCCCTGCTGCTGGCCGCAGGACGCGCCGACGGCCAGGTGTTCCCCGGCGTGGACGCCACGGCTATGCAGGCCGTCGCCGCGGGTCAGACCCCGCTCGACGACGCCGGGTTCTTCGACGCCAGCACGGTGGTCGTGCTCCAGCAGCTCACCACCACCATCCAGCAGACCGTCCTGCGCTGAGCCTGCGGGGGCTGGTCCCGGTCAGGCCGGGACCCGCTCGCGCAGCCAGTCGAGCTGGCGTCGGGTGTGGAGCGCGTCTCCGCCCTCGTGGTGGTTGAACGGGTAGACGCAGATCTCGGTGTCCGGAGCCGGCAGCCCGGCGACGGGGCCCACGTGGTCGCCCGGCGACCCGTCGGAGGCTCGGTCGGCTCGGCCCGCTCCGCTCCCGTAGTGGTTGTACGCCGCGAAGACCGTCGACGGCGGGCAGATGGTGTCGCGGAGCGCGACGGCGAAGTGCGCCGGGGCTGTCGCCCGACGGCCGAGGTTGACCCCGTCGACGTAGGACAGCGTCCGCATCACCTGGTCGACCTTCTCCCGCTGGACCGCCAGATACGTGACGACCTCGCCGTAGGGGTGCTGGTCGGTGATGCCGAGCGCACGTTCCACGTGGCACATGAACGGCACGCTGGTGAGCAGCGCCGCGAGGTCGGGGACCAGCCCGGCGACGGCGAGCGAGAGCCCGCCGCCCTGGCTGTTGCCGGCTGCCACCACCCGGGTCGGGTCGACCCCCGGCAGCTCGCGGACAGCGTCGACCGCCCGGACCGCGTCCGTGACGAGCCGTGTGAAGTAGTAGCCGGCAGGGTCCTCGATCCCTCGCGTGACGAAGCCCGGGGCCGCAGGACCGCTGCCGACAGGGTCGGGGGTCCCTCCCCCGCTGCCGTGCTGGCTCCCCTGGCCGCGCGTGTCCATGACGAGGTGCGCGTACCCGGCCGCGACCCAGGTCAGCCTCTCGTGCGGGAACCCACGTCCCCGTCCGTACCCGGTGTACTCGACGACAGCCGGCAGCATCGCGGTGTCCGACCCGGCCGGACGCGAGAACCACCCCTTGACCGGGTCTCCGCCGTGCCCCGCGAAGGTCACGTCCCAGGTGTCGACGAGCGTGAGCCCGGTGTCGACACGCACGGCGTCCACGATCGCGGGCCGCACCCGCGTCTCGTCGAGCGTCGACCGCCAGAAGGCGTCGAGGTCGTCGGGCTCGCGGACCTCCGGGCGGTAGGTCTCGAGCTGGTCCAGGGGCAGGTCGAACAGTGCCATGCGCCGTCCTCGTCGTCGGTCGTCCGCCGGGACGTCGTCGTCCAGGCGGGTCGTGCAGCTGCTCTCACCCCTCCCAGCGCGCCGTGCTCTCGCGGACGACCAACGATGTCGCCAGGTCGATGCGCCGGTTCGGGATGCTCTCGCCGCGGGCCAGCGAGATGAGCATGCGCGTGGCGGTCCCGGCCATCTCCTTGAGCGGCTGGTTGACCGTCGTCAGCGCGGGGCCGATCCACTCGGTGAGCGGCAGGTTGTCGTAGCCGACGACGGAGAGGTCTTCCGGGACGCGCAGGCCGAGCTCGCGGGCGGCACGCAGCACCCCGAGGGCCTGCATGTCGGAGCCCGCGAAGACGGCGGTCGGACGGTCCGGCCGCGAGAGGAGCGCGAGGCCGTGCTCGTAGCCGCCGTCGACGTAGAAGTCGCCGTAGCGCGTGAGGCTCGGGTCGAGCGGGACGCCCGCCTCGTCGTGCGCGCTGCGGTACCCGTCGACGCGGGCCCGGGAGCACAGGACGTCGACCGGACCGGAGATCACGGCGACGCGCCGGTGACCGAGGGCGAGCAGGTGACGGGTGGCGGAGAGCCCGCCGTTCCAGTTGTTCGACCCGACGGTCGGCACGTCGTCGGGCGGCTCGCCCGCGGTGTCGACGACGACGAAGGGGATCGACCGGCTCTCGAGCTGGTGCCGCTGCGAGGCGTCGAGGTTGGACAGCACGAGCAGCACGCCGAGAGGCCTGCGGGCGAGAGCCGCGTCGAGCCACTCCTGGGGCGGTCTGTGCACGCCGCCGAGCTCGGACAGCACGACACCGACCCCTGCGGCCGCGGCGGCGTCCTCGACACCGCGGATGATCTCGATCGACCAGGCAGAGTCGAGCTCGTGGAAGGCGAGGTCGATGAGCGGCTGACCGGCCGAGGTCGGCCGCTGACGGCGCCGTCGGTACTGGTGCCGCTCGAGCATCTCCTCGATCCGCGAGCGCGTCTCGGGTGCGACGTCGGGGCGTCCGTTGAGGACCTTGGACACGGTCGGGATCGACACCCCGGCCTCGGCGGCGATCGACGCGATGGTGGCGGGGACCGCAGGCGCGCTGGCGCCGGTCAGAGCGCTCGCGTCGCTCAGGGCGCTCGGCTCGTCGCCCCTGGTCGTGCGTGCTGCCATGCGGTTCTCACCTGTCGTCCGGTCGCAACTTTCGAGAGACCATAGCACCCGAGCGCTCTGCGCCGACACCGGGGAAGCCCGTTCCTCCGAACCCTTGACGACCCTCGAGACTTCACCCTACTGTCACATCCCAACAGGTATCGCCGTTTCGGCCGATACTTTCGAGACCACGATGGCGTGGTTCGTGCGGCGACGGTGCCGCACGAGGACACGACGACGTGACCGACGACGAGGGGTCGTATGACCACGCAGACAACCGGGGCAGCCACCGGCACCCCCGAGCTGGACGCCCCGTGGAGGGACACCCGGCTCGCACCGGCCGAGAGGGCTGCGGCGCTGGTCGCCGTGATGACCCTCGAGGAGAAGATCGCGCAGCTCGTCGGCGTCTGGGTCGGCGCCGACGCCTCCGGCGGGGGCGTCGCACCGCACCAGGCCGACCTCACCCAGGACGTCCCGCCGTGGGACACGCTCGTCCAGCACGGCCTCGGACAGCTGACCCGGCCCTTCGGCACCGTCCCGGTCGACCCGGTCTCCGGGGCCCGGTCGCTCGCCGCCTCGCAGGAGCAGATCATGGCGGCCAGCCGCTTCAGCATCCCCGCGCAGGTCCACGAGGAGTGCCTCGCAGGCTTCGCCGCCTGGCAGGCCACCGCCTATCCTGTCCCGCTGTCCTGGGGAGCGTCCTTCGACCCGGAGCTCGTCGCAGAGATGTCCCGGCAGATCGGCACGTCCATGCGAGCAGCCGGTGTCCACCAGGGCCTCGCCCCGGTCCTCGACGTGACCCGCGACTACCGCTGGGGCCGCACCGAGGAGACCATCGGCGAAGACCCGTACCTCGTCGGTACCGTCGGCGCGGCCTACGTGCGCGGCCTCGAGGACGCCGGGGTCGTCGCGACCCTCAAGCACTTCGCCGGGTACTCGGCCTCCCGCTCGGGCCGCAACCTCGCCCCGGCGTCGATGGGCCCGCGCGAGCTCGGAGACGTGATCCTGCCGCCCTTCGAGATGGCGCTGCGCCTCGGCGGGGCCCGCTCGGTCATGCACTCCTACGCCGAGGTCGACGGTGTCCCGGCCGCCGCCGACGAGGGGCTGCTCACCGCGCTCCTCCGCGAGACCTGGGGTTTCGACGGGACCGTCGTCGCCGACTACTTCGGCGTGAAGTTCCTCGAGACGCTCCACAAGGTCGCCGCCGGCCCCACCGAGGCCGCGCACCTCGCGCTGCGCGCCGGGGTCGACGTCGAGCTCCCCACGGTCGACGCCTACGGACCGGCGCTCGTCGAGGCCGTCCGGCGCGGCGAGGTCCCCGAGGCGCTCGTCGACCGCGCGCTCGACAGGGTGCTCACCCAGAAGGCCGAGCTCGGTCTCCTCGACCCCGGCTGGCAGGCCCTGCCCGAGGACGTCGACACCCTCACCCTCGACGACGCCGAGCGTCAGGACGTCGCACTGCGGCTCGCCCGCGAGGCCGTCGTCCTCCTCACCAACCAGGACTCGACGCTGCCGCTCACCCCTGGTGCCCGGGTCGCGCTCGTCGGCCCGCTCGCCGACCAGCCGATGGCGATGCTCGGCTGCTACTCCTTCCCCGCTCACGTCGGGGTGCACCACCCCGACCACGCCGTCGGGATCGACATCCCGTCGGCCCGCGCCGCCCTCGCCGAGCACCACGACGTGACCTACGCCCGCGGCTGCGACGTGAGCGACCCCGACCGCAGCGGCATCGCGGAGGCGGTCGAGCGCGCCCGTGACGCCGACGTGTGCGTCGTCGCCGTCGGCGACCGCGCCGGGCTCTTCGGCCGAGGGACCTCGGGCGAGGGCTGCGACGCGACCGACCTGCGGCTGCCCGGCGTGCAGGCCGAGCTCGTCGAGGCAGTGCTCGCCACCGGGACCCCCGTCGTCCTGCTGCTCCTCACCGGTCGGCCGTACGCCCTCGGCCACCTCGCCGACGAGGCCGCGGCGGTCGTGCAGGCCTTCTTCCCGGGGCAGCTCGGCGGGGTGGCGCTCGCGGAGATCCTCACCGGGGCGGTCTCGCCCTCGGGCCGGCTGCCCGTGAGCATCCCGTCGGATCCAGGTTCGCAGCCCGGCACCTATCTCTCGGCCCCGCTCGGTCGCAGGTCGAGCGTCTCCTCGGTCGACCCGACCCCGGCCTTCCCCTTCGGCCACGGACTCGGCTACGCGTCGATCTCCTGGGGCGAGGCTGGCGTCGTCGGCGCGGAGCCGGGCGACCGCGCGGTGTGGCCTGTCGACGGCGAGGTCACCGTCGAGGTGACGCTCGAGAACACCGGCGACGTCGCCGGGGCGGACGTCGTCCAGCTGTACCTGCACGACCACGTCGCGCAGGTGACGCGGCCCGTCGTCCGGCTCGTCGGCTACGCACGGGTCGCCCTCGAGCCGGGCGAGTCGCGGCGCGTCACCTTCACGGTGCACGCCGACCTCACGTCCTTCGTCGGGCTCGCCGGCCACCGGGTCGTCGAACCCGGAGACGTCGACCTGCTCGTGTCCCGCGCCAGCGACCAGGTGAGCACCACGATCCCGCTCCGGCTCGTCGGCGACGAGCGCACGGTCGACCACACCCGCCGGCTCGTCACGGAGGTCGGCGTCGACGCGCCAGGACGGGGCCGGCCGTGACCGCCCACGAGACGGTCTCGGCTGCGGCACCCGCCGCGACCGAGCCGTCGGGGGCGCACGAGCCCCCCTCCCGGCCGAAGAAGCCGCGCGGTCGTGCTGCGGGCCGGCTCCCGCTGCGTGCGGCGATCCGCAAGGACTGGCAGCTCTACTCGCTGGCCGTCCTGCCCCTGGTGTTCTTCCTCGTGTTCCGCTACCTCCCGATGCTCGGCAACGTCATCGCCTTCCGCAGGTTCCGGCCCGGCGGCAGCATCTTCGGCGACGAGTGGGTGGGGCTGCGCTACATCGAGATGTTCCTCAAGGACCCCACGTTCTGGAACGTCTTCGGGAACACCCTCGTCCTCGGTGCGCTGTCGCTGCTCATCTGCTTCCCGCTACCGATCATCCTCGCGCTGCTGCTCAACGAGGTGCGGTCGCGGTACTTCAAGCGGTTCGTCCAGACGGTGTCGTACCTGCCGCACTTCCTGTCGATCGTCATCGTCGCGGGGATGCTCATGCAGATCCTGTCGCTCGAGGGGACCGTCAACCAGATCCTCGGTCTCTTCGGCGGCGACCCGATCGCGTTCCTGCAGCAGCCCGAGTGGTTCCGCACCATCTACGTCTCCTCCGAGGTGTGGCAGACCGTCGGCTGGGGCACGATCCTCTACCTCGCGGCGCTCACCACCGTCGACTCGAGCCTCTACGAGGCCGCGCGCATCGACGGGGCCAACCGGTGGCGCCAGACCTGGCACGTGACCCTCCCGGGCATCCGCCCGACCATGGTCACCCTGCTGATCCTCAACATCGGCGCGTTCATGGCGGTGGGCTTCGAGAAGATCCTGCTCATCTACAACCCCATGACCTACCCGACGGCCGACGTCATCTCGACGTACCTGTACCGCGTCGGCCTCGTGTCGAACAACTTCAGCTACGCCGCCGCGATCGGCCTCTTCGAGGCGCTCATCGGCCTCACGCTCATCCTGTCCGCGAACGCGATCTCGCGTCGAGCCGTTGGAGCAAGCCTGTGGTGACCACGACCGCACGTGCGACCGGGGCGCCGCCCCGGGGACCTGTCCCACCACGCCCCCGCCGCCTCAAGGACTCGCGCGGCTACCGCGCCTTCCAGGTGATCAACACCGTCGTCCTGCTCGGCGTGGTCGTGGTGACCCTGTACCCCTTCGTCAACATCCTCGCCCAGTCCTTCAGCGCCGACTCGGCGATCCGGTCCGGACAGGTGAACATCTGGCCCAAGGGCTTCAACCTCACCACGTACCAGCTCGTCATGAGCGACTCGATGTTCTGGACCAACTACAAGAACACCGTCGTCTACACGGTCGTGGCGACGGCCATCGCGATCGTGCTCACCACCTGCTACGCCTACGTCCTGTCCAAGCGAGACCTGCGCGGCCGCGGGCTGCTCATCGGCATCGCCGTCTTCACGATGTTCTTCAACGGCGGCCTCATCCCCAACTACGTCCTCATCAGCGGGATGGGCCTCAAGAACACCCTGTGGGCGATCGTGCTGCCCAACGCCATCTCGGTGTTCAACCTGCTCGTCATGAAGTCGTTCTTCGAGAACATGCCCGAGGAGCTCGAGGAGGCTGCGCAGATCGACGGGCTCAACACCTACGGGACGCTGCTGCGCATCGTGCTGCCGCTCTCCAAGGCGGTCCTGGCGACGATGCTGCTGTTCTACGCGGTGAGCTTCTGGAACTCGTGGTTCGCGGCGTTCCTCTACATGGACCGGGCCGAGCTGTTCCCCGTGACCGTCTACCTGCGCAACCTCATCGCCGGGGCTACCTCGGCGAGCTCGACCGGTGCGGGCGTCAGCGACGTCGCCCAGGTCTCCGCGAACATCCAGGCCGTGACCATCATCCTCACCGTCCTGCCCATCCTGTGCCTGTACCCGATGATCCAGAAGTACTTCGTGTCAGGCGTGATGCTCGGCTCCGTCAAGGGCTGAGCGCAGTCCACCGGCGGCGGCCTGACGACCGCACGACCGGCCCGCTCGAGGCGACCAGCCCCGCTGGTCCGCGACCAGGCGTCCCGCCAGGGAGGTCTGACACAGTGCGAACCCGAAAGGTGTCCAGCAATGACGCGAACACTCCCGGCACGACCACGACGCGCGACGGCCGCAGCCGTCGCCCTGGGCATGGTGGCCCTCGCCGCCTGCGGCAGCAGCGGCTCCGCCGACGGCGACTCCGAGGCCGCGAAGGGCAACGACGCCGGAGCGATGGCCGACTACGCCGTCGGCGACCAGTTCACCGCGACCGAGCCGCTGTCGTTCTCGGTGCTCTACAGCGACCACCCCAACTACCCGATCCAGGACGACTGGCTGCTGTGGTCCGAGCTCGAGGAGCGCACCGGCGTCACCCTCGAGCCGACCGTGGTCCCGATGAGCGACTACGAGCAGAAGCGCAGCCTGCTGGTCGGCGCGGGCGACGCGCCGCTGATCCTGCCCAAGACGTACCCGGGCCAGGAGGCCGCCTTCGTCGCCTCCGGCGCGATCCTGCCCGTGAGCGACTACGTCGACCTGATGCCGAACTACCAGGCGAAGGTCGAGGCCTGGGGTCTCGAGCCGAACCTCGACACGCTGCGCCAGGAGGACGGCAAGTACTACGTGCTCCCCGGGCTGCACGAGGCCGTGTGGCAGGACTACACGATCGCGGTGCGGACCGACATCATGGACGAGCTCGGGCTCGAGGAGCCAGCGGACTGGGACGAGTTCCGCGACATGCTCGCCGCCATGAAGGAGGCCTACCCGGACGTCTACCCGCTGTCCGAGCGCTTCAGCATCCCGACCCCCGCCGGCAACCTGCTCAACCTGCTCGGCATGACCTACGGGACCTCCGCCGGCTGGGGCTACAACAACCAGCAGTGGGACCCCGAGACCGAGGAGTTCGTGTTCCCGGGCACCACCGACGAGTACCGCGACATGCTCGAGTACCTGCACGGGCTCGTCGAGGACGGCCTCATGGACCCGGAGAGCTTCACTCAGGACGACGACACCGCCATCTCCAAGCTCGCCAACGGGCGGTCCTTCGCGATCAGCACCAACGCCCAGACCCTCGTCAACGACTACCGCCCGGCCCTCTCGGCGACACTCCCCGACGCGGAGATCGCCAAGATCCGGCTGCCTGCCGGACCGGCTGGTGACGTGGTCAGCGGCACCTCGCTGCTCGAGAACGGCATCATGATCAGCGCCGCCGCGGCCGACGACGAGAACTTCGTCGCGATGATGCAGCTCATCGACTGGCTCTGGTACTCCGACGAGGGCCAGGAGCTCGCCAAGTGGGGCGTCGAGGGCACCACCTACACCAGGGACGCCGACGGCACCCGCGTGCTCGACCCCGAGATCGACTTCATCGGCCTCAACCCCGGTGCCCCGCAGCACCTGCAGAAGGACTTCGGGTTCTCGGGCGGCGTGTTCGCGTACGGCGGCACGACGGACCTGCTGTGGTCGACGTTCTCCGACGAGGAGGTCGCCTTCCAGGAGGGCATGGCCGACAAGGAGGTGCTGCCCCTGCAGCCGCCGTTCCCGCTCGACGAGCTCGAGCGCGAGCAGGCGACCCTGCTCGAGACCCCGCTGCGCGACACCGTGCAGCAGGCCTCCCTGCAGTTCGTCCTCGGTCAGCGCGACCTCGCCGACTGGGACGCCTACGTCGCCGAGATCGAGGCGAAGGGGTCGACGCAGTACATCGACCTCGTGAACTCCGCCCACGAGCGCTACGTCGCCGAGAACGGCTGACAGCCCGCCCGGCCGCGGCACCCGCGGCCGGGCGAGCACCCCGGTGCGGCGGCGACGCCGTCCCCACCCACCACACCTGAGCCGCACCCCTCGACCTCTCCGGGAGACCCCCTGTGCGCACGATCGTCCCTGACACCTCGACCGCCCTCCTCGGCGACTCCTGGCGTGCCTGCGTCGGCACCGGCCGCATGGAGCTCGCGCTCCGACGCGACTACCAGGACTCCCTCGCGCTGGTGCAGCGCGAGATCGGGTTCCGGCACATCCGCGGGCACGGCCTGCTGAGCGACGGGATGGGCATCTACCGCCCCTACGAGGTCGACGGCCGGGCAGGGATCCGGTACTCCTTCACCTACCTCGACCAGGTGGTCGACGCATACCTGGCCGTCGGGGTCCGTCCGTTCCTCGAGCTCGGGTTCATGCCCGAGGCCCTCGCCTCCGGCGACGCCACGGTGTTCTGGTGGAAGGGCAACATCACGCCACCGACGTCGTACGAGGCCTGGGCCGACCTGGTCCGCGCGACCCTGCGCCACCTCGTGGACCGCTACGGCATCGAGGAGGTGAGCACCTGGCCGGTCGAGGTGTGGAACGAACCCAACCTCGACGCGTTCTGGCTCGACGCAGACCAGCAGGAGTACTTCCGTCTCTACGGGGTCACCGCCCGCGCCGTCAAGGACGTGGACCCGCGGCTGCAGGTCGGCGGTCCCGCGATCTCCCCCGGGGCCGACGACTGGTGGGCGCCGTTCCTCGCCCACGTGGAGGCCCACGACCTCCCCCTCGACTTCGTCAGCTCGCACGCCTACGCCACCGGCCCGGCGCAGCACGTACCCTTCGGCGTCTACCAGACGCTCCGCGACGCCGACCACCTGCTCGAGCAGCTCGCGGCCCCGGGCGCGCACCTCGCCGGGACCCCGTACGCCGACGTCCCCGTGCACATCACCGAGTACTCGTCGTCGTACCGCCCCGACAACCCCGTGCACGACACCGCCTACAACGCGGCCTACCTCGCCCCGGTCCTCGCGGCCGGCGGCGACCTCGTCGACTCCTTCTCCTACTGGACCTTCAGCGACGTGTTCGAGGAGGTGGGCATCCCGACGGCGATCTTCCACGGAGGGTTCGGGCTGCTCACCCACCGTCAGGTGAAGAAGCCGACCTTCCACCTCTTCGCCTTCATGGCCCGCATGGGCCAGCACGTGCTCGCCCGCGGCGAGGACCACCTCGTCACCCGGCACGACGACGGGCGGGTCACCGTCCTCGCGTGGCAGCCGGTCCACGGGACCGACGGACCGGCTGCGCCCGCCCGGCACGAGCTGCGTCTGTCGGTCCCCGTCGCCAGCGCGACGGTGGCCGGCGAGGAGCACGAGCCCCACCGGCCCGCGCCCCAGACCGTGCTCGTCGACCGGTCGAGCGTCGACGAGACCGAGGGCAACGCCTTCACCGCCTGGCAGCACATGGGCCGCCCGGCCCACCCGAGCGAGCGTCAGGTCGAGACGCTGCGCGCCCTCGCCGAGCCGCTCCGCCGGCACGCGAGCCTGCCGGTGGTCGACGGCCGCGCCGACCTCGACCTCGTCCTCGGTCGCCACGGCGTGGCCTTCGTCGAGCTCACGCCCGTCGTCGACGAGACGCCCGGCTGGCTCGACGACCGACGCATCGTGGGCCAGGACGAGGTGGCGCGGTGACGCTCCTCGGGGCGCGGCCCGCAGCGCACCGCGACGGCACCGACCTCGGCGACGGCCTGCTCGCCCGCGTCGCGGTGCTCGGCTACCGGCTCGTGGTCCTCGAGGTGCTCATGCTCGTGAGCCTCGTCCCGGCCCTCGCGGTCGCCACGCTCCTCGAGCGCGACCCGAGCAACGTGCCGGTGCTCGTCCTCGCGCTGCTGCCCGTCGGCCCTGCGCTGTCGGCCGCGCTCACCGTCCTCGCGCGGCCCGAAGAGCTCACCGACCTCGCCACCGGTCGCCGGTACGTCGCCGCCTACCGTCGCGACGCCCTGCCGGTGCTGCGGCTCTGGGCACCGCTGGTCGTCGGGCTCTCGGCGCTCTCCTTCACGCTCGTGCACCTCGACGTCGCCGGCGTGCCGGCCTGGTGGGGCGGTGCGCTCGTCACGGTCGGCGTGCTGGCCCTCGTGTGGGGGCTCGACGCCGTCGTCGTGGCGACGTTCTTCTCCTTCCGCACCCGGGACGTCGCCCGCCTCGCCGGGTACCTCGTGGGCCGCCGCCCGCTCACCTCCCTCAAGCACGTGTCCCTCGTCGTGCTGCTCGCCGGGACCACCTACCTCACGTCCGACGTGGTCCCCGTGCTGCTCGCCCCCCTCGTCGCCGCCGTGCTGCTCAGCTCGAGCGCACGCCTGCGCACCGACGTCACCCAGGAGTTCACCGCATGACCCTCCCCCAGACCGACCACCTTCCCTACGGCGGCGACTACAACCCCGAGCAGTGGGGCACCGACGTGTGGGACGACGACTACCGTCTCTTCGACGCCGCCGGCATCACCACCGTCACCCTCGGGGTCTTCGCCTGGGCGCACACCCAGCCGTCCGCCGACACCTACGACTTCTCCCGGCTCGACGCGATCGTCGACCGCGCGACCGCCGAGGGCCGGCTGATCTGCCTCGCCACGGGCACCGGCGCCCAGCCGCCCTGGCTCGCGACCGAGTTCCCCGAGGTGACCCGCGTCGACTTCGAGGGCCGCCGCCACCTGTACGGGCAGCGCCACAACGCCTGCCCGTCGTCCCCGGTCCACCGCCGCCTCGCGGCCGAGCTCGCCCGGCGCGTGGCCGCCCGGTACGCCTCCAACCCCGCCGTGGTCGCCTGGCACGTCAACAACGAGTACGGCGGCGAGGGCGGCGCCTGCTACTGCGACCACTGCGCCGCGGGCTTCCGCGACTGGCTCCGCGAGCGGTACGGCACCCTCGAGGCCCTCAACCACGCGTGGTGCACCACGTTCTGGTCCCACACCTTCACCGCGTGGGAGCAGGTCGTGCCGCCCTCGGCGCTCAGCGAGCACTGGCGCGGCCCCGACCACACCGCGTTCCAGGGGATCACGCTCGACTACCGACGCTTCACCACGGACGCGATGCTCGCGTGCTTCCTCGACGAGAAGGCCGCGATCCGCGAGTCCAGCCCCGACGTCCCGGTGACCACCAACTTCATGGGCATGTTCCGGCCCCTCGACTACCACCGCTGGGCGCCGCACCTGGACTTCGCGTCGTGGGACAACTACCCGCCCGACGCCCGGTCCCAGGCCAGGATGGGGTTCACCCACGACCTCATGAGGGGCCTCAAGGACGGTCAGCCGTTCTGGCTCATGGAGCAGACGCCGAGCGTCACCGCGAGCCGCGACGTCAACTCGCTCAAGGCCCCCGGCGTCATGGCGTCGTGGAGCTGGCAGGCCGTGGCGCACGGGGCCGACGCGGTCCTGTACTTCCAGATGCGCGCCTCGCGCGGGGCGAGCGAGAAGTACCACGGCGCGGTGATCGGGCACTCGGGGCGCTCCGACACCCGGGTGTTCCAGGAGGCCGCCGCGCTCGGCGCCGACCTCGGTCGCGTCGGCACGCTGACCCTCGGTGCCCGCACCCGCGCCCGGGTCGCCGTGCTCTTCGACTGGGACTCCTGGTGGGCGCTCGAGATGTCCGACGGGCCGTCGCGCCGGGTCCGCTACCAGCAGGTGGTCCTGGCGTACCACCGCGCGCTGTGGGACGCGAACGTCGACATCGACGCCGTCGCCGTGACCGCGGACCTCAGCGGGTACGACGTGGTGGTCGCGCCCGCGCTGCACATGGTCAAGGGCGACCTCGCCGAGCGGCTCACCGCCGTCGCCCGGCGGGGCGGGACGGTAGTCACCACCTTCCTGTCAGGTCGGGTCGACGAGGACGACAACGCCTTCCTCACCGACGTCCCCGGTCCGCTCGCGCCGCTCGTCGGCGTGCGGGTCGACGAGTGGGACGCGCAGGAGGCCGACGTGGTGAACCCCGTGCTGCTCGACGACGGGTCGGGCGAGGTCGGGGGGTCGGTCGAGGTGGCGTCGACGCTGCTCTTCGAGCTCGTGCTGCCGCAAGGTGCCGAGGTGGTCGGGCGGTACACCCGCGACTTCTACGCCGGGACCGCCGCCGTGACCCGCAACCGGGTGGGCGACGGCCAGGCCTGGTACGTCGGCGCGGGCCTCGACGCCGAGGGAGTCGCCTGGGTCCTGCGGCGCGTGCTCGACCGGCACGGGCTCGTGGGACCGCTGGCCGACGTCCCCGACGTCGAGGTGACCACCCGGCACCAGGACGACGGCAGCCGGGTCACCTTCGTCATCAACCACCGCGACGAGAGCGTCGAGGTGCCGGCCCCGGTGAGCGGCGACGAGCTGCTCGGGGGCACAGCGCTCCGCGCGGGCGACCTGGTGATCCTCGCGCCGCAGCAGGTGCTCGTGATCTCGACGACGACGGAGGACTGAGATGATCCCGCAGACCGAAGGTACCCACCCCGCCTGGCTCCCCGACGCAGCACTCGTGCACCTGGCCGCGGCCGACGCCGTCGTGCTCGGGGACGGCCCCCTCGTCGACACCGTCCGCACCGAGGTCGCGCACGCCGCCACCCTCGGAGGAGGAGAGACCGCACCGCGCCCCGCCGGTGGCGCGTCTCCCGACCGTCTCGTCCTCGCGCTGCTGGACGCCGTCCCCGACGACGCACCCGAGCAGCTGCGCGAGGCCGTCGACCTCGTCCAGCGGGCTCCCGGGGACGAGGGGTTCGTCGAGGTCCGCCGCACCGGCGCCGCCGGCACGACCGTCACGATGCTCGCCACGACCGGGCACGGGCTGCTCCACGCGTGGTTCCACCTGGTCCGTCAGGGGGCGGCAGTCCTCGGCGTGCGGCCCGAGGGCGATCGATCAGGCGCCCAGGCGTCCCTGCGCGTCGAGGCGCACGAGCCCGCGCACGCCCTGCGGGTCCTCGACCACTGGGACAACGTCTCCGTGCACCCCGTGATGGGGCAGGTCGAGCGTGGGTACTCGGGCGGCTCGCTGTTCTACGACGACGGGGCGCTCCGACCCGACCTCGGGCGGGTGCGCCAGTACGCCCGGCTGCTCGCCGCGTCCGGCGTGAACCGCGTGGCCCTCAACAACGTCAACGTCGGTCGGCGCGAGGCGCAGCTGCTCACCACGCACCTCGACGACGTCGTGGCGCTCGCCGACGCCTTCCGGCCCTACGGCATCCGGGTGCACCTGTCGGTGAGCTTCGCGTCGCCCGTGGTGCTCGGCGGTCTCGGGACAGCCGACCCCGTCGACCCCGAGGTCCAGGCGTGGTGGGCGCAGACGGCGGCGGCTGTGTACGCGGCGGTCCCAGACTTCGGCGGGTTCGTGGTGAAGGCGGACTCCGAGGGACAGCCCGGCCCGTTCACGTACGGCCGGGACCACGCCGACGGCGCGAACATGCTGGCGCGGGCGCTCGGCCCGCACGACGGGGTCGTGCACTGGCGGGCCTTCGTGTACGACCACCACCAGGACTGGCGGGACCGCTCGACCGACCGGGCACGCGCCGCGCACGACCACTTCGCACCGCTCGACGGGCGGTTCGACGAGAACGTGGTGCTCCAGGTGAAGCTCGGGCCGGTCGACTTCCAGGTGCGCGAGCCGCTCTCCCCCGTCATCACGGTGATGCCCCAGACCCGGGTCGCTGTCGAGGTGCAGGTCACGCAGGAGTACACAGGGCAGCAGCAGCACGTCGCCTACCTGGCACCGCAGTGGACCGACGCCATGCAGACGCGGCCGTGGGGAGACGACGGACCCGCGGTCCACGACGTGACGTCCGGCCGTGCGACGCTCGCCCGACGCGGGATCACGGGCGGCGGCCTCGCCGCCGTGTCGAACGTCGGGCAGGACGTGTTCTGGACAGGGCACCCCTTCGCCCAGGCGAACCTCTACGCCTACGGGCGCCTCGCCTGGGACCCGACGCTCACGGCCGAGGCGATCCTCGACGAGTGGGTCGGGCTGACCTTCGGTGACGCGCCCGACGAGCTGCGGACGACGGTCCGCGACCTGCTGTCCGGGTCCCTCGACGTCTACGAGCAGTACACCGCACCCCTGGGTGTCGGCTTCATGGTCAGCCCGACGCGCCAGCACTACGGCCCGGACGTCGACGGGTACGAGTACACGGCGTGGGGTACCTACCACTTCGCCGACCGGGACGGGGTCGGGGTGGACCGGAGCTGTGCGACGGGCACCGGGTACGCCGGTCTCTACCCGCCAGGGCTCGCGGCGACCTACGAGTCGCTCAGCACGTGCCCCGACGAGCTCCTGCTGTTCTTCCACCACGTCCCGTACTCGCACCGGCTGCACTCCGGTACCACCGTCGTGCAGCACATCTACGACACGCACTTCGCGGGGGTCGAGCGCGTCGAGGAGATGGTGACCGCGTGGGAGAAGGTCGCGCCGCTCGCCGACCCAGCCCTCGCGGGACGCGTCGGTGAGCGCCTCGCCGAGCAGCTGCGGTCAGCCGTCGAGTGGCGCGACCAGCTCAACACGTACTTCTTCCGAAAGTCCGGTGTGCCCGACGGGCGAGGGCGGCGGATCTACTAGATCCGGCTCTCGACCAGCGGGTCGCCCGCAGGTGGGAGAATCCTCGGGTGGCCCGTGTCGACGAACTCCTCGACGTCCTCCTCGCCGGAGGACGACGCTCTGGACAGCTGACGCACGTCGAGCACATCCCGGCGCGCGAGGGCACACAGGCCGACTGGCCGGCCTGGGCCGACCCGTCGCTCGTGTCCGGGTACAAGGCCCTCGGCGTCGACCGCCCGTGGGTGCACCAGGTCGAGGCGGCCGAGGCCGCGTGGGCCGGGAAGCACACCGTCGTCGCGACGTCGACGGGGTCCGGCAAGTCACTGGCCTTCTGGCTGCCCGCGCTGACCTCCGTGCGCGGCGACCGTGCCGGGGCGGCCTTCGACCCCGGGCGCATCGAGTCCGCGCGCGACCGCGGGTCCGTGCTGTACCTCAGCCCGACCAAGGCGCTCGCCGCCGACCAGCTCGCGTCGGTCACCCGGCTGCTCTCGGCCTCGAAGGCTCGCGACGTCCAGGTGGACACCTGCGACGGTGACACCCCGTTCTCCGCGCGGAAGTGGATCCAGGACCACGCCGACGTGGTCCTCACCAACCCGGACTACCTGCACTTCTCGATGCTGCCGAACCATGCCCGGTGGGCACGCTTCCTGCGGTCGCTGCGGTATGTCGTCGTCGACGAGGGGCACGCGTTCCGCGGGGTGTTCGGCGCGCACGTCTCCCTGGTCCTGCGGCGCCTCCAGCGCCTCGCCGCCTACTACGCGCCGAGCTCGGCGACGCGCGGCAGCGGGCGCACCCGCACCGCGGTGCAGCACCGCAGCGCGAGCGGGCTGCTGCTGCCGCGCGTCGGGCCGACCTTCGTCGTGGCCTCCGCGACGACCGCCGACCCCGCGGTGAGCGCCGGTCGGCTGGTGGGCGTGGACCCGTCCGAGGTCGTCGCGGTCACCGAGGACGCCTCCCCGGCGGGACGCAAGACCTTCGCCCTGTGGGAGCCGCCCGAGCTCCCGCGGTACGACGCCGCAGCGTTCACGCGCTCGCGTGCCGAGCGTGCCGACGGTGACGCGGCGGTCGCGGCGCTGGTCGACGACCCGTGGGACGTCGGCGGCGCTCCGGGGGACCTCGGTCTCGTCGACGACCTGGGTCTGGTCGACGACGCGGACGCCGTCGACGCCGAGGGCGACCAGGACCGGCCGCGCCGCTCGGCGACGGCCGTCGCCGCGGACCTGCTCGCCGACCTCACCGTCCACGGCGCGCGCACCCTGGCCTTCACGCGCTCCCGCCGTGGCGCCGAGTCCGTCGCCACGACCACCCAGGAGCACCTGCGCCCGGTGGACCCGTCGCTGCCCGGGACGGTCGCCGCCTACCGCGGCGGGTACCTGCCCGAGGAGCGCCGCGCGCTCGAGGCAGCGGTGCGCTCCGGTGAGATCCGTGCGCTCGCGACCACCAACGCCCTCGAGCTCGGGGTCGACATCTCCGGGCTCGACGCGGTGCTCATCATCGGCTGGCCGGGAACCCGGGTCTCCCTGTGGCAGCAGGCCGGGCGCGCCGGCCGTGCCGGGGCTGACGGGCTCGTCGCCTTCGTCGCGCGCGAGGACCCGCTCGACACCTTCCTCGTGCACCACCCCGACGCGATCTTCCGGACACCCATCGAGGCCACGGTCTTCGACCCGACCAACCCCTACGTGCTCGCCGGGCACCTCTGCGCAGCAGCCGGTGAGCTGCCCGTGCGCACCGAGGACCTCCCGCTCTTCGGGGGCGACGCCGCCCGTACCCTGCTCGACCAGCTCACCGAGCGCGGGACGCTGCGGCGCCGCAGCTCGGGCTGGTTCTGGACGCACCACCAGAACGCCGCCGGGTTCACCAACATCCGCGGCGAGGGCGGCACGCCCGTGTCCGTGGTCGAGTCGGCGACCGGACGGCTGCTCGGCACGGTGGACGCCGCCGCGGCGGACGGCTCGGTCCACACCGGCGCGGTGTACGTGCACCAGGGCGAGACCTTCGTGGTCGAGGACTACAACCTGGTCGACTCGGTAGCCCTCGTGGGCCGTGAGGACGTCGGGTACGGGACGTGGTCGCGGTCGATCACGTCGATCGACGTCATCGAGGAGACCGACCACGTCGACTGGGGCTCGGAGACCTCGGCAGACGGCCGACCCGCCGTCGAGTGGGGCTTCGGGACCGTCGAGGTGCACCACCAGGTGGAGAGCTTCCAGCGCCGGCGGGTCCCCTCGCAGGAGGTCCTCGGCACCGAGCCCCTCGACCTGCCCGTGCGGACCCTGCGCACGGCCGCCGCCTGGTGGACCGTCTCGGCCGAGCTGCTCGAGGCCGCGCAGGTCGACGCGGACCAGGCGCCGGGCGCGCTGCACGCCGCCGAGCACGCGTCCATCGGCCTGCTCCCCCTGCTCGCCACCTGCGACCGGTGGGACCTCGGCGGCGTCTCGACCGCGATGCACGTCGACACCGAGCGGGCCACCGTGTTCGTCTACGACGCGTTCCCCGGCGGTGCCGGCTTCGCCGAGCGCGGGTACCACCTCGCCCAGACGTGGCTCGCCGCGACCCGCGAGGCCATCGCCACCTGCTCGTGCGCCACCGGGTGCCCGGGCTGCGTGCAGTCCCCTAAGTGCGGCAACGGCAACAACCCGCTCGACAAGGCCGCCGCGGTCAGGCTGCTCGACGCGGTGCTGGCGCAAGGGCCGGGGAGTGCTGTGGGCGGCGGAGCGGGCCTGGGAGTGCCCGACAAGGAGTGACGAGGCGACGCACTATCACTCTTTCGTGACTTAAGGAGTGATAGCGCGATCGCTTATCACTCCTTAGCGCCCTAGGGAGTGATAACGTCGAACCATGTCACTCCCTACGGTCGACCCCTCAGGCAGCCACTCGTGGCCGCCGATCGGTCGCGAGGAGCTCGGGTGGACGTCGACGATCCCCGTCGACCTGCTCTCTCGCAGGGCTCGCGACCGTCTGCGCAACCCGTACATGGCGGCCGTGGTCCCGGAGATCGGCGACCTGACCCCCTCCCTCTCTCGGTCCGTCGCCGAGGCGGCGGAGGACGCCACATCGGCGATCCGGGCCTTCGACGCCGACTCGGGCCACGACGTCGCCCCGTTCGCAGCGGTCCTGCTCCGGTCGGAGTCGGCCTCCTCCTCGCAGATCGAGAACATCACCTCGGGCGCGAAGCAGATCGCCCTCGCCGAGATCCACGAGGAGTCCCGGGCGAACGCCGCGCTCGTGGTGAGCAACGCGGACGCGATGCGTGCAGCCCTGGCACTCGCCGACGAGATCTCCCCGGACTCCGTCCTCGCCATGCATCGCGCGCTCCTCGGGGCGAGCGCCCCGGACATCGCCGGCCGCTGGCGTGACTCCGCGGTCTGGATCGGCGGGAACGGATACTCGCCCCACGGAGCGTCGTTCGTCGCTCCCGCCGCCGGACGCGTGGTCCCGGCGATCACGGACCTGGTCCGCTTCTCCGCCAGGAACGACCTGCCGGCGCTGACCCAGGCCGCCGTCGCCCACGCGCAGTTCGAGACGATCCACCCGTTCCCGGACGGCAACGGGCGGACGGGTCGCGCCCTGGTGCACTCGATGCTGCGACGGCGAGGAGTGACCCGCGCGGTGACCGTCCCGGTGTCAGCGGGGCTGCTCACCGACACGGATCGGTACTTCGCTGCGCTCACGGCCTACCGCGAGGGCGACGTCGACCCGATCGTCGAGACGCTCGCAGATGCCGCCACGGCGTCCGTCGCCAACGGGCGCCTCCTCGTCACCGACCTTCGAGAGCTTCGTCTGACGTGGGCGGACACGATCTCGGCACGGTCCGACTCGTCCGTGTGGCGCATCGTCGACCTGCTGCTCCGCCAGCCCGTGATCAGCACCGCCGTCGTCATGGACGCCGTGGGGATCAACCACACGAACGCCTCTCGGGCGATCGACCGGCTCGTCACCGCAGGTGTCCTCGCCGAGGTCGGAGGGCGCAGGCGGTCGATGCTCTGGCAGGCGACCGGCGTCCTCCACGCGCTGGACGCCTTCGCGGCACGCACGGGACGCCGGGCCGTGCCCGACCGGACCTAGGGTCATGACGGACCTAGGGTCATGACCATGAAGAGCACGACGACCACGACCTTCACGAGCCCCAGAGGGAGCAGACGATGAGTTCCTGGCCGCTGTGGGTGCAGTGGGCGCTGCTCCTCCTGGTAGGCGGGACCTTCCTCGGGAGCTCCTGGAGGCTGACCCTCTCGCAGGCCCGGGCAGAAGGGGTCGCACCTGCGACGTGGGGCAGGAGAGCCCGGATGGTCTTCGGGGCGTTCCGCATCGGCGACTGGGCTGCCGTCGCGCTCCTCGTGCTGTTCCTCGGCGAGGTCGTCTTCCGGACCGTCTCCGGGGCCTGACCCGCCTCACCCTCGGCTCCCGCGAGACGCGACCTCCGGCCGGGCGAGCCCCGAGGCTGCTCCACGACCCGCCCCGGGAGATGATGGGGGCAGACGTCCGTGCCCTCACCCGGGGCAGCCGGCGTCGGCCCGGTCGACCACACGCGACCGGCCCCGGTCTCGCGACTGCGCGGGACCGGACCGCAGCACCTCCGGCCGACCCGACCACCAGGAGCCCCACGTGACCGACGCCCCGTCCACCGCCGCGCTGCACGACACCGTGGCGACGACCGTCGCGGTCCGCTCGGAGGAGCTGCTCGCGCTCTCCCACGCGATCCACGCACGCCCCGAGCTGGCCTTCGCCGAGCACCATGCGGCCGGGCTCGTCGCCGAGCGGCTCGCCGACGCAGGCTTCGACGTGACGACGGGCGTCCACGGGCTCGACACCGCGATCCGCGCGACCTACGGCAGCGGAGACATGAACGCCGTCGTGTGCGTCGAGTACGACGCCCTGCCCGGCGTGGGCCACGCCTGCGGGCACAACATCATCGCCGCGGCCGGGGTCGGGGCGGCCATCGCCGCCGCGGCCGTCGCCGACGAGCTCGGCATCCGCGTGACGGTCCTCGGCACCCCGGCCGAGGAGCACGGCGGCGGCAAGGTGCTCATGCTCGCCGACGGCGCCTGGGACGACGCGACCTTCTCGCTCATGGTGCACCCCTACCCCGCCGACACCTGGCCCACCACGACGCGCATGCAGGCCGTGCACCGGCTGGTCGTCACCTTCACCGGCCAGGGCGCGCACGCCGCCGCGGCCCCCGACCAGGCCCGCAACGCCGCCGACGGCGCGACCATCGCGCTCGTCGCCGTCGGCCTGCTGCGCCAGCAGGTGCGCGACGGGGCGCGCCTCAACGCGATCGTCACCGAGGCCGGGCTGGTCACCAACATCATCGCGGACCGCGCGGTCGTCGAGATCGAGGTCCGCGAAGCGACGCTCGACGCACTGCAGGACCTCGAGCGCCGTGTTCTCGCGTGCTTCGAGGGCGCAGCGATCGCCGCCGGGGTGTCGTGGTCGGTCGACGAGTCCGAGCCGCTCTACGCCGACCTCGTGCAGGACGAGGCCCTCGTCGAGGTCTTCGCCGGGCACCTGTCCGCCCGTGGCCGGACGCTCGACCGCTCCGCCCCGGCGCGCAGCGGCGGGTCGACCGACATGGGCAACGTGTCGCAGGTGGTCCCGTCCATCCACCCCGTCGTCGGGGTCGAGGACGCCCAGGGGCCGATCCACACCGCCGAGTTCGCCTCCGCGGCCGCGGGTCCGTCAGGTGACCGCGCGGTGCTGGACGCCGCAGTCGCGCTGGCGTCGACCATCGTCGACGCGGCCCGCGACCCGCAGCTGCGGGCACGGCTGCTCGCCGCGCAGGCCGATCGGGACAGAGCCCGGGCGGACGCCGGAGGCCCGGTGGACATGTCCACGAGCGAGGTGTCGGCATGAGCCCCCTCGCCACCGTCGCCGGTTCGTCCCGCATGGTCGCGGACCAGCCGCTGAGCGTCTTCGACATGTTCCGCATCGGCATCGGCCCGTCGAGCTCGCACACCGTCGGCCCAATGCGTGCTGCCAAGACCTTCGTCGACGAGCTGCTCGGAGCGAGCTCCGGGCGCGAGACGTCCGCCCCGGTGGTCGCACGCGTCCACGTGGAGCTGTTCGGGTCGCTCGGCGCGACCGGGCGTGGCCACGGCACCGACCGTGCCGTGCTCCTCGGGCTCGTCGGTCACGAGCCGCAGAGCGTGGCGACCCCGGTGGTCGAGGCGATCCTCGACGACGTCCACGCCGCCGGTGCGCTCCGTCTGCTCGACCGCGTCGAGGTCCCCTTCGACCTCGACCACGACGTCGAGTTCCTCCCCCGGACCGTGCTCCCCTTCCACCCGAACGGGCTGCGGATCAGCGCCCTCGCCCCGGACGGCGCGGTCCTGCTGCGCCGCACCTACTTCTCGGTGGGCGGCGGGTTCGTGGTCCCCGACCCCGAGGACGAGGCGGACCAGAAGAGCACCGGGACCGACCCGGCAGACGAGACGGCTGTGCTGGCGGACGCGCCTGCCGTCGCCTCACCCGTGACGCTGCTCGGCACCGAGGGCTCCTCCCCCGCCGCGCCCTGGCCCTTCACCTGCGCCGACGACCTCCTCGCCGTCTGCGCCACCTCGGGCCTGGGCGTCGCCGGGGTGATGCTCGCGAACGAGAGCATCACCCGCACCCCGGAGCGGGTCGGCACCGAGCTGCTCGACATCTGGCACGCGATGGACGACTGCATCGACGCCGGCTGCGGTGCGACCGGGACGCTGCCGGGTGGCCTCAAGGTCCCGCGTCGCGCGCACGCCCTGCACCGCGCCCTGCTCGCCGAGGGCGCCAACGACGACCCGCTGCGCGCCATGGACTGGGTCAACCTCTACGCGCTGGCCGTCAACGAGGAGAACGCCTCCGGGCACCGCGTGGTCACCGCCCCCACCAACGGTGCGGCAGGCATCGTCCCCGCGGTGCTGCGCTACTACCGGGCCTTCGTGCCCGGTGCCGACGACGCCGGGACCGTCCGGTTCCTGCTCGCCGCCGGTGCGATCGGCATCATCATCAAGACCAACGCGTCGATCGCCGGGGCCGAGGTCGGCTGCCAGGGCGAGGTCGGGTCGGCGTGCGCGATGGCTGCCGCCGGGCTCGCAGAGGTCCTCGGCGGGACGGCCCTGCAGGTCGAGAACGCGGCCGAGATCGCCATGGAGCACAACCTCGGGCTCACCTGCGACCCCATCGGCGGGCTCGTCCAGATCCCCTGCATCGAGCGCAACGCGATCGGCGCGGTCAAGGCCATCAACGCCGCCCGCATGGCCCTGCGCGGCGACGGCCGCCACACCGTCAGCCTCGACGCCGTCATCGAGACCATGCGCCAGACCGGCGCCGACATGCACTCCAAGTACAAGGAGACGTCGCTCGGCGGGCTCGCGGTGAACTACGTGGAGTGCTGAGCGTCAGGTCCCCGACCTGCGACCTGACGCTCAGCGACCGTCAGTCGGTCCGGATCATGCACCAGGCGTCCTCGAAGCGCTGAGACTCGAGGTCGCTCGCGCGCATCCAGACCTCAAAGCTCCCCGCGTCACCGAACCACCCGTCGAAGTGGGTCCAGCTCTCGATGCTCAGCAGGAGCACGTACGAGTCCGACTCGTCCTTCAGCGGCCTGACCTGCTGGAGCACGTCGACGGCGTAGGCGGTCCCGGCCTCGCTGTGCCCGTAGAGGCGAGAGGCCGGGAACACCGGCGGGCCCACCTTCTCCACGCCCCGCCGCCATGCCGTCCACGCCGCGTCGGTCTCCTCGTCGACCCGCTCTGCCGCCTCGAAGGCGGCCTTGTCTGCGTGCACCATGTCGATAGCCCGCGGCACGCTGAATCCTGTGCCCAGGAGAACGGGCTGACACACCTCGTGGGGGAGGTCCAGGTCGTCCGGGCCCTCCACCAGAGGCGCGAAAGTCACGCCGTCGGAGGGCACGTGACGCACGAGCCACCCGCCCGTACCGTCGTCCTCCGGGTTCCCGTAGGTGCCGAGGTGGTGGAACACCTCGAGGTACCCGGTGGCGGGGAGCCGCGCGCCAGGTTCAGGCCAGTCCCTCTCGACGAAGTCACGCGACTCGAGCAGCGCCTGGGCTTCGGTGAGCAGGATCGTCGCGATGTGTGCGAGCGGCTCTCCGCCCTGGTTGCGAGGCCAGTCCAGCGGCCCGAGCGCCGGACCTCCGAGCCAGGAGAGCTCACCGAGCTCTGCCCGCTCGGCCAGAATCCGATCGACCCCGGCCTCGTACTGGTCGAGCAGCAGCAGCGAGAACTTCAGGCCGTCGGCCAAGAACTTCGCCCGGATCTCGGGCGACCCCAACCACTCGATGATTCGAGCCCGCGACGCAGCGGTCACCGGGGTGCGCGGGAGTCTGGTCATGGTCGTCTCCTCCGAGGTCAGGTGTCGCGCCCGTCGTGGGTCACGCAGCTCCGGCGGAGCGGCTCGACGGTGGTCCACATCCCACATCGGCTTCGGGGTCGAGCACGTGAGGTGAGTCGCCCCGCGTGTCGGCGGGGGCCGTTAAGGTCGGCCGTAGCCGCGGGACCGCGGGTGAGCACCACGACCTCGGGAGATGCTGTGCCCTTCGCTGACGAGCTGCTGGGGTCCGACGCCGTGCTCGGGCTCGTCGCTGTGCTCGAGACTGCCGCCCCGGGCACGCCCGTGCCGCACGTCAGGGCGGGCGCTGGCGCTCTCGCGCCGCTCGCCCTGCGTGACCGCGCACTCCTCGTCAGAGACGCGATCCTTGCCAACGTGCCCGGCACCGTCGACGACCTCGCGTCCCTCGTGCACCGTTGCCTCGACGACGACCGCTTCACCGGGTGGATGGTCTGGCCGGTGACGGAGGCCGTGAGTGCACGGGCCATCGCCGACGGGACAGCCGAGGCGCTCGATACCGCCCTCGACCTGCAGGCGGCGCTGACCGGTCGGCTCACCGCGGAGTTCGCGGTGCGGCCGCTGCTCACCCACGACCTCGACCGGTCGCTCGCGGCCGCCCTGCGGTGGACCACCAGCGACGACGAGCACGTCCGTCGGCTCGCGAGCGAGGGCACCCGCCGCCACCTGCCCTGGGGGACGCAGGTTCCAGCGCTGACCGCCGACGCCCACGCGACCCTGCCGATCCTCGACGCGCTCTACCGCGACGACAGCGAGTACGTCCGCCGGTCCGTCGCGAACCACCTCAACGACCTCAGCCGCAAGGATCCCGCGGTGACGGTCGAGACCGCGGGCCGCTGGCTCGCCGACCCGGCACCGACGACGCTCCCGCTCGTGCGGCACGCGCTGCGGACGCTCGTGAAGCGCGGCGACCCCGAGGCGCTCGCACTGCTCGGCTTCGCACCGACACCCCACGTCACCGTCGACCTCGCGATCGACGCCGACGAGGTGCGGGTGGGCGAGCGCCTGGGGTTCAGCGCCGCGATCACCAACGATGGGCAAGCAGCAGCACGCGTCGTGGTCGACTACGTGGTGCACCACCGCAAGGCGAACGGCTTGCAGACCACCAAGGTCTTCAAGCTCACCACCGCAGAGCTGGCGCCGGGCGAGACCCTGCGCCTGGCCCGGAGCCACTCCTTCAAGGTCATCACCACACGCCGGTACCACCCGGGGACGCACGCCATCGAGCTGCAGGTCAACGGCGTCCACGGTGGGCGGGTCGACTTCGAGCTTCTCGACGCAGCCGCAGACTGAGGTCGCCTGGCCGAGACCACGGGGTCGCAGGCCGGCGGACTAGGTCCCCTGGTCTCGTCGTGGTCTGATGCCGTTGCTCGTGCCGGGTCTGGTGCCGCTGCTCGCGTCGTGCGACGCGCTCAGCGCAGGCGTGCCTCGACGGCGGCGAGCAGCGCGCAGGTCGCGACGCCGTCCATCGACGTGGCGACGTCCTCCAGGGACGGGAAGCTCGGGGCGAGGCGGATGTTGGTGTCGTCCGGGTCCTTGCCGTACGGGAAGGCCGAGCCGGCAGCCGTCAGCGCGATGCCCGCCTCCTTGGCCAGCTGGACGACGCGTCGAGCCGTTCCCGGGACCACATCGAGGCTGATGAAGTACCCGCCCTCGGGGGTGGTCCAGGTCGCGACCCCGGTGCCACCGAGGCGCGCCTCGAGGATCTCGAGGACGCGGGCGAACTTCGGGGCGAGGATCTCGCGGTGCTTGGCCATGTGGTCACGGACCCCCTGGGCGTCCCCGAAGAACCGCAGGTGGCGGAGCTGGTTGACCTTGTCGGGACCGATGCTCTTCTTGGACAGGTGCTCCTGGTACCAGGCGACGTTGTCGGCCGACGACCCGAAGAAGCTCACGCCCGCGCCCGCGAAGGTGATCTTCGAGGTGGACGCGAAGACGTAGGGACGGTTCGGGTTCCCCGCGGCTGCCGCGAGACCGACGATGTCGTGCTGGGTCGGCGCCTGCTCGACGAGGGTGTGGACGGCGTAGGCGTTGTCCCAGAAGATCCGGAAGTCGGGTGCCGCGGTCGGCATCTCGACGAGCGCCCGGGTGACCTCCTCGGAGTACACCGCACCGGTCGGGTTGGCGTACGTCGGGACGGTCCAGATGCCCTTGATCGACGGGTCGTCGGCGACGAGCGCGCGGACCACGTCCATGTCCGGGCCGTCGGCACCGAGCGGCACCGGGATCATCTCGATGCCGAAGGACTCGGTGATCGCGAAATGGCGGTCGTAGCCGGGGCTCGGGGCGAGGAACTTCACAACCGGCTCGGCCGACCAGGGGCGCTCCGAGTCCGGTGTGCCGTGGAGCAGGCCGAAGACGACGAGGTCGTGCATGATCTCGAGGCTGGCGTTGTTGCCGGCGAGGAGCTGCGCCGCGGGGACACCGAGGAGCTCGGCGAAGATCGCGCGGAGCTCCGGGAGACCTGCGGTGCCGCCGTAGTTGCGGCAGTCGGTGCCGTGGCCGTCCTTTGCGTCGTGCCCGCCGGGCAGGCTGAGGAGCGCGTCCGAGAGGTCGAGCTGCTCGGGCGCGGGCTTGCCGCGCGTCAGGTCGAGGGTGAGGCCCGTCGACACGAGGTCCGCGTAGCGCGCGGAGAGCTTCTCGTGCTCGGCGACGAGCTCGTCGTGGCTGAGGGACTCGATCGCGACCTGCTGTGGCATCCGGGACAACCTCTCGCCGGCTCGGGGAGCCGGGCTCGCGTGGTGAAGGTCTCTGACGAAGGCTCGGTACCGGTCACGCGGGCACGCCGCCGACCTGCACCGTGCACCGCTGCGGCTGGCCACCGTCGCGGTGCACTGCCGATCCTAGTGGGGTTCGTGGCCGCCCCGGGCTCGTGTCCGCGGTCCGGCAGCGGCGCTGGCCGCACGTCCGGGTACGGGGCCCGGCCTGAGACCAGGCGTCGGGTGGGCGACGGCGCGCACCGGAGCGGGGGCGGCCGAGGTGGCGCTCGTCAGCCCGGCGATCAGCCCCCGTACGGTCGTCCCGAGGATCTCGGGGAACCTGTCGAGGTCCACGACGGTCTTGGGGCAGGTCTCGCAGCGGTTGATGTGCCGGATGTACCGCTGCTCGGCGAGCTCGCTGAGCATGGTCGCGTCGTAGGCGTCGACACGGAGGGTGAGCCAGGCACAGGTGTCCGGTGTGGTCGGGTCGGCGACGATCTCGGCGATCCACTCCGAGCGCAGGCGGCTCGTCGCGTTGTTCAGCCCGAGCACGAGCTCGTCAGGATCACGCCCCAGGACGACCCCGAGCGTCTCCGGAGCGACGGGCTCGACCTGGGAGTACCAGAGCACGGTCTGGTAGGACCCGCGCAGCCGACGGAACGCCCGCAGCACCGCAGGCTCCGCGGGCGCGGTCCCCCGCACGCTCCCGGCCTCGAGCCTGAGCGTGCTGTAGAGGTAGAGGAGGAACGGTGCGACGGGGTCCTGGTCGCTCGCGATCTCGCGGAGCATCCGCGCGAAGGTCCTGTTGACGAGGTCCTCGACCTCGTCGGCGTCTGCGCCCTCGAGCCGTGCACCGTGCGCTCCGTGGTCGTGGGCGGTGGCGGAGTGCCGGACCGCGAGCGCCCGCGCGAGGTCGGCGTGCCGTCTCCACAGGACGAGCGACGCGTCGACGTCCCCCTGACGGACACGTTCGACGAGCAGCGGGTCGGCTGTCTTCGCGATCCCCTCGGAGGCCGCGCGCTCGGGACCACGAGGCAGGACCGGGTCAGCCGACGACGCGGTGAGGGCGGCGGGCACGGTCGGGTCTTCTGCTCTGCCCACGGTCCCTCCTCTCCTGCGTACGCGTGTCGTGGCGCCTCGTGACCGGCGGGATCGCGCGGCTCGTCGAGAACAGTGTGCGCCCCGCTGCTGCCCAGCGGGGGGTGGTCCACGGATCCGTGGGCACAGATCGACACACAATGGGTGGTGCAGTACCTCTGGGGGCGGGTGAACCGTCGCCGTCTGCGTAGGTGACGGGTCGGCCGCTGTCCCGAGACCCGAGGTGCTGCTCGCCGTCCAGACCGCGCGGAGGCCGGACCGGCTCGGGCCGTAGCCACCGCGTCTTGGCCGAGACCGGTTCCCCGGCGGACCTCGACCGTGCAGGAGCGGTCCGGGTCGCACCCGCAGCGCACCAGCTGCGTCCCGTTGCGCTCCGCCACCCGCGTCGACCGCAGACAGGGGTCGCCGTCGCCCCGCTGGACGGCCGCGGCAGCCGCGAGCGCCGACAGGTCGGCAGCGGACTGCGCGGCCCCACGCGCGGCCACCACCCCGACGAGGGCAGCCACGACGAGGGTGAGCGCCGCGACCCCTCCGACGAGCCCGAGGACCAGGACGGTGCCGGCCCCTCGGTCCCCCGACACCGAGCGCCAGCGCCCACTGCTGGCTGCTGGGAGCCCCGGCATCTCTCGGGGCGGACGAGTCCCTCCGGGCGATCCGGTCGCCCGGTCAGATCCGTCACCGCGAGCGCCCTGCGCGCTCCCACCACCCGGGGCGCCTGGCTCCCGGATCACGGTGCACCCACCGCGGACTCGAGCCACGCCGTCGCGGTCGCCGTGACCCCGAGCGGGCCGGAGAACCAGCCGCCGGTGACGGAGGCGCGCACCGTCACCTTGACCCATACCCCCGACTCGTCGACGGTCGCTGTCGCCGACGGTCCTGCGACCCGGGTCACCACCTCGTCGACACGGGCCGGAGATTCCCCGGCTGACGCGACTCTCGCGCCGGCACGGGCGGCGTCGACCACCCGCACCTGCGCGGAGCCAGCGGCCACGACCACGACGAGGGCTGCGAGGACGAGGACGACGGCGGGCAGCGCCACGGCGAGCTCCGCCGTCACCGCTCCCCTGTCGCTGCGCCAGGCTCCCCTGTCGCCCTGCCGGCGTCTCCCAACCCAGCGGGCCTTACCCCTGTCGCCCGGGCCCTGGTGCCCAGCGGGCGGGGTCCCGCCCGAGGACAGGCGTCGTCGTGACCGTGGCCGCCGCACCATCGACTCAGCCGTAGCTGAGAGCGGAGGTGACGAGCCCGGTGAGGAGCTCACGGACCGTCGCGCTCGTGAGGACGGCCACGAGCAGACCCGCGAAGCCCACGGCCGCGATCATCGCGATCGCGTACTCGGCGGTCGCCATCCCCGCGTCCTTCCCCGGGGCCACCACCGTCTCCCAACGTCGGCGCCCGGCTGCCGCGAGGCCGCCGCCCGCCGACCGCGGTGCACGGTCGACAGCACCGCAGGTGCAGCTCTCCGTGCAGTCGGCCGTCGTGCTGTGCGTCGCCGCGCCGTGAGCCGTGACGCCGCGAGTGACACCGCGGGTGGTGGCGCCGTGAGTCGTCACCCCGGGGGCCGTCACCCCGTGGGTCGTAGCGGTGCAGGTCCGCGCGGTACCGGTACTCGCGGCGTCTGTCCCTCCGTGTGCGGTGTCGCTGGTCTGTGCGGGGCGCGGCTGCGTGCCGGCCGCCGGGGTGGTCATGGTCGTCATGGTGCTCTCCTGTCGTCTCGGGTCGGTCGGTGGTGGTGCTCGGTTGCGAGCTGCCCCCACCTTCGACCGCCCGGTCCCCTGACCGCTCGCGACCAGACGCCCGCTGTGGGCGGTGCCCGCCGCTCCTCCGCCTGTGGACAGCGAGGTCAGGTCCCACCGACGTCAGGTCCCACCGACGAGACCGGACCCGAGCGCCACGACCACCGGGACGAGCCCCAGCAGGACGAAGGCCGGCAGGAGGCACAGGCCGAGCGGCAGCACCAGGCGCACCCCGAGCCGGGCGGCGGCCGTCCTGGCCCTCGTGCGGGCGTCGTGGGCGATGCGCTCGCGCGCGACCCGCAGCGCGTCCCTGGGCGGCGCCCCGTGCACCCAGGCGGGCCTCAGGGCCTCGGAGACCGGCCGCAGCCTCGCGGGTGCGCCCTCCCAGGCCGGTCCCCACCCCGCACCGAGCAGCAGCGCCGCGCCCGCCCGCTCGAGCGCCTCCCCGTCCTGCCCGCCGACCGAGCTCCCGACGGCACCGAGGGCTCTCGGGACGCCGGCACCCGCGCCGAGCGCGGCACCGAGGAGGTCGAGCACGACCGTGGGGTCCACGGCGGCGGCACCGAGGTCGTCCGCACCCGGCGGAGGCACGGACCCCACGTGCTGACGGCGGGTGGTGCGCGGCGTCCGGGGCCCTCGCCACGGCGCGGTCGCGCACCAGACGAGGATGCCTACGGCACCTCCGGTGACGACCGCACCGAGCACCGCTGTCACCCTGCCGGGTGGTCGCCGACGGCCGCCTGGACGAGGCGACGTGTCCACCAGCGGCCGACCGCGAGCAGCAGTGCCCCGGTGACCGGTGCGAGGACTGCCGGACCACCACCGAGGAGCAGCTGCACCGGACCGGCCCCGAGGACCGTGGCGACGACGGCTCCGGCTGCCGGGAGCCACAGGAGCAGCCGGGCCGTCGACCGCGGGCTCGCGAGCGCGGTGTCCCGTTCCGCGGCGGACTCTGCGGCGGCGACGAGGGTGGCCACGATCGAGTCGAGCACCGGAGCGATCGGGGCGCCCACCTGCTGCGCGAGCCGGCAGGCCGCGACCACCGCCCGGGCCTGCGACGCGTCGGAGGTGAGGTGGAGGAGGTCGGCAGGCGTGGGGATCCCGTCCGGCCGGACCGTCACGCCGACGCCCGCCCACGCCCGGTCCGGCGGCATCCCGCTGCGCACCAGACCTGCGACCTGGGTGATGACCACCTGCACGTCCCGCGCCCCGACGACGCGGTCACCGCCGCCCGCCCTGCGCACGAGCCTCCCGAGCGGCCCCCGCGAGACCCCGAGCACGGCACCTCGCACCCGGGACGCAGCGCTGACCTGCCGCAGCTCCCGTGCCCGGCGAGGTCCCACCACCCCTGCGGCGACCACCACCCCAGCCGCCATGAGAGCCCCGGCGGCGACGGGCTCCGCGAGCGCCGCCCAGCCGCCCGCCGTCACAGCCCGAGCCTGCGGGCGAGGTGCTCCCACCCGGCGTGCCGGTAGGGGGTGCCGTCGCCGTCCCAGGTGAGCGCGGGCCTAACCTCGAGGCGTCCGCCCTGGTCGCGGGTCACGACGGCGACCTCCTCCAGGTAGCGACGTGCCCGGGCCGTCTCCCCCGCGGCGGTCACCGACGGGCCTGGACGGCCCCGGCGCAGGTGCAGCACGGCGTCGAAGGCGCTCACGGCCTGCGCGACGAGGTCGGACGACGACATCCCGGCGAGCGCGGCGAGGGCCTCGAGACGGGCAGGGACGTCCCGGGCGGTGTTGGCGTGGATGGTCGCGCTGCCCCCGGCGTGGCCGGTGTTGAGCGCCGTGAGGACGTCTCGCACCTCCGCGCCGCGGCACTCCCCGAGGACGATGCGGTCCGGGCGCATGCGTAGCGCGGTCCGCACGAGGTCGGCGAGACCGACCCCACCGGTGCCCTCGACGTTGGCGTGGCGGGCAGTGAGGGGCACGACGTGCGGGTGCGTCGGGACGAGCTCCCTGGCCTCCTCGATGGTGACGATGCGCTCCGTGGGTGGGACGAGCGACAGCAGGGAGGCCAGCAGCGTGGTCTTCCCCGTCCCGGTCGCACCCGAGACCAGGTAGGACGCACGTCCCGCCACCAGGGCCTCGAGGACCGCGACCCACCCCGGTGGGACCGTCCCCGCCGCGGCGAGCTCGTCGAGGGTGAAGGCCTGGGAGCGCAGCGTCCGCAACGAGACGACGGCCCCCGCGGGGCACAGGGGCGCGAGGACGGCGTGCAGCCGGGTGCCGTCCGGCAGCCGCGCGTCGACCGTCGGGCTCGCGTCGTCGAGGCGCTGACCACCTGCGGCCGCGAGCCGCACGGCGAGCTCGCGGACGTCGTCGTCCGTGCCGAGGTCGACCGGTGCCCGGTCCAGCCCGGCGCCGCGGTCGACCCAGACCTCGGTGGGGCCGTTGACGAGCACGTCGGTGACCGCAGGGTCGTCGAGCAGCGCCTGGAGCGGCCCGGCACCGAACAGCTCGGCCCGGACCACACCGAGGAGCTCGTCGAGGGCGGTGCTGCCGAGCAGGACGTCCCCCGCCTCGAGGGCGTCGACCACCTGGGCGCGGGTGGGGTGCGGCCCGCTGCCGGCGAGCCGGTCGCGGACCCCGTGCAGCAGCTCGCCGCCGGCGGGGCTCATCGGACGGTGGGCCGGGCGGTGGCGAGCGCGTGCAGGTGGGCGTCGAGCGTGGCCGCCACGCCGCCGAGCGAGGTGGCTCCCGCGGACCGGCCACGCCTGTCTCCGCGACGCGGCGGCAGGCGGACGACCGGACCGGCTCCTGCCTCGACGGCGGCCTCGAGGGAACGGTCGGTCACGAGCTCGCCCCAGAGCTCGAGCCCGGAGGCACTCGCGACGTCGTGCGGGAGCAGGCGGCCGACGGCCGGTCCGCGGCACACGATCCCGGTCGCAGGTGAGCCGTCGCCGTCGAGCCGGGCGCCGATCGACTGGGCTCCCGCGACCGACAGCGTGTCGCACCGGGCGACCACGACGACCGCGTGGCAGGTCCCGGCCTTCAGGACGACCCGGTCCGCCGGGAGGTCGAGGACCACGACGTCGCAGGCCTGCGCGAGGGCGCGCAGGACGTCCGGTTCGACCTCGTCGGGCCGGGGCAGCGCGCGGACGCGGTCGGTGCTCAGCACACGCGCACCGGACCACTGCGGCAGCAGGTCGACCAGGCGGTCCGGGTCGACCTCGCCCCGCGCCTCGCTGAGGTCCGCCCAGCGCAGGCCCGGCTCCTCCTCGATGCCCAGGAGGACGTCGACCCCTGCTCCCGTGTGGCGGCCGTCGACGAGGACCGTGCGCCGACCGGCTCGGACGGCAGCTGCGGCGAGAGCCGCCGCGAGGGTCGACGCCCCGGCCCCTCCGCGCGCCGCCACCACACCGACGACGACGGCTCCGCCCGGTGGTCGGTCGCCGGGTGGGAGACGGCTCTGCGGGAGGTCGCTCCGGCGACGCGTCATCTCGTCGACACCCGCCGCCAGGTGCAGGCCGGACGCAGCGTGCGTGCCCGGCCACGCGCGGGCAGTGCCAGGAGGTCCGTCGGGCAGGTCTCTCGCGGTGATCATGGGCCCACGGTCGTCGAGGAGCGCCCGCACGGCGAGGGACGAGGTCGCGGTCGGGGACGGTCGCGCCGGACCAGCAGCCTGTGGACGGCGAGTCTCGGCCGTCCGTCTGGCCGTGCGCCGGACCGAGCCCCGACCAGACCAGGGACGGATGCCTGCCGAGCGCTAGGCTCGGCCTGTGACCTCTCCCTCCGCCCCGGACCGTCCTGTGCGACGTCCGGCGGGTCGGCGCACCGCGGCGTTCTTCGACCTCGACAAGACGATCATCGCGACGTCGTCGACTGCGGCGTTCTCCCGGCCGTTCCTCGCCGGAGGGCTGCTGTCCCGCGGCGCCGTGCTGCGTGCGGCCTACGCGCACTTCCTGTTCCTCGTGGGCAGCGCCGACGCGGACCAGACCGAGCGGATGCGCGCGCACCTGTCGTCCATGGTGACCGGCTGGCCGGTCGAGCAGGTCTCATCGATCGTGGCCGAGACCCTGCACGAGCTCATCGACCCCTACGTGTACTCCGAGGCGGTCGAGCTCATCGCGCAGCACCGTGCCGCCGGTCGCGACGTGGTGGTCGTGTCTGCCTCGGGCGCCGAGCTCGTCGAGCCGATCGCCGCGATGCTCGGCGCCGACCACGCGGTCTCGACCCGCATGGAGGTCGTCGACGGTCGGTACACGGGTGGGATCGACTTCTACGCCTACGGGGACAACAAGGCCGCGGAGATCTACCGGCTCGCCGCGGAGTACGGCTACGACCTCGACGGTTCCTACGCCTACTCCGACTCGATCACCGACGCCCCGATGCTCGACTCGGTCGGGCACGGTTTCGCCGTCAACCCTGACCGCACGCTGCGTCGCCTCGCCGCCGAGGAGGGCTGGGGCGTGCTCACCTTCAACCGGCCCGTCGCGCTCCGCCGGGCCATCTCCCCCCGTGCGTCGGTCGCCGCGGGAGCCGCGGTGCTGGTGGGGACCGGTGCCGCCCTCGTCCTCTGGCGCGCGCTGCGCCGACGGGGCGCCTGAGGGCCCGACACAGCCCGGCACGGATGTATACGACCCCCTTCACAGGCCCTCGCACAGGGAGTACAAAGGAAGAACAACAGCACAGGTGGACAGAACCCACGCGCGACCGGTCCCCGTGAGGACATGCTGACCAGGCTGGACCTGGAGCAGCAGCTACGAGAGTGCACGCCTGATACCTGACCACCCGCGTCTGATCGACGGCGTCCCTCGTGAGAGGGGCGCCGTCGGTGCGTGCACCGGGCGGATCTTTGGCCCCTGCGCGGAGACCCCGCTTGCGCGACTCTCCCATACCGGTTATCTTGGACATCGGTAGCGACCTCTGAGACACGGGGCACGCGCCACTCCGGAGAACCCACGCCCAGGCGTGGGTTCTTGCGTTGAGGGGAGATGGATGCTGATCGCGTATCTCGACGAGTTCGGCCACATCGGCCCGTACATCGAAGACGGCCACAAGAAGTTCGGGCACCATCCCGTCTTCGGCTACGCAGGGTTCGTCCTCCCGGCGAACAACGCCAGGCGTCTGGGGTCAGCGTTCAAGAAGGTGAAGACCTCTCTGTTCCGCACTGAGATCGAGTCCTCAGCCACACCCGCTCAGTGGGAACGCAAGGGCTCGGAGTACTTCAGCACTGGGAGCATCCAGAAGTACCCGGGACAGGTCCGGGCGTTCACCGGGCTCGTCAGGCAGCTGAAGGCCCTCGGCGGCCAGATCTTCTACTACGGAGACGAGAAGCAGAGAGGAACACTTGCTCAGACCGGTCGAGAAGCAAACGTGATCGCCCTCGACGCTCTGAAACAGACGATCGACAGGCTCTGCACCCATGCCGACAGGTCGGACGACGACCTTCTGATCCTCATGGACGCGATCACCGACAAGACTCGCAGAGAGCTCGTCGCGAAGATGTACGCACACATCTACGGACGCGACCGCCAGGAGATGCGTCGGATCGTCGAGGCGCCGCTGCACATCGAGAGCAACCTGAACTCAGGGGTGCAGCTCGCCGACTGGATCTGCGCACTCATCACCAGGTCCTCGCACTACCAGCTCGTCGAGGACTCGCCCTTCGGATGGGCTCCTCGGTACTTTGCCGACCATCTCCAGGGGATGTTCACCTACGAGTCGAAGCTTCATCTGCTCTCCGGCCCGCCAGTCCACCACAGCAGCATCCTCAGGATGGACCCGGTCAGCTGCCGCCCAGAACTCGCGGGGAACCTCGACAGCCGGACCGTCCCCTGAGCGCGCCCTCCCACCCCTCCGACCAATGGACGCCTCCGTCTCATCGCCGCTCCAGCGCGACATCCCGGACAGACTGTCACTAGGGTTGCCGGATGACCTCCGCGCCCAGCGTCTCCTCGTCCATCACCGTCCGCCTCGAGGTCGAGGCCCGCCCCACGGCGGTGAGCGAGCTGACCACAGCCATCGAGCACACCGGCGGGATCGTCACCGGGCTCGACGTCACCGCGTCGCACTCCGACCACATCTCCGTGGACGTCACCTGCGCCACCCGCGGCGACACGCACGCCACCGAGATCGTCGACGGGCTCCGTGCGCTCCCCGGGGTCAAGGTCGGCCCCGTCAGCGACCGCACGTTCCTGCTGCACCTCGGCGGCAAGCTGCGCATCGAGTCCAAGGTCCCGATCCGCAACCGCGACGACCTCTCGATGATCTACACCCCGGGCGTCGCGCGCGTCTGCCAGGCCATCGCCAAGAACCCCGAGGACGCCCGCCGCCTCACCATCAAGCGCAACACCATCGCCGTCGTGACCGACGGCACCGCGGTTCTCGGCCTCGGCGACATCGGCCCCCTCGCCTCCCTCCCCGTCATGGAGGGCAAGGCGGCACTGTTCAAGCGCTTCGCCGACATCGACGCGTTCCCGATCGCCCTCGACACGACCGACGTCGACGAGATCGTCGCGGCCGTCAAGGCCATCGCCCCAGTGTTCGCCGGCATCAACCTCGAGGACATCTCGGCACCGCGCTGCTTCGAGATCGAGCGCCGCCTGCGCGCCGAGCTCGACATCCCGGTGTTCCACGACGACCAGCACGGCACCGCGATCGTCGCCCTCGCCGCGCTCACCAACGCCCTGATCGTGGTCGGCAAGAACCTGCCCGACGTCAAGATCGTGCTGTCCGGGGCCGGGGCCGCCGGCACGGCCGTCCTCAAGCTGCTCCTGGCCGCCGGGGCCCGCGACGTGGTCGTGGCCGACATCGACGGCGTCATCCACACCGCGCGCCCGGGACTCGCCGACTCGCTCCGCTGGACCGCGGAGAACACCAACCCCCGCGGCTTCACCGGGACCCTCAAGGAGGCCCTCGCCGGCGCGGACGTGTTCATCGGCGTCTCTGCCCCGAACGTCATCTCGGGCGACGACGTCGCGACCATGGCCGAGGGGTCCATCGTCTTCGCGATGGCCAACCCCGCCCCCGAGGTCGACCCGGACGAGGCTGCGAAGCACGCGACCATCGTTGGCACCGGCCGCAGCGACTTCGCGAACCAGATCAACAACGTGCTCGCCTTCCCCGGGGTATTCCGCGGACTCATCGACGCGCGCTCCAGCAAGGTCACCGAGTCCCTGCTCCTCGCCGCCGCGAAGGCGCTCGCCTCCGTGATCCACGAAGACGAGCTCAACCCCACCTACATCGTCCCCAGCGTGTTCAACCCCGAGGTCACGACGCTCGTCGCCGCAGCAGTCGAGGCCACCGCGCGTGCTGAGGCCGAGGCGGACGCGGCACACGCCGCGTCCGTCTGACAGCCTCTCGTCAGACCCACGCCCCCCGCACGTACTGCGGCTGCCACCGCGCGTCCTCGACGGGCACACCGAGCTCGTGCGCGGCGCGCAGCGGCCAGTGGGGGTCGCGCAGGGCCTCGCGGCCGAGCATCACGGCGTCGGCCGAGCCGTCTGCGAGGACCTGCTCGGCCTGGGCGGGCTCGGTGATGAGGCCGACGGCGCTCACCGGGATCCCGGCCACGCCCCGGACGTCGCGCGCGGCGGGCACCTGGTAGCCCGGGCCGACCGGGATCTGGGCGGGCGCGTTGCCACCGGTCGAGACGTCGACGAGGTCGACGCCGTGCTCGCCGAGCACCTTGGACACCTGCGCGACGTCGTCGACCGAGAGGCCGTCGGGGAGCCAGTCAGTGGCGGAGACGCGGACGAACAGCGGCTTGTCGGCGGGCCACTCGGCCCGGACGGCGTCCGTCACCTCGACGAGGAGCCGCGAGCGCGCCTCGAGGGACCCGCCGTAGCCGTCGGTGCGCCGGTTGGACAGCGGCGACAGGAACTGGTGCAGCAGGTACCCGTGCGCGGCGTGGATCTCCACCACGTCGAAGCCTGCCTCGTGGGCCCGCACCGCTGCGTCGGCGAAGGCACCCGGGACGGCCTGGATCTCGGCGACGGTCATCTCGCGCGGGGCGGAGTAGCCGGGGAACGCCTCGTCGGAGGGCCCGACGGTCTCCCAGCCGCCGTCGTCCGTGGGCACGGAGCCGCGCTGCTCGCTCCACGGGCGGAAGGTCGAGGCCTTGCGGCCGGCGTGCGCGAGCTGGATGCCGGCCCGCGCGCCCTGGGAGTGCACGAAGTCTACGACGCGTCCCCACGCCTCGGTCTGCTCCTGCGACCAGATCCCGGTGTCCTGCGGGGTGATGCGCCCCTCGGGGACGACTGCGCTGGCCTCGGCGACCACGAGCCCGAAGCCGCCCTGGGCGCGCGCCCCGAGGTTCACCAGGTGCCAGTCCCCCGGCACCCCGTCGACCGCGGAGTACTGGCACATGGGTGCGAGCCAGACCCGGTTGGGGAAGGTGACGGAGCGCAGCGTGAGGGGCTCGAAGAGCAGCGGTGAGGTCATGTGAGGTGGCAACGCGACGCCGCGACGTCGCATTCCTCGGCCGCGGCGGACGACGGTGTCCCGTCCCGGCACCACCGAGGCCATTGGTCCCACGAATCCGCCGTCGTACGGGGAGACCCTTGTCGTGTGCTGACCATCCCGGAGACCCTCGCGTACCAGCGCGCTGTCGCGCAGACCAAGGTCGCGGCGACGCGACGCCCCCTCGCCTACACCGTCCAGGGGATGATGGGCGGCGCGTACATCGGCGTCGCCGTGGTCCTCATGGTCTCCGCGGCGGGGCCGTTCCTCGACCAGGGGTCCGCCGCGACCAAGCTGGTGTCCGGCCTGGTGTTCGGCATCGCGCTGACGCTCGTGGTGATCGCGGGGGGCGAGCTCGCCACGTCGAACATGATGACGCTGACCCAGGGGGCCGTCGGGCGCTCGATCCGGTGGGGTCAGGGCGCCGGCACCCTGGCGTTCAGCTTCGCCGCGAACATCCTCGGTGCCTTCGCCTTCGCGTCCCTGGTGCACCTCTCCGGGGTCCTCGGCCCCGAGACCCCCGGCGGGAAGATGATCGCGTCCATGCTCGCCGCCAAGGCCCACGAGACCAGCACCGAGCTGTTCTTCCGCGCCGTGCTCTGCAACGTCCTCGTGTGCCTGGCCATCTGGTCCTGCGCGAGGCTCACCTCCGAGGGCGCCAAGATGTTCGTCATCTTCTGGTGCCTGCTCGCCTTCATCACCTCGGGCTTCGAGCACGTGGTCGCCAACATGACCACCTACGGCCTGGGCCTCCTGGGCGGCGACCCCGAGGCCACCTGGGGCCAGTTCGCCCGGAACATGACCGTGGTCGGTCTCGGCAACCTCGTCGGCGGCGCGGTGGTCGTCGGCCTCGGCTACGCCGTGGTCGCCGGCCCTCTCCGCGCGGTGACCGCCTCGGCGCCCACGACGCCGGCAGCACGGTGACCCGGTAGCACGAGGACTGCCCCCGCACCGTCTGGTGCGAGGGCAGTCCTCTCAGCGCGGAGCAGGAGCTCCGCCGACCGGTGCCGGGGTGCGGGCGGCGAGGGGGCGCGCCCGCTCCCGGTCAGGCGCCGGTACGACGGCGCCGCACCGCGAGCATCCCTCCGCCCACGAGGAGCAGGAGCGTCCCGGAGAGCAGGCCGACCGCGAGGTCGTCAGCACCGGTCCGGGCCAGCGGGCCCGACCCGCTCCCGTTGCCGCCCCAGGCGCCAGAGCCACCGGAACCACCAGGCATCCAGCCACCCGGCAGGGTGATGACCGACCCGTCAGGACCGACGATCACGCCGTCTGTCGCGTCGATGACCACGAAGCCCGTCGCGAGCTGGTCCGGTCCGAGCGGCCCGGACTCGCTGCCCGTGAGGAACACCTGGTGCGTCCCGACCTCGAAGTCCTCGTCGACGAGGAAGGTCAGCGTGACGTTCCCCTCGGCGTCGGCTACGGCCGGTGCCAGCGGCAGCGGGGTCGACCGGACCTCGCCGGAGACCGTCTCGCCCGGGACGAAGTCGGTGCCGTAGACCTCCTGCACCATCCCGGTGCCACGGACCAGCAGCGGGAACTTCACCGTCGCGAACGGTGCGCCGACGCCGCTGACCTCGGACTCGACGAGGACGTTCACCAGGTCGGTGCTCGTCTCGTCCCAGATGGTCTGGGTCGCCAGCACCGTGTACGCACCCGCCCCGATCTCGGGGAAGGTGACCGTCCACGAGCCGTCGTCGGAGACGACGGTGGGGACGGGCTCCTGACCCGGGACGGTCACGACGACGTCCGCGGTGGGCTCCCCGGTGCCGACGACGACGAGCTGCGTCGTGCCGCCCTCGGGGGCTGCCAGCACGTCACCGTCGAGCGGCGAGGTGATGTCCACGTCCACGATCTCCGCGTCGTCGACCACCAGCACGATCGAGTCGTTCGTGACGGTGCCGTCGGCCATCTGCCACGCGGTGATCGCGTAGGTGCCCGTCGGGACGTCGGCGAAGGTAGCCGTCCACGTGCCGTCCTCGGCGACCGTCGTCGCCAGGTCCTCCTGGCCGGTCGCGGTGACCTCGATGTCGGCCCCCGCGAAGCCCTCGCCCTCGATGACGAGGTCGGTGACCTCGCCCGGCGGGACCCGCAGGACGGTGCCGTCAGCCGGCGAGGTGATGATCACCGGGCTGATCTCCTGGATCTCCAGGGCGACCTCGACCGCGACCTCGTCGGTGCTCGTGAGCTCGTCGACCGTCTGGGTGGCGGTCACGTCGTAGGTGCCGATGCCCAGACCGGGGAAGTCAGCCGTCCAGGTGCCGTCCGGCTGGACGGTCACCGTCTGGTCGTCCTGACCCTCGACGGACACGAGGACGTCTGCGCCGACCTCGCCGTCACCGACGACCGGCAGGTCGACGGTGTCCGAGCCGTCGGGGAGGTCGAAGACCTCACCGTCGGCCGGGCTGGTGATGACGACGTCGTCGACCGTGTCGACCTCGACCGTCACCGTGTCCGAGGTGCTCTGGTCACCGACGAGCTGGCTGGCGACCACCTCGTGCGTGCCCTCGGGGAGCCCGGGGAAGGTCACCGTCCAGGTGCCGTCCGGCCCGACCGTGCCGGTCTGGTCCTCAGCACCGGACAGCGAGGCCACGACGTCGGCACCGACGTCACCGGTGCCGGTGACGACCAGGTCGACCCCGTCGCTGGTGAGCGCCCGGAACACGTCGCCGTCGGCCGGCGTGACGATCGCGACCGGCGCGACCTCGTCGACGACCACGGTGATCGTGTCGGTCGTGGTCTGGCCGCCCACGGTCTGCGTGGCCGTGATCTCGTAGGTGCCCTCTCCGATACCGGGGAAGGTCGCCGTCCACGTGCCGTCCGGCTGGACGGTCACCGTCTGGTCGCCCTGGCCCTCGACGGTCACCGCGACGTCGGCCCCGGGCTCACCCGAGCCGGTCACGTCGAGGTCGACGGTCTCGCCGGCCGGGACGACGATGGTGTCGCCGTCTTCCGGCGTGAGGATCGCGACCGCCTCGAGGACGTCGACCTCCTCCGTGACGGTCACCGTCACCGTCTGGGTGCTGGTCTGCCCGTTCACGGTCTGCGTGGCCGTGATCTCGTAGGTGCCCTCTCCGATGCCGGGGAAGGTCGCCGTCCAGGTGCCGTCCGGCTGGACGGTCACCGTCTGGTCGGTCTGACCGTCGACGGACACGACGACCTCGGCCCCGATGTCACCGGAACCCGAGACCACGAGGTCCCGCGTGCCGTCCGCGACGACCGGGAGGTCGCTCCCGTCGGTCGGTGCCGTGACGGCCACCTGGACCACGCCGTCGATCTCGACGGTGATGGTCTCCGTGGTGGTCTGGTCGCCCACGGTCTGGGTGACCGTGACCTCGTAGGTCTCCGCGGGCAGGCCCGGGAAGGTCACGGTCCAGGTGCCGTCGGGCTCGACGGTCGTCGTCTGGTCCGGCTGGCCCGGGATGCTCACGACGATCTCGGCGCCGGGGTCACCGGTGCCGGTCACGTCGAGGTCGAGGGTCTCGCCCTCGGGGACACCGACGACGTCGCCGTCGGCCGGCGTGAGGACCACGACGGCCTCGAACTCGTCGACCGTCACCGTGAGGGTCGCGGAGCTGTCCAGGCCGTTCACGGTCTGGGACGCCGTGATCTCGTAGGTGCCTGCCCCGATGCCGGGGAAGGTCGCCGTCCACGTGCCGTCCGGCTGGACGGTCACCGTCTGGTCGTCCTCGCCCTCGACGGACACCACGACCTCGGCCCCGGCGTCACCGGTGCCCGAGACCACGAGGTCCCGCGTCCCGCCCTCGACCACCGGGAGCGAGCTCCCGCCGGCCGGTGCCGTGACGGTCACCAGGTCGACGCCGTCGACCTCGACCGTGACGGACTCCGAGGTGGTCTGGTCGCCGACGGTCTGCGAGACCGTCACCGTGTAGGTGCCCTCGCCGAGACCCGGGAAGGTCGCGGTCCAGGTGCCGTCGGGCTCGACGGTCACCGTCTGGGCCGGCTGGCCGGTCACGGTGACCTCGACCTCTGCGCCCGGGTCGCCCGTGCCGGAGGCCACCAGGTCTGTGGTCTCGCCGGCCGGGACCGCCAGGGTGTCGCCGTCGGCCGGCTCGTCGAGCGTGACCGCCTCGACGGCGTCGACCTCGACCGTGAGCTCCACGACGGTGGTCTGGTCGCCGACCGTCTGGGTCACCGTGATGTCGTAGCTGTCGGCCGGCAGACCTGGGAAGGTCGCCGTCCAGGTGCCGTCGGGTCCGACCTCGACCGTCTGGTCGGGCTGGCCCGAGACCTCGACGAGCACGTCGGCCCCCGGGTCGCCGGTGCCCGTGACCACGAGCGTCGTGGTCCCGCCGACCGGGACGGTCAGCACGTCGCCGTCAGCGGGGTCGGTGACCGTCACCGGCACCACCCCGTCGATCTCGACCGTGACGACCGCCGTGTTGGTCTGGCCCTCTGCGGTGTGGGTCGCGGTCGCCGTGTACGTGCCCTCTCCGAGACCGGGGAAGGTCACGGTCCACGTGCCGTCAGGCTCGACGGTCGCGACCTGGTCGTCCTGGCCAGGGATGCTCACGACGACCTCGCCGCCGACCTCGCCGGTCCCGGAGACCACGAGATCAGTCGTGTCGCCCTCGGGGACGGTGATGACGTCGCCCGTGACGGGCGCGGTGATCGTCACCTGCTCGATGGTGCCCACCTCGACCTCGACCGAGACCTCGGCGGTGCTCAGCTGGCCGGCGACGAGCTGCGACGCGGTCACCTCGTAGGTGCCGACCTCGAGGCCGGGGAAGGTGACCGTCCAGGTGCCGTCAGGTCCGACGGTCGTCTCCTGGTCCGGCTGGCCGGGGATCGACGCGATGATGTCCGCGCCGACGTCTCCGGTGCCCTCGACCACCAGGTCGGTGCTGCCGTCGAGCGGGACGGAGTAGACCGTGCCGTCCGTCGGTGCCGTGATGGCGACCTGGTCGACGCCGTCGACCTCGACGGTCAGCTCGACCGTGCTCACGAGGCCCGCGACGGTCTGCGTCGCGGTGATGGCGTAGGTGCCCTCGCCGAGACCCGTGTAGCTCGCGGTCCACGTGCCGTCGGGGCCGACGGTCACGGTCTGGTCGTCCTGACCGGTGACGGTGACGACGACGTCCGCGCCGACGTCACCGGTGCCGGTGACCTCGAGGTCCGTCGTCCCGCCGACGGCGACGCCGATGACGTCACCGTCGACCGGCTCGACCACGGTGAGCTCGTCGACGTCCACGACCTCGACCGTCACGGTCTCGACGCTCGTCACGCCGCCGACCGTCTGGGTCGCGGTCGCCTCGTAGGTCCCTGCCGCGAGACCGGGGAAGGTCACGGTCCAGGTGCCGTCGGGACCGACCGTGGCGGTCTGGTCGCCCTCGCCGTCGATGGTCACGACGACCTCAGCACCGATGTCACCGGTGCCGGTGACGTCGAGGTCGACGGTCTCGCCGGTCGGCACGCCGACCAGGCTGCCGTCGACGGGCGCGGTCACGGTGACCGCGTCGACCCCGTCGAGCACGACGGTGACGGTCTCGGTGGTGGTCTGGTCGCCGACGGTCTGGGTGACCGTGACGTCGAACTCGCCCTCGCCGATCCCGGGGAAGGTCGCCGACCACGTGCCGTCGGGCTCGACGGTCACGGTCTGGTCCTCCTCGCCCGTGACCGAGACGACCACCTCGGCGCCGGGGTCACCGGTCCCGGTGACCTCCAGGTCCGTGGTCTCGCCTGCCGGTACGGAGACGACCTCGCCGTCCAGCGGCGCCGTGATCGTCGCGGACTCGACCCCGTCGACCTCGACGGTGACGGAGTCGGAGCTCGTCACGCCGCCGACGGTCTGCGTCACGTCGATCGTGTAGGCGCCCTCCGCGAGTCCGGGGAAGGTCGCCGTCCACGTGCCGTCAGGCTCGACGGTCACGGTCTGGTCGACCTCGCCCGTGACGGAGACGACCACCTCGGCGCCGGGGTCACCTGCACCGGTGACGGTCAGGTCGGCCGTCCCTCCGGCAGGTGCGGTGAGCACCGCACCGTCGACGGGTGCCGTGATGGTGGCGGCGTCGACACCGTCGACCACGACCGTGACGGCCGCGTCCGTGACGTCGTCGCCGACCGTCTGGGTCGCCCCGACCGTGTAGGTCCCCTCCCCGATACCGGGGAAGGTCGCCGTCCACGTGCCGTCAGCCTCGACGGTCACGGTCTGGTCGACCTCGCCCGTGACGGAGACGACCACCTCGGCGCCGACGTCGCCGGAGCCGGTGACCACGAGGTCCGTGGTCTCGCCGGCGGCGACGTTCAGCACGGCCTCGTCGAGCGGTGCCGTGATGGTCACCGCGTCGACGGCCTCGGCCTCGACGGTGACGGTCACCAGGGCCACGGTCGGCAGGTCGCCGACGAGCTGGGCGGCTGCCACCTCGTAGGCGCCCTCGGGGAGCCCGAGGAAGGTCGCGGTCCAGGTGCCGTCCGGCCCGACCGTCACGGTCTGGTCGTCCTGCCCGGTGACCGAGACGACGACCTCTGCGCCGATCTCGCCGGTACCGGTCACCTCGAGGTCGGTGGAGCCGCCGGGCAGGACGGTGACGACGTCACCGTCGAGCGGGGCGGTGATGGCGACCGGGTCGACCTCGACGACGTCGACGTCCACGGTCTGCGAGCTCAGCTGGTCGCCGACCAGCTGGGTCGCCACGAAGCTGTACGCCCCGGCTCCGAGCGCGGAGTAGGTGACGCCCCACGTGCCGTCGGCGTCGACGGTCGTCACGCGGTCCGGCTGGCCGGACACCGAGACGGTGACGCTCGCACCGACCTCGCCGGTACCCTCGACGACCAGGCCGACCGGCTGACCGGTCGAGGTGTAGAGGACGGCGCCGTCAGCCGGGCTGGTGATGGTCAGGGCGTCGACCTCGGTGACCTCGACGGCCACGGTGACCGTAGTCGTCTGGGTCCCGACGGTCTGCGTCGCGGTCACCGGGTAGCTGCCCTCGCCGAGGCCGGTGTAGCTCGCGGTCCACGTGCCGTCCGGGCCGACGGTGACGGTCTGGTCGGCCAGGCCGGGGACGGTGAGCAGGACGCTCGCGTCCACGGCACCGGTACCGGTCACCAGCAGGTCGGTGGTCCCGTCGACGGGCACGGTGACGACCGTCCCGTCGGTCGGGGCGGTGATCGTGACGGCCGGGACGGCGACGATGTCGACCGTGATCTCGTCGTCGGTGACCAGGTCACCGACGGTCTGGGTGGCGGTCACGGTGCGCGGACCGGCCCCGAGGAAGGGGAAGGTCACGGTCCAGGTGCCGTCGGGGCCGACGGTCGTGGTGAGCTGGCCGGCGGCCGACGCCGCGACGACCACCTGGGCGCCGATCTCGCCGGAGCCGGTGATCACGAGGTCGGTCGAGCCGCCGACCGGCACCGTGAGGACGTCGCCGTCCCCAGGCGCCGTGATCACGACGGGCTCGGCCTCGACGACCGAGACGGTCGCGCTGCTCGTGGTGCTCTGGTCGCCGACGACCTGCGCCGCGGTGACGGTGTAGTCACCCGCACCGAGGCCCGGGAAGGTCGCGGTCCACGTGCCACCGGGGCTGACCGGCACGGTCTGGTCGGTCTGACCGGTCACGGAGACGAGGACGTCGGCGCCGGCCTCGCCCGTGCCGGTGGTGACCAGGTCCGTCGTCTCGCCCGTGGGGACGGTGGTGGTGCTGCCGTCGACCGGTGCGGTGACCACCACGGGCGTCACGGCGTCGATCTCGACGGTGACCGTGGCGGTGCTGCCGTCACCGAGGTCCTGCGTCGCGGTGACGGTGTAGGTGCCCTCCGGGAGGGCGGGGAAGGTGGCGGTCCAGGTGCCGTCGGGTCCGACGGTCACGGTCTGGTCGGGCTGCCCCGTCACGGAGACCACGACGGAGGCACCGATCTGGCCGGCGCCGCTGGTGACGAGCGGGGACGTCGCCCCTGCGGGGACGGTGATCACCTGTCCGTCGGTCGGTGCCGTGATGGTCACGTCGTCGACGTCACCGACCTCGATCGTGATGTCGACGGCTGCGACCGACGTCGACGAGCCGAGGGTCTGGGTCGCGGTGATGGTGCGAGCCCCGAGCTCGACACCGGGGAACGTGACCGTCCAGGTCCCGTCTGCGCCGACCGTCGTGCTCTGGTCGGGCCAGCCGGGGAGGGTGACGAGCACGTCCGCGCCGACCTCGCCTGTTCCGGTGACCGCGACGTCGACGAGGCTGCCGGCGTCGGGCACCGTGAGCACGGCCCCGTCTGTCGGCAGGGTGATCGCCACGTCGGCCACCACGCCCACGACGACCGACACGTCGGTCGTCGCGTCGGTGGTCTGGTCGCCGACGGTCTGGGTCGCGGTGACCGTGTAGTCGCCGACGCCCACCCCGGTGAACGTAGCGCTCCAGGTGCCGCCGGGTCCGACAGGGACCGTCTGGTCGGCCTGCCCGGACACGGAGACGACGACGTCTGCGCCGGGGTCTCCCGTACCGGTCACGGTGAGCGTCGTGGTGTCGGCCACGTCGGGGACGGTGAGGACCGTCCCGGGTGCGGGCAGGGTGATCCCCACGGCCAGCACCTCGTCGACCACGACAGTCGTCTCGGCCGAGCTCGTCTGGTTCCCGACGGCCTGCGTCGCGGTGATGTCGTAGCTGCCGGCGCCGACGCCGACGAAGGTGGCGGTCCACGTGCCGTCGGGCTGGACCGTCACGGTCTGCGACGTCTGGCCCGGGAGGGCGACGACGACGCTCGCGCCGATCTGCCCGGAGCCGGTGACCAGGACGTCGGTCGTCCCGCCGACCGGTACGGTCACGACCGTCCCGTCCGTGGGTGCGGTGATGGTGACGTCGTCGATCTCGCCGACCTCGACGGACACGTTCACGACGGCCGTGCTGACCTCGCCGTCCGCGTCCTGCGTGGCGGTGATCGCGTAGGAACCCACCCCGGCAGCGGGGAAGGTCACGGTCCAGGTGCCGTCGGGGGCGACGGTGGTGGTCTGCGTCGTCAGCCCGGGGGCCGCGACGGAGACGTCGGCGCCGATCTCACCGGTGCCGGTGACGGCCAGGTCGACCGTCGCGCCCGAGCTCGGGACGGTGAGCACGTCACCGTCGGCCGGCGCGGTGATCGCGACCTCGACCGCAGGGATCACTGCGGAGCGGACGGTCGCCGACGCGAGGTCGACCTCGGCGAGCGGCGTACCCAGCAGGGGCAGCAGGTCGATGCTCACGGCACGCTGCGTGAAGGCGCCGTCGTCGAAGCCTCCGGGCGCCGTGAAGTCGCCGGCCTCCTGCACGTTCGCGGTGATCGAGAGGACCTGGTTGATGACGCCGACGACGGGAGCCAGAGCCGTCCCTGCCGTGGTGACGAGCGGACGGAAGGCGGTGTCGAGGATGCCGACGCCGGTGATCGCGTTGGCGAGCGGTGTGACGATGGCGGGGAGCAGCGTCCCGGTGACGACACCGAGGATCGGCGTCAGCAGGGTGCCGATCGGGACGAGCCCCAGCGCGGAGGTACGGCGGGCGTCGATGGTGGGGGCCCCGGCTCCGGGGAGCCCGAGGAACTGGCCGACGGTGCCGTTGACGGTGAGGTCGATGTTGACGAGCGGGACGGCCAGCACCCCGGAGCCGACGGCGGCGTTGGCCGTGAGGCGCAGGCTCATCGCGGTGCTGTTGAGCGTCCCGGTCGCGGTGTTGACGAGCAGAGCCGGGACCTGGTCGAGGATCGTGCCGACGGCACCGTCGAGCGCGGCCTGGATGAGGTCTGTCGAGAGGATCTCGGTGTTCGGGGCGAGGTTGTTGAGGGTGCCGTCGTACGGGCCGCCCTGCGAGTTCGCGATGAGCCGCGCGATGTCGGCGCGGACCTCGCCGGTGGCGAAGTTGATGCTCACCGCGCTGTCCGGGCTGGTCAGCGGCTGTGCGGTGATGGCCGAGAGCGCGGTGTTGAGGTTGACGTTCAGCCCGGCCGTGAGGTTCACGTTCGTGACGTTGACGAGACCGGCCGTCAGCGGCCGCAGCGCGTTGGCGAGCGGCGTCACGAGACCGTTCGCGATGCCTGGCAGCAGGCTGCCGAGCGAACCGGTCGGACCGGTGATCGCGTTGGTGGTCGTCGAGAGGTTGGTGAGCACGGTCCCGAGGTCGGTCGTGAGCGTCGAGACCACGGGGCTGGTGAAGATCAGGGTGCCGTCGGCGATCTGGTAGTCGCCGGTCGCCAGCGCGTCGCCGACGGACTCGGCGTTCGCGGAGAGGGCTCCGAGCTCGACGCGCAGCTGGGAGATGAGTCCCTGCGTGATCGGCGCGACCCCGGCCCTGCCGAGCAGCTGGGTCACGTCGACGGAGGCGTTGTCCTGCGGTCCGCGACCACCTACGGCGATGGCCCCGTCCTGCGTGATGGCGCCGGACGCGGCGTACGACGCCTCGTCGCTCGTGGTGGCGTACTGCTCGAGGGCACCGACGGCGATCACGCCGTTGGGCCCGAACAGCTGGACGCCGCCGCCGAGGTCGATGCCGAGGGTGTTGAGGACGGAGAGCTGGAGCGGGCTCGCGACGGTGCCCGGCGCGCTCGGGTCGGCGCTGTAGGCGGGGGCGAGGCTGGCGATGCCGTCGAGGTTGATGGTCCCGCCGCCGCTCACCACCCGCCCCTCGGCCTCGGCGCTGTCCGTCTCGAGCGCGGACGCGGGCGTGACGAGCGACCCGATCATCACCAGGCCGACCGTCGCGACCATGGCGGCGAGCCGCCGCCCGACCGTCCTCGTGCGCTGCCGCAGCGTGTTCTCGTGATGCATGTCAGTGTCCCCTCGTGACCATTTCCGCCGAGCGCCGCACAGACCGTCGCTGGCGTACGTCCAGGTCGTCTCTGACCTGGTCGCACGCGCGCTCCGGGCGCGTCGCCTCCTCATGGTCGGGTCCTCGTGGCGCGGGATGCGCGGCCAGCGAGAGGGGCTGCGGTTAGCCCTGTGGATCCGTGCGGGAACCCGCACGTTCTGCGGTGCTCTTGCGGTTTTCTCCCCGGGCCCCGCAGTATTGATCAACGACGGCGCGCACCGTCTTCACGGTCGACCGGCCCCGGATCGAGGATGTCTGGGTGGCCTGCGCGCCCGTCGTCGTCGAAGGGGGGTTCGATGAACGACAACGGTGGACGCACGGCGTCCGAGGGACGCGACGGAGGGGGTTCGCGGCAGCTGGACGCCGCGGTCGAGGCGATCGTCAAGGCGGGGCCGCACTCCGGCCTGCTGGTGGTCGGTCCGAGAGGCATGGGCAAGTCGACGCTGGTCGACGCCCTCGAGCAGTCGCTCGACGGGGTCGTCATCCGGGTCCGCGGCCTGCGCAACGTTCCGACGGTCCCGTACGGTACGGCCGTCATGGCCCAGTCCGCCATGGCGTCGGCGCTCGGGCTGCCGACCGTGGGAGCGGCAGACGACGTGGAGGCGGTCCGGCGCGCTCTGTCGCGCCGCGTCCCCTCAGGTGATGCCCTGGACGAAGAAGTCTTCGAGGCCACGATGGCGAGCGCCTTCGAGCAGGCGCTGCGCCTCACGGCCGGTCAGGCGCCCGTCTACCTGCTGGTCGACGACGTCGACCACGTCGACACGGCGAGCCGTGTGCTGTTCGCCCGCCTCGCCGCGCGCTCGAGCGCCCTTCCGGGCGGGGTGGTGTGCACGGCCACGCGCGAGCACGACGTACCAGAGCTGCACGACTTCCGCCGTCTCGAGCTCAAGCCGCTGACGGTGCCCGAGGTCGTGGAGGTGGCAGAGACCACCCGCGCGCTCACGCCGCCCGCCTCGATCGCCCAGCGCCTGCTGGACCTCACCGACGGCCGCCCGGCGGTCGTCCAAGAGCTGGTCGACCAGCTCTCGGCGGCCCAGCTCCTCGGCTCCAGCCTCGTACCGACCACCGAGCCGCTCGGCGACGCCGCCCGAGCCGCGGTCTCCGACCTCCTCGGTGAGCTGCCACCGCCGACGCTCGAGGCCCTGCACCTCGTGGTCGCCTCGGGCACCCGCTCGACCGACCTCGTGTCACGGGTCCTCGTCAGCATCGGGGCCTCCCTCGAGGACCTCGTGGACGACGGTGCGCTCGTCGGCCGCGCCGGCGTGGTCCGTCCCGCGAGCGGCCTCCTCGAACGGCACCTGCGCGCGACCACGACGAGCAGGGTCCGACGACGCGCAGCCCAGGCCGTCCTGGACTCGTGCGTCGGGCACCTCGACGCGACGCAGGAGGCCTTCAGCCGCGCCGTCGCGACCTCCGACACCCCGGGGGCCTCGACCTGCCTCGTGCCGGAGCTCGTCGGGCACGCGCTCCGCGTGGTGCGCTCGAGCAGCAGCCGCGAGGCCGGCGACCGGGCTCGCCGGCTGCTCGCCGCGGCGTGGCCGCACTGCACGCCCGAGGTCCGCGGGATCCTGTGCGCCGCAGAGGCCCAGGTGGCGCTCCACGACGGGTACCTGGACGATGCCCTGGCGATCGCGCGAGCCGCGATCGACGGCTTCCCCGGCGGCCCGGGGCGCGTCGCGCTGGCACGGGTGGTGCAGAACGCGAGCCTCGTGTCGGCCGAGGCCGTGTCCGCGAGCCTCGCCCTCGACACCCTCGACCAGGCCGACCCGTCGGAGCAGCACGAGGCCGAGGCCTTCACGGTCGAGACCTCGCTGATGCTGCTCGCGGTCGGGCGCCCGGTCTCCGCCCAGACGCTCGTCGAGCGCCTGGGCGACCGCCGCACGACCTTCTCGGACGAGCTGCGAGCCGAGCTCGACTACGTCCTCGCCCGCACCGGTGCCTCCGCCGACGGTGTGGGCGCGGCGGACGCCCTGCACCGCTGGGCCGAGGTCCGGGCTGCGGCCCCGACCGACCGGGTGGCGCCGGGCGAGATCACCTCGTGGGGGCGCTCCCCCTGGGAGGCGGTCGGCCTGTTCCTCTACGCCCTACGGCACGAGGGGGAGGTGCAGAGCGCCCGCGCCGTGCTGACCGACCTCCCGGGGACGGCCCGCTCGCGCTACGAGCGCCTGCTCTTCGACCTCAACCACGCGATGATCGAGTTCGCCCGGGGCAACTACCTGCTGGCCGTGCACCACGTCGAGAAGATGTCGCAGATCTCGGACCTCGGGTCCTTCGCGACCTCGCTCCGGGTGGGCGTCCGGGTGGGCAGCGCGGTCGCGGGCGACGTGCGCGGGCCTGTCGACGCCTTCCTGCAGCCGTCGCTCCCCGGGCACACCGTCGCGGGCGGTCTCGGCCCGACCCTGCTCGACGTGCGTGCCGAGACGACGCGCGGGGTGTACTTCCTCGCGGCCGGCGAGAGCGACCAGGCGCTCGAGCACCTCGAGCAGGCGCACGCCTCGCTGTTCCTCGACGACGACGAGCGGTCCGCCCTGCCCGACGCGATGGCGGTGGTCGTCCTCCCGGTCGCCCTCGCCCGTGCCTACGTGGCCGAGGGCCGGACCGAGGACGCGCGCCGCGTCGCGCCCGGGTGCGACTCGCTCATGGGTCACGCGGCGTGGATGTCGGCGGCTGCGCAGGACCTGGTGGACGCGGTCCTGCGGACTCCTGCGGGCGAGGCGGTCCAGAGCACGGAGCGGGTCACGGCGTGGTCGACCGACGAGCGGCTCTCCCGCCCGGCGCGCGACCACCTCCGTCAGGTGCTCTCTGCCCCGAACGGCGCGCGGCCGGAGCCGCTCCCGCGGCGGCGCCCGGGCTGGCAGACAGAGCGTCCCGAGCGGGCTGCGGTGCCGCTCGAGGTGCGGTCCGTGCTGTCCGACCGGGAGCTCGAGGTCGCGCTGCTGGTGGCCCGGGGGATGCGCAACAAGGAGATCAGCGCGCAGGTGTTCCTCTCGGTCCGCACGGTCGAGGCGACGCTGACCCGGGTGTTCCGCAAGGTCGACGTCCGCTCGCGCACCGAGCTGGTGTCGCGCCTCGGCGGCAGCACGGCTGTGCTCTCGGGGGACGTCGCACGCTGACCCGAGCCGGTGTGGCCTGGGACACACTATGCTCGACCTGGGACGAAGGTCCCTCGCACCAGCGTCGATGCACACCGGAGGTATGCCGTGCCCCAGGACACCCCGTCCACAGCGCCTGAGACCCACGAGGACGTCGCCACGTTCCCGCCGAGCGAGGCCTTCGCGGCCCAGGCCAACGCCCACGCCGACCTCTACGACCGGGCAGCCGGCGACAGCACGGCCTTCTGGGCCGAGCAGGCGCGTGAGCTCGTCACCTGGAAGACCCCGTTCACCGAGACGCTCGACTGGTCCGGCGCCCCCGTCGCCCGGTGGTTCGCCGACGGCACCCTCAACGCCGCGTACAACGCGGTCGACCGGCACGTGCTCGCCGGGAACGGGGACCGGGTCGCGCTGCACTTCGAGGGCGAGCCCGGCGACACCCGCACCGTCACCTACGCCGAGCTCCAGCGCGAGGTGTCCCGTGCCGCGAACGTGCTCTCGTCGCTCGGCGTCGAGGCAGGCGACCGGGTGGTCGTCTACCTCCCCATGATCGTCGAGGCCGTCGTCGCGATGCTCGCCTGCGCCCGCGTCGGCGCACCGCACTCCGTGGTGTTCGGCGGGTTCTCCTCCGACGCGCTGCGCAGCCGCATCGCCGACGCCGAGGCCAAGGTGGTCATCACCGCGGACGGCGGCTACCGCCGCGGCTCCGCGGCGGCGCTCAAGCCGGCGGTCGACGCAGCGCTCGAGACCCCGGAGGGCGGCCCCGCCTCCCCCGTCCAGCACGTGCTCGTCGTGCGCCGCACCGGCCAGGACGTCGCCTGGACCGAGGGCCGCGACATCTGGTGGCACGACGCCGTCGAGGCCGCCGACGTGCAGCACACCCCCGTGTGGGTCGAGGCGGAGCACCCGCTCTTCATCCTCTACACCTCGGGCACCACGGGGAAGCCCAAGGGGATCCTGCACACCACCGGCGGGTACCTCACCCAGGCCGCGTACACCCACCTCAACGTCTTCGACCTCAAGCCCGAGACCGACGTCTACTGGTGCACGGCCGACGTCGGCTGGGTCACCGGGCACACCTACGTCGTCTACGGGCCGCTGCTCAACGGCGCGACCCAGGTGATCTACGAGGGCACCCCCGACACCCCGCACCAGGGACGCTGGTGGGAGCTCGTCGAGAAATACGAGGTGTCGATCCTCTACACCGCGCCGACCGCCATCCGCACCTGCATGAAGTGGGGCGAGGAGATCCCCGGGCGCTTCGACCTCTCGTCGCTGCGCCTGCTCGGCTCGGTCGGCGAGTCCATCAACCCCGAGGCGTGGAAGTGGTACCGCCGGGTGATCGGCTCCGGCACGACCCCGATCGTCGACACCTGGTGGCAGACCGAGACCGGCGCCATCATGATCTCGCCGCTGCCCGGCGTCACCGCGGCGAAGCCCGGGTCCGCGCAGCGTCCGCTCCCCGGCATCGCGGCCGAGGTGGTCGACGACTCCGGCGTGCCCGTCGCCGACGGTGCCGGCGGCTACCTCGTGGTCACCGAGCCGTGGCCCGCGATGCTGCGCGGCATCTGGGGCGACCTCGAGCGCTTCAAGGACACCTACTGGTCGCGGTTCCGGCACCTGTACTTCGCGGGGGACGGTGCCAAGAAGGACGACGACGGCGACATCTGGCTGCTCGGTCGCGTCGACGACGTCATGAACGTCTCCGGGCACCGGCTCTCGACCACCGAGATCGAGTCCGCGCTCGTCTCGCACGAGATCGTCGCCGAGGCGGCGGTGGTCGGCGCGTCCGACGAGACCACGGGGCAGGCCGTGGTGGCCTTCGTGATCCTGCGCTCGGAGTTCGCGGCCGACGCCGACCCTGCCACCGTGCAGGAGCAGCTGCGCGCGCACGTGGCGCAGCAGATCGGCCCGATCGCCAAGCCGCGCAAGATCCTGGTCGTCCCGGAGCTGCCCAAGACCCGCTCGGGCAAGATCATGCGCCGCCTCCTGCGCGACGTCGCCGAGCACCGGACCGTCGGCGACGCGACCACCCTCGCGGACTCGTCGGTCATGGACCTCATCGCGAGCGGCCTGGCGACGCCCGCCACGAGGTAGCCGCACCGCCCTCGTCCCCGGGGCCGCGTCTCCCGTTCGTCACGGGACGCGGCCTCGGGGAGGATGGACTCATGAAGCCTTCTGAGTCGTCCGCCACCATCGACACCCTCGTCGCCGCCGCCGTCGCCGCCGGTTCTGGCGACGGAGCGGGCTCCAAGGAGTCTGCGATCGCCTGGGGCGCGCTGTGGCGCACGGTCCTCGAGCTGCCGCGGTGGTTCTTCGTCAAGGACGCGTCGGGCACGATGCGCCCCGGCCTCGTGACCTTCAACGGCGAGTCGGCGGTCCCCGCCTTCACCGACATGGCGCGCGCGATCGCCTTCGCCGACGGCGGCCGCGGCGGCACCAACGCCGTCTTCGCCTCCCCGCCGCGGGACGTCCTCCAGGCGGCCGGAGCGATGGAGCAGAGCGGGGTCGGGCTCTTCGCCTTCGACGTGCAGGACACGCCCTTCGGTGCCAAGCCGTCGATGCTCAGCACCCTGCTCGAGGACCTCGGCCGCCTCAAGGCCCGCACGGCCCAGACGCCCGCCGGCACGGACGACACGCAGGACTCGACCATCGTCGACGAGCTCGCCGCCAGCGCCCGCGCCACCCCGGGCGACGCCGCGGCCCAGTCGGCCCTGTGGGAGGCGGTGTTCGGCCTCCAGCACTGGTACTTCGTGCCCCGTGGACCCTCGCAGACGCCGCTCGCCGTCAAGCACGACGCCGGGCCGACGCTCGTGGCCTTCACCTCGGCGGCCCGGGCCTCGGCCTTCGCCGCACGGCTGCCCGAGGACGAGACGGTCCCGGCCGAGGAGCGCGCGGCTGCCCCGACCGTCGTCGCGGTGCCGACCGACGCCGTCGTGGGCTACGTCGAGGCGCTCGTCGAGGCCGGCGTCGCGGTGCTGCACGTGGACCCCTCGAACGGCGCGTTCTCGGTCGCCGCGTCGTCGCTGCGCGCCGTGCACGACCGGGTGGTCGGCGAGGGCTGAGGGGCGCCGGGCGCCTCGAGCCCGAGGGTCCGAGGAGGCCGCGCAGGCAGCACCGCGCGTGCTGTGTTCCGCGCACCCCTGCGCGTCCTTCACACTGGTGCCATGTCCCTCTCTCTCACTCAGCTCACGGACGACGCCGCCACCCTGGCGCGCACGTGGATGGCGGCCACAGCCGCTGGTCAGACAGCGGCAGAGCGCCGCACCACCCACCGCCTCGCGCAGCTGGTCTCCGACCCTGCCGGCCTCGAGTTCGCCGTCCGGTTCGTCGACCGGGTGGCCCGTCCCGACGACCTCCAGGTCGCCGCCCACGAGCTGGCCGAGCTCCGCTCCGTCGCCTCGGCACCGGGAGCGTTCCTCAACCCCGTCGACAGGCTGCTGGTCACCGCCGGCACCATCGCAGCACCGTTGCTGCCCGGTGTCGTCGTCCCCGCCGCGCGGACCCGGCTGCGCCAGCTCGTCGGGCACCTCGTGGTCGACGACGGACCACGCCTGGCCAAGCACATCGCCAAGGCCACGGCCGACGGCTTCCGCCTCAACATCAACCTGCTCGGCGAGGCCGTCCTCGGCCAGCAGGAGGCCGGCCACCGTGCCGAGCGCATCCTCGCGCTCATCGCCCGCCCCGACATCAGCTACGTGTCGGTCAAGACCTCGGCCGTCGTGTCGCAGCTGTCCACCTGGGACACCGCGGACAGCACGGAGCGCGTCCTCGAGACCGTCCGCCCGCTGTACCTCGCGGCCAAGGAGCGCGGCACCTTCATCAACCTCGACATGGAGGAGTACCACGACCTCGACCTCACGGTCGCGGTGTTCCTGCGGCTCATGGAGGACCCGGAGCTGCTCGGCCTCGAGATGGGCATCGTGCTGCAGGCCTACCTGCCGGACTCGGGCGCGGCGCTCGACGTCCTCACCGAGGCCGCGACGGCCCGTCGCACCGCGGGCGGCGCACGCGTCAAGGTGCGTCTCGTCAAGGGCGCCAACCTCGCCATGGAGAAGGTCGACGCCGAGCTGCACGGCTGGGAGCAGGCGCCGTACGACACCAAGCCCGACGTCGACGCCAACTACGTGCGCGTCCTCGACCGCGCGCTCGACCCGGCGCGGACCGACGCGGTGCGCATCGGCGTCGCCAGCCACAACCTCTTCGACGTGGCGCTGGCGCACCTCATGGCCTCCGACCGCGGCGTGAGCGAGGCGCTCGACGTCGAGATGCTCCAGGGCATGGCCCCGGCGCAGGCGCGTGCCGTGCGTGACGCCGTCGGCCAGGTGGTGCTCTACACGCCCGTCGTGGCCAAGAAGGACTTCGACGTCGCGGTCTCGTACCTCGTGCGCCGCCTCGAGGAGAACTCGGCCTCGCAGAACTTCGTGCACGCCCTGTTCGCCGGTGACGAGACCTCGGGCGAGCACGCCGAGGGCGGCACGCCGATGGACCACCAGGAGCAGGCGTTCCGCGACTCGGTCGCCGCGAGCGAGACGGTCTCGACGACGCCTCGCCGTGCCGAGCGCCCTGCCCCCGCGACGCTCGTCGCGGGCCAGCCCTTCGTCAACGCGCCCGACACCGACCCCGCGGTCGAGTCGGCGCGTGCCTGGGCGCACGTCGTCGTGTCCCCCGAGACCGCCGCACGGCTCGCCGCGTCGGTCCCGGAGGCGACCGTGCTGGCCGTCCCCGCCGACGTCGACTCCGTCGTCGCCCGGGCCGCCGAGGTCGCGGGCACGTGGCGCGCCACGACCGGCGCCCAGCGCCGGGAGGTGCTCCTCACGGCAGCCCGCCTGCTCGAGGAGGCTCGGACGGACCTCGTCGGCACCATGGTCCACGAGGCCCGCAAGACCGTCGGCGAGGCCGACCCCGAGGTCAGCGAGGCCGTCGACTTCGCCGCGTTCTACGCGGAGTCTGCCGCGCAGCTCGACGAGGTGCCCGGCGCGACCTTCACGCCCGAGGGGCTCACCGTGGTCACACCGCCGTGGAACTTCCCGGTCGCGATCCCGCTCGGCTCGGTCCTCGGCCCGCTCGCCGCCGGCTCCCCCGTGATCATCAAGCCGTCGCACGTGACGCCGCGCTGCGCGGCCGTCGGTGTCGACGCGATCCGGCGCGCGCTCGTCGAGCACGGCTACGAGGCAGACCTCGTGCAGCTGGTCTCGGCCGACGAGGGCGAGGTCGGGCGTCGTCTCGTCACGCACCCGGAGGTGTCGCGCGTGGTGCTCACCGGCTCGATCGAGACGGCCGAGCTCTTCGCGGGGTGGCGCCCCGACCTGCACGTCTTCGCGGAGACGTCGGGCAAGAACACGCTCGTCGTGACCGCGGCGGCCGACATCGACCTCGCGGTCAAGGACATCGTGCGCTCGGCCTTCGGCCACGCCGGGCAGAAGTGCTCGGCGGCGTCGCTCCTCGTCCTCGTCGGCGCCGTCGGGCGCTCCGCCCGTCTGCACCGCCAGCTGGTCGACGCCGTGCGGTCCCTGGCCGTCGGACCCGCGACCGAGCTCGCGACCACCACGGGTCCGCTCACGGTCGAGCCGGGCGAGAAGCTGCACCGTGCGCTGACGACCCTCGACGAGGGCGAGCGCTGGGTGGTCGAGCCGCGCGAGGTCCCCGGGACCGACCACCTGTGGACGCCGGGCGTCAAGGCAGGCGTCCAGCCCGGCTCGTGGTTCCACCTCACCGAGGTGTTCGGCCCCGTGCTGGGTATCGTCCGTGTCGACACGCTCGACGAGGCGCTCGAGGTGCAGAACGCGGTGTCCTTCGGCCTCACCGGTGGGATCCACTCCCTCGACGAGGCGGAGATCGCGCACTGGCTCGAGAACGTCCAGGTGGGCAACGCGTACATCAACCGCCACATCACCGGGGCGATCGTGCAGCGCCAGCCCTTCGGCGGGTGGAAGGCGTCGGTCGTCGGACCGGGTGCCAAGGCCGGCGGCCCGAGCTACGTCGCGCAGTTCGGCGACTGGTCGGACGACGCCTCCGTCCCCGACCGCACGTCCGCACCGGAGGAGTGGCTCGCGTGGGCCGCGGCCGACGACGCGGCGTGGTGGGAGCGCGAGATGGGCGTCGAGCACGACCCGACAGGTCTCGACTCGGAGTCCAACGTGCTCCGCTACCGCCCCGTCCCGACCCTCACGGTGCGCGTCGCGGCCGACGCCGTCGACATCGAGGCCGACCGCGTGCTGCACGCGGCGTCCGTGGCGGGCGTGCCGGTCACGGTCAGCTCGGCCGAGGTCGAGGACGCCGCGGCCTTCGCCGCGCGCGTCGCCGCGGGCGAGGTCGAGGGGCGCATCCGCGTCGTCGGCTCCGAGCCTGGTCTCCGCGAGGCGGCCGCGTCGCACGTCGGGTCGGTCACCGTGCTCGACGCACCTGTCGTCGCGAGCGGTCGTCGCGAGCTCATGACGGTGGTCCGCGAGCAGGCAGTGTCCCAGACCCGCCACCGCTACGGGCACCTCGAGCGCGGCTGACGTACCCGACGCCCGGGCCCTGGGGACGCCCCCGGGGCCCGGGCGTCGTCGTCTCCTGGGTCGCCCTCTGCCTGGTCCTACGCGATCGGCGAGCAGCCACGGACGGTCTCGGTCTCCCGCGTCACCCGGGTCGACCGGCACGGCTACGACGTGGCGCCGGTGGTCCGGGTGCTGGCCATGCTCGTCGGCGGCTGACGCTAGCCCGCGCTCCCGTCGGTCGTCGCGTTCGGCTCGAGGGTGCCCTGCGGGCCTCCCCCTCCGCCACCGGCGCCTCCTGCACCGCCCGGGCCGCCGAAGGCACCGGGCCCACCGGTCACGGCCTCGCCCTCCGCGATGCTGGTCGCCGCGACGGAGCTGTCCGCGGCCGTCTCGCCCGTGACGGTCACCGTGTCGCCGACCGCGAGCGCCGAGACGTCCGCGACCTCGGTGGTCGTCACGGTGGTGCTGTCCGTGGTCGTCACCGTGATCTCGGTGCCGTCGGCGAGGGTCACCGTGAGCGTGCCGTCGGAGATGCCGGTGACCTCCCCGGAGGTGAGCCCGCCGGGCAGCATGCCGCCGTCGGGAGCAGCCCCACCGGAGGTGCCGTCGGGAGCGGTGCCGTCGGGAGCAGTGCCGTCTGGAGCCGTGCCGTCCGTCGCTGGGTCGGGGGCCGTGCCGCCCGCGGCCGACCCGGCCCCACCACCGGTCGCGGCTCCCGTGGCGGGTGCCGCGACGGCGCTGGTCCCGTCGTCTCCGGAGTCGTCGCCCGTCGCGGACCCGACCAGCAGCCCGCCGACGAACAGCGCACCCGCCGCGGCGACCCCGCCGATCGCGAGACCGGCACCGGCACGGCGCCGTCCGTCCGGGCGGGCACCGGCCGAGCTGTTGAGGTACGCCGCGTGCGTCGCCTGGTCGGTCGTCGGCTCCGTCGTCGGGACAGCCGCCTGAGCGGGGAGCGGGTCGGGGGCCTCGTGAGGGAGCTCCTGAGGAACCTGAGAGACGGGAGGGAGCGGCTGGGTCGTGTCGGGCGGCGCGGGCACCGGCGGGACTGCCGGTCCGGGGTAGCGGGGCTGGGGCTGGGTGGTGTCGTCTGTGCTCATGCGACGAGGCTGGCCCCCGCTCCTGGGCGCGGGGCCTGGGCTCCCCGTGCGCCGGCTGTGAGTGTGCCCGCTGCGGGTGTGCCCCTCCGCGGGCGCGCGTCCGGCACCAGCCACCGTGCCCGTGATGGAATCAGGGGGTGGACCACAGCGAGATCGACGTCGAGACCAGCCCCCTGACCGCAGCCGACGCCCAGGCCGTCCACCGGCTGGCCCGCGCGGCCGAGCACGTCGACCAGGTAGCACCGCTCTCCGAGCAGCCGCTGCTGCGGCTCCTCGACGCCGAGGCCCCGACCACGCACCTCATGGTCCGCGCCGCCGACGACCTCGCCGGCTACGCCCAGGTCGACCGAGGTGCTCCCGGGACCGCGAGCGCCGAGCTCGTGGTGCACCCCTTCGCACGGCACCACGGCGTGGGGACCGCGCTGCTCGAGCACGCCCTCGAGCTCATGGACGCCGAGGGCCGCGTGCTGTCGGTCTGGGCGCACGGCGACCTCCCGGCCGCGCGGAGCCTCGCCGCACGCACGGGGCTCGTGGTGGTCCGTGAGCTGTGGAAGATGCACCTCCCGCTCGACGGCAGCACCAGCACGCCCGAGTCCGCACCTGCCGCGCCGCTCGCACCGGGTGTGAGCCTGCGCGCGTTCCGGCCGGGCGAGGACGACGCGGCGTGGCTCGCGGTCAACGCACGGGCCTTCGCGTCCCACCCGGAGCAGGGGCGCCTCACCCAGACGGACCTCGCGGCCCGCGTCGCCGAGCCCTGGTTCGACGCCGGGTCGTTCCTGCTGGCCGAGCGCGACGGGGACCTGGTCGGCTTCTGCTGGCTGAAGGTCCCGGCCGACCAGCCGCAGGACGCTCCTCGGGTCGGCGAGATCTACGCGCTGGGCGTCGACCCGTCGGCCCAGGGCCTGCGCCTCGGGACGGCGCTGACGGCAGCGGGCCTGGACCGGCTGCGAGAGGTGGGCGTGGAGGTGGTCGAGCTCTACACGGAGGGCGACAACACCGTGGCGATCCGCACCTACACCGCGGCGGGCTTCACGCGCGCCACGGTCGACGTCCAGATGGCCCGGCCGTCGGACGCGACCGCCTAGCACCCCGCTCGACGTGCCGTGACTCACCGATCTGGCCTGTGAGCACCCAGAGTTCACCAACAGGTGCCACGATGATCCCATGAGCGAATCGACCGCGACCTCTCGGCGCACCCCTGGGACCGGACCCGTCACGCCCTCGCCGGGCTCGGCACCGATCGACCCCGAGCTCGCGGCGCACATCGCCGAGCACATCGGCGAGCGCGAGACCGTCGCGTCCGGCGCCGAGCTCGAGCCGCTGCCCGACGACCGCTTCGGCGACCGCGAGCTGTCGTGGCTCGCCTTCAACGAGCGGGTCCTCGAGCTCGCCGAGGACGAGGCGCAGCCGCTGCTGGCCCGGGTGCGGTACCTGGCGATCTTCGCGTCGAACCTCGACGAGTTCTTCATGGTGCGCGTCGCCGGCCTCAAGCGCCGCATCGCGACCGGCCTCGCGGTCACGGCCGCGTCCGGCCTCACCCCGCGCCAGGTGCTCGACGCCATCGGCACGCGGGCGCACGACCTCATGGCGCGCCACGCCAAGGCGTTCTCCGAGCACGTGCAGCCGGCGCTCGGCGCCGAGGGCATCACGCTGGTGCGCTGGGAGGACCTGTCGCAGCAGGAGCAGGACCGCCTGCACAAGTTCTTCCGCAAGCAGATCTTCCCGGTGCTCACGCCGCTGGCCGTGGACCCTGCGCACCCGTTCCCGTACATCTCGGGGCTCTCGCTCAACCTCTCGGTGGTCGTGCTCAACCCGACCACCAAGAAGGAGCACTTCGCGCGCGTGAAGGTCCCGCCGCTGCTCCCCCGGTTCATCGCCGTGGACGCCAAGGGCCGTCCGAGCGCGCCGAGCACGCAGGCCACACGGACCGGGCCGACGTCCTTCGTGCCGCTCGAGGACATCATCTCCCACCACCTCGACCACCTGTTCCCGGGCATGGAGGTGCTCGAGCACCACACCTTCCGGGTGACGCGCAACGAGGACGTCGAGGTCGAGGAGGACGACGCCGAGAACCTCCTCAAGGCCATGGAGAAGGAGCTGCTGCGCCGCCGGTTCGGACCGCCGGTGCGCCTCGAGCTCGCCGAGGGCATCAGCCCGCGCATCCGCCAGCTGCTGATCCGCGAGCTCGGCGTCGTCGAGGACGAGGTCTACACGCTCCAGGCGCCCCTCGACCTCACCGGGCTCAACCTCATCGCGGACATCGACCGCGCGGACCTGCAGTACCCGCGGTTCGTGCCGACCACCCACCGGTTCCTCGCCGAGGTCGAGAGCGCGACGCCGTCGGACATCTTCGCGGCGATCCGCGAGCGCGACGTCCTGCTGCACCACCCGTACGACTCGTTCTCGACGTCGGTCCAGACCTTCCTCGAGCAGGCGGCGGCCGACCCCGACGTCCTGGCCATCAAGCAGACGCTCTACCGCACCTCGGGCGACTCCCCGATCGTCGACGCCCTCATCGAGGCCGCCGACGCCGGCAAGCAGGTGCTGGCGCTGGTCGAGATCAAGGCGCGCTTCGACGAGCAGAACAACATCTCGTGGGCCCGCAAGCTCGAGCAGGCCGGCGTGCACGTGGTCTACGGCATCGTGGGCCTCAAGACGCACTGCAAGCTGTCGCTCGTGGTGCGCCAGGAGCCGGACGGCCTGCGGCGCTACTGCCACGTCGGGACAGGCAACTACAACCCGAAGACGGCGCGCCTGTACACCGACCTCGGCCTGCTCACCTGCGACCCCGACGTCGGCCAGGACCTCACCCGCCTGTTCAACCAGCTGAGCGGCTACGCGCCCCAGTCCCGGTTCCACCGGCTGCTCGTCGCCCCGCGCTCCGTGCGCTCGGGGCTCGTGGAGCGCATCGACCGCGAGGCCGCCGCCGCGCGCGAGGGCAAGCCGGCGTGGATCAAGATGAAGGTCAACTCCGTGGTCGACGAGGCCACCATCGACGCGCTCTACCGCGCGTCGCAGGCGGGCGTGCCGGTCGACCTCGTGGTGCGCGGCATCTGCGCCGTGCGCCCGGGTGTCCCGGGGCTCAGCGAGACCATCCGGGTGCGGTCGATCCTCGGTCGGTTCCTCGAGCACTCGCGGATCTTCGCCTTCGCCAACTCCTCCGGCCCGGCGATCGCCGAGGGGCCGGCGAGCGGCCCCGAGGTGTACATCGGGTCGGCCGACCTCATGCACCGCAACCTCGACCGACGGGTCGAGACCCTGGTGCGCCTGACGGACGAGACGCAGATCAACGGGCTGGTCGACCTCATCGACGCCTCGATGTCTCCCGAGTCGGCCTCGTGGCACCTCGCGGCCGACGGGACGTGGACCCGGCACCACCTGGACGAGGACGGCCAGCCTCTCGGCGACGTCCAGCACGACCTCATCGTGCGTCAGCGTCGTCGGATGGTCCTCGGCCGATGAGGGTCGACGCCCCGACGACCCCTCCGTTCCGGGTCCGTGGGGCCACCGGCGTGAGCGACACGGCGACGGACAAGACACCGGTCATCGAGTCGGCCGGGGCGCTCGTCTGGCGGGTCCGCGACGAGCGGCTCCAGGTGCTGCTGATCCACCGGCCGCGCTACGGCGACTGGTCGTGGCCCAAGGGCAAGCTCGACCCGGGCGAGACGCTGCCGACGGCCGCGGCCCGCGAGGTCGCCGAGGAGACCGGGCGCCCCGTGACCCTCGGCCTGCCGCTGCCCGGCCTGCAGTACCTGACCCCGGACGGCGCCGTGAAGCGCGTGCACTACTGGGCGGCGACGACGGGGGCGGTGGCCCCGGCCCTCGCGGCCCGCGCCCCGGTGCCCCCGGTCGACCCGGCTGAGATCGACGCCAAGAAGTGGATGGACGTCGACGCCGCCCGGGCGGCACTGACGCGCACCGCCGACCGCATCCCCCTCGCGGCGCTCGTCGCCGAGCACGAGAAGGGTCGGCTGGCGACGACGGCGCTGGTCATCGCGCGGCACGGCAAGGCACAGGGCAGGTCCTCGTGGCACGGGACGGAGACGGACCGGCCGCTCACGCCCACCGGGCACGCGCAGTCCGCGGCGCTCGTCCCGGTGCTGGCCGCCTTCGGGATCAGCACGGTCGTCACCAGCCGGTGGCGACGCTGCTCGGAGACCATGGCGCCCTACGCACGGGCGGCGTGGCTCGACACCGAGTCGAACGAGCACCTCACGGAGAGCGACCACGAGCGCTCGCCGGGCCGCGTCGCGGCCGTGGTCCGGTCGCTGCTCGAGTCGGCCGAGCCGACGGTGCTGTGCACGCACCGCCCGGTGCTGCCCACGGTCCTCGACGTCCTCGGGCAGCACTCGCGCCGCTCGGTCGCCTCCGCGCTGCCCACCAAGGACCCGTTCCTCGAGCCGGGCGAGATGCTCGTGACGCACGTGACCCAGACGGCCAAGGGCCCGCGCGTCGTCGGCGTGGAGCACGTCCGCCCGCCCCTGCACTAGCGCCTCTCGTGCGGGCGGGGGCACCAGCACCCTGGTGCGGGCGGGCGCGCCGTCCCCTATCGTCGTGGCATGGCTCGATACGTCGACATCCACCCGCAGGACCCGCAGCCGCGCCTCGTCGCGCAGGTCACGGAGATGCTCCGCGACGACGCGCTGGTCGTCTACCCGACGGACTCCTCGTACGCCTTCGGGTGCTCTCTCAACAGCCACACGGGCGCGGACCGCATCCGCCGGATCCGGCACCTGGACGCCAAGCACCACTTCACGCTGGTGTGCGCGGACTTCGCGCAGCTGGGGCAGTTCGTGCGGCTCGACAACTCGGCCTTCCGTGCCATCAAGTCGTCGACGCCGGGGGCCTACACGTTCATCCTCCCGGCGACCAAGGAGGTGCCGCGCCGGTTCGCCCACGAGAAGAAGAAGACCGTCGGCGTGCGCATCCCCGACAACCCCGTCGCCCTCGCGCTCGTGCGCGCGCTCGGTGCACCGCTGCTGTCGAGCACGCTCTTGCTCCCGGACAGCGAGACGCAGCCGACCGACGGGTGGCAGATCAAGGAAGAGCTCGACCACGTCGTCGACGTCGTGGTCGACGGCGGCGACTGCGGCACCGAGCCGACGACGGTCGTGGACTGGTCGAGCGGTGCCCCCGAGGTCGTCCGGGTGGGTCTGGGAGACCCCAGCCGGTTCGAGTAGGCCACCTCCTCAGGACTCGTCAGCACCCGGTCGCGCCTCGGTGGGCCGGGTGGTCGTCGTGCCTGCGCACCCGTGCCGGACGCGTCGTCGCCGGACGTCGGACGCCCGCGCGCGTGATTAGCACACGGGTCTCAGAAGCACCATCTTCCGAATCTGGGAAAGTGCTGACAGGGTGAAACCCGTCCGACCGCGCGTCATGAACGGCTCGTTCGCGCCGATCAGGTCTGACCTGCGTCTCAGATCCCGGTATTCACCCGCTGGAAACCTCATGGTCACCAGCGAGAGATCCCGGTCTGGTCGCATGGACGCACCATCCAGGTCCCACGCGAAGAGAACGGCTCACCATGAGATCACGATCACTGGCCGGGGGTGCGGCGATCGCCGTGGCCCTCGGTGCGACACCACTCCTGGCGCTACCCAGCCAGGCAGCGGTGTCACCCTCCGCAGCGGTCATCATCGACGAGGTGTACGGCGGTGGCGGCAACAGCGGCGCCACCCTGAAGAACGACTTCGTCACGCTCCACAACACGACCGACCAGCCCGTCACCGTCGACGGCTGGAGCATCAGGTACGCGGCCGCGGGCAGCGGCTTCACCGCCGGCTCCCAGAGCGCCCCGCTCACCGGCGAGATCCCCGCCAAGGGCTCCTACCTCGTCCAGCTGGCCCCCGGGGCCGGCGGCACCCTCGACCTGCCCACGCCCGACGCCCAGGCGGACATCCCGGCCGGTGCCGCGAACGGCACCTTCGCGCTCGTGTCGAGCACCGACCCCCTGGTGTGCGCACCCACGGCGTGCGCGACCGACCCCGCGGTCGTCGACCTCGTCGGCTACGGCACGGCGGCGACCTTCGCAGGCACGGCGCCCGCACCGGTCCTCAGCGCCACCACCTCGGCCTCACGGACCGACTTCGCCAACACCGGCGACAACGCTGCCGACTTCGTCGCCGGCGCGCCGACCCCGGTGAACTCGAACGGCGACGGTCCTCCCGTACCGCCGCCGCCGGAGGACGCCGGTGACCTCACCATCGCCCAGATCCAGGGCACCGGTCCCGCGACGCCCTACCTCGACCAGCAGGTCTCGACCTCCGGGTACGTCACCGCGTCCTACCCGACCGGTGGCTACAACGGCTTCGTCATCCAGGAGGCCGGCACCGGTCTCACCTGCCCCGCCGAGGGCGAGGCGTCCTCCGCGCTGTTCGTCTACACCGCGAGCGCACCCACCGTCGCCGTCGGCGACTACGTCGACGTGACCGGTGTCGCCGGCGAGTACGACGGGCTCACCCAGATCGCCACACCGACCGTCGCACCGGGCACCGCCGAGGGCGCAGCCCCCGTCGCCGCCGAGTGCGCGTGGCCCGCGACCGACGCGGGGCGCGAGTCCCTCGAGTCGATGCTCGTGCTGCCGCAGGGTGGCTTCACGGTCACCAACACGTACACCACCCACCAGTACGGCGAGGTCGGCCTGGCCGTCGGTGACAGCCCGCTGCTGCAGCCGACCGACGTCGCGCCCTACGGCACGCCTGCTCACGACGCCGTGGTCGCGGACAACGCAGCCCGCGGTGTCGTGCTCGACGACGGCGCGTCGTGGAACTACCTCAGCTCGCCGAACAACGCGAGCGTCCCGCCGTACGTCACCGCCGACGGCACCGTCCGCGTCGGGGCCTCGGTCGAGTTCACCGACCCGGTGGTCGTCGACTTCCGCAACGGGACCTGGAAGCTCAACCCGACCTCGCAGGTCACCCCGGCCGACGTCGACGCCTACCCGGTCGTCTTCTCGGGCGAGCGTCCTGCGGCGCCGGACACCGCCGCCATCGGTGACGCCGACGTGACCGTGGCCGCGTTCAACGTGCTCAACTACTTCACGACGACCGGCTCCACCGTCACCGGGTGCTCCTCGTACACCGACCGCACCGGCGCGGGCATCACCACGAACACCTGCCCGGGCAACGGCCCGCGCGGTGCGTGGGACGCCGACAACCTCGAGCGTCAGCAGGACAAGATCGTCGACGCCATCACCCGTCTCGACGCCGACGTCGTCGGTCTCATGGAGATCGAGAACTCGGCAGCGCTCGGCGAGGCTCCCGACGAGGCCGTCGGCACGCTCGTGGCCGCGCTCAACGCGGAGGCCGGCGAGGACCGCTGGGCCTTCGTCGAGTCCCCCGCCGACCTGCCGGCCGTCGCCGACCAGGACGTCATCTCCGGCGCGATCATCTACCAGACGGCAGCCGTGACCCCCGTCGGCGAGTCGCACGCGCTCGGGACCCTCAGCGGCGCCGGGCAGACCTTCGTCAACGCCCGCGAGCCCATCGGGCAGGCCTTCGAGCCTGCTGACGGCGGCAAGCCGTTCTTCGTCGTGGCGAACCACTTCAAGTCGAAGTCCGCGGGCGGTGCCTCGGGCGCCGAGCGCGACCTCGGCCAGGGTGCCTGGAACGCAGCGCGCACCGCTCAGGCGACCGCGCTGGCGACGTGGGTCGACGAGACCGCCCTCCCGGCCGTCTCCGCCGAGGCCGGCGTCCCGGTCGAGGACGTCCTGCTGCTGGGCGACTTCAACGCCTACACGCACGAGGACCCGCTGCTGCACCTCTACGGGGCGGGCTACCAGGACGCGACGACGCTCGAGGGCCGTGGTGAGCTCACCTACTCCTACCAGGGGCTCAACGGCTCGCTCGACCACGTGCTGCTCAACGAGTCGGCCGCCGAGCGCTTCACCGGCTCGGACGTCTGGGAGATCAACGCTCCCGAGTCGATCGCCCTCGAGTACTCGCGCTTCAACGTGACCGCCGGCGACTTCTACCGCGCTGACGCGTTCCGGTCCTCCGACCACGACCCGGTGGTCGTGGGCCTCACCGCCGGCGAGCCCGCGGCCGAGGCGACGGAGACCACCCTCACCCTGCTCAACATCAACGACTTCCACGGCCGGATCGGCCTGTCCGGCGAGGACGGCAGCGGTCCGTCCACGGTGGCCTTCGCCGGGACCGTCGAGGAGGAGCGCGCCGCAGCCGGCGAGGACAGCACCCTGTTCCTCTCCGCGGGCGACAACATCGGTGCGTCGCTGTTCACGTCGGCGATCCAGCAGGACCAGCCGACCATCGACGTCCTCAACACCCTCGAGCTGGCGTCCAGCGCCGTGGGCAACCACGAGTTCGACAAGGGCTTCGACGACCTCACCGGTCGTGTGTCCACGGCCCTCGACGCCCCGTACCTCGGTGCGAACGTCTACACCAAGGGCACCAGGGAGCCTGCTCTCGACGAGTACAGCATCCACGAGGTCGACGGGGTCCGCGTCGCCGTGATCGGCGTCGTCACGCAGGAGACGCCGTCGCTGGTGACGCCGGCCGGCATCGCCGACCTCGAGTTCGGCGACCCCGTCGACGCGGTCAACCGCGTCGCGGCCCAGCTGACCGACGGCGACGAGAGCAACGGCGAGGCCGACGTCATCGTGGCCGAGTACCACGAGGGCGCCGGAGCGGGCACGCCCGACGGCGCGACCCTCGCGGAGGAGGTCGCCGGTGGCGGCGCCTTCGCGAAGATCGTCACGGGCACCTCGCCCGCGGTCGACGTCATCTTCACCGGGCACACCCACAAGCAGTACGCCTGGGACGCTCCCGTCCCCGGGACCACCGACGGCTCGACCCGTCCGATCCTGCAGACCGGGTCGTACGGCGAGTTCCTCGGCAAGGTGACGCTCGACGTGGACCTCGAGTCCCGTGACGTGGTCGACTACACGGCCGTCAACGTGCCGCGCACCACGACGCCCGAGGAGACCCTGGTCGCCACGTACCCGCGTGTCGCCGAGGTCGAGCGGATCGTCGCCGACGCGGTCGCCTACGCCGACGAGATCGGCTCGCAGCCGGTCGGCTCGGTCACGGCCGACATCACGACCGCCTTCGCGGGCGGCTCCGTCGTCGACGGTGCCTACACCGGCGGCGAGCGCGACGACCGCGCCGAGGCCTCGACCCTCGGGACCCTGGTCGGCAACGCCCTGCGGGACAGCCTCTCCGCGCTCCCGGCCGCGCCGGACTTCGGCGTGGTGAACTCGGGCGGTCTCCGCGAGGAGCTCCTCTACGGCTCCGACGGTGTCGTGACCTTCGCCGAGGCCCTCGCGGTCCTGCCGTTCGCGAACGACCTGACCATCGTCACGCTCTCGGGCGAGCAGGTCGTCACGATGCTCGAGCAGCAGTGGCAGCGCACCGCCGACGGTGAGGTCCCCTCGCGGCCGTACCTGCAGCTCGGGCTGTCGGACAACGTCAGCTACACCTACGACGAGGTCCCCGACCCGGCCGACCCCACGCTCACCGTCGGGGTGGTCCGCTCCGTGACCATCGACGGCGAGCCGATCGACCTGGCTGCCGACTACCGCATCGGGACCTTCTCGTTCCTCGCCTCCGGCGGGGACAACTTCCGGGTCTTCGCGGACGCCTCCGAGACGGTCAACACCGGTCTGCTCGACTGGGAGGGCTGGGTCCAGTACCTGCAGGACAACTCCCCCGTCGCGCCGAGCTACGCGCGCTCCGGCGTGCAGGTCTCGGGTGCCGAGGTCGTCGCGGGAGAGGGCCTGGCCCTCACCCCGGGGCTGACCACCACCGTCACCCTCGACCGTCTGGACCTGCGAAGCCTCGGGTCCCCGGCGAACACCACGGTCACCGCCACCCTCGGCGAGACCGAGGTCGGCACGGCCACGGTCACCGACGGCTCGGCCACGGTCGAGCTCACGGTCCCGGAGGGCGTCGTCGCCTCCGAGCTCACCTTCACGGCGGCACCCAGCGGGACCGTCGCGGTCCTGCCGGTCGCCCTCGGCGCACAGGGCTCCGAGCCGACCGTGACGCTCTCGTCGACCGAGGTCGTCGCGGGCGGGACCCTCGACGTCCGCGTCGAGGGTGGCACGCCGGGACTCGCGACCGAGGTGTGGCTCAACTCCGAGCCCGTCCTCCTCGGCTCGCTCGTGCTCGACGCCGACGGCGCCGGGACGCTCACGGTGACGATCCCCCTCGCCACCGCGGTCGGGGACCACACGATCCGTGTCCTCGGTGACGGCATCGACGTGAGCGCAGCGCTCACTGTCCTCGCCGCCGACGGCTCGGGCGCGGGTGCCGGGTCGGGCGACGGTCTCGCCTCGACCGGTGGCGACGTCCTGAGCCTCGCGGTCCTCGCGGCTCTCGCCCTGGTCGGTGGTGGGCTGCTCGTGGCCCGCAGGCGCCAGCAGGCCTGACCCGGAGCGGGCGACCGCACCAGCAGGACCCGCACCACCAGCACCACCAGCACGGAAGAAGAGGCCCGTCGCGAGAGCGACGGGCCTCTTCTGCACTGCCAGGTCGGACCGTGTCAGCCGAGGATCGGGTGCAGGATCCAGTACATGATCGCGGCCACGAGCGCGGCGGCCGGGATGGTGAGGACCCACGCGATGCCGATGTTCTTGGCGACGCCCCAGCGCACGGCCGAGAGGCGCTTGGTCGCGCCGACACCCATGATCGCCGAGGTGATCGTGTGGGTGGTGGACACCGGTGCGTGCAGCACGAAGGCGTTGACGTAGAGCACCACGGCCGACACCGACTCGGCGACAAAACCGCGGGCGGGGTCGAGCTCGATGATCTTGCGGCCGAGGGTCCGCATGATGCGCCACCCGCCCGAGTAGGTGCCGAGCGAGATCGCCGCGGCGGCGGCGAGCTTGACCCACAGGGGGATGCCGTCCTCCGCGTTCGCGAAGCCGACGGTCAGCAGCGCCATGTAGATGACACCCATGGTCTTCTGCGCGTCCTGGAGGCCGTGGCCGAGCGCCATCGCTGCTGCGGAAGCGGTCTGCGCGATCCGGAAGCGGCGGTTCGTCTTGCTCGGCGACGCCCGGCGGAAGATCCACAGCACCGCGACCATCACGAAGAACGCGAGGCCGAAGCCGATGAGCGGCGAGAAGATCATCGGGAGGACGACCTTGTCGACGATCGCCGACCCGTAGATCCCCAGGCCACCGGCCAGGCCGGCACCGACCAGGCCGCCGATGAGCGCGTGCGTCGAGGACGACGGCAGCCCGAACCACCACGTGATGAGGTTCCACGTGATCGCGCCGACGAGGGCGCACAAGATGACGACGAGGGCCGTGTGGTCTGGCGCCCCGTCGAGGTTGACGATCGACTTCGCGATGGTCTCGGCGACCTCGGTCCCGAGCAGCGCTCCCGCGAAGTTCATCACAGCCGCCATGATGAGCGCGGCGCGCGGGGTCAGCGCACGGGTCGAGACCGAGGTCGCGATCGCGTTGGCGGCGTCGTGGAATCCATTGGTGTAGTCGAAGCTGAGTGCGAGCGCGACGACGACAACTACGAGCGCGACCTCCACCGGAGTCAGGACTCCTTGAGGGCGATGGTCTCGACCATGTTCGCCACGGTCTCGAACGCATCGGCGGCGAGCTCGAGGGTCTCGACGACCTCCTTGAGCTTCATCAGCTGGATGGGGTCGGCGATCTCGTCGAACATCTGCGCGAGGAGCTTGCGGTGGATCTTGTCGGCCTGGTTCTCGAGGCTGTTGACCTCGACCCAGTAGTCGGTGAGGTCACCCATCGACCGCAGGTGCGGCATGGCGTCGGCGGTGAGCTCGGCGCAGCGCTGCAGCACCTGGATCTGGTCCGAGACGCGGGCGGGCAGCTCGTCGAGCTTGTAGAGCACGATGAGGTCGCCGGCCTCCTCCATGAAGTCCATGCAGTCGTCGAGCGCCGACGCCAGGCCCGAGATGTCGTCCCGGTCGAAGGGCGTGACGAAGGTCGAGTTGAGGCGGCGCATGATCGAGTGCGTCGCCTCGTCTGCGGCGTGCTCGACGTCGGCCAGCTTCTTGGCGATCGCCTTGCGGCCCGCCCGGTCGGCACCGAGCAGCTCGCTCAGGAGGTTCGCACCGACGACGAGGTGGCTCGCCGAGTCGGCGAGGAGATCGAAGAACGAGGTATCGCGCGGGGTGAGGCGCAGGCGCACAGCAGGCTCCGTTGGGGGGAAAGAGACGTTCACCGACAGTGAGTGACGACCGTGAAGCGACGTCGAGAGATCGACTGATCGTCCCCAGCGTAGGGCAGCGAAAAGGTGAACTCACAACTTCTCGGGTGTCCGGGGCGCAGACTCACGGTGAACACACAGGAGACCGACCGGCCGGTGAGACGAAGGTCCCACTTCTGCCCGGCGCGCAGAGGGGCCGTCGGTGGCCGCAGGTGGTGCTGCCTCGACCCGGCGACGGTGCTGGGGAGGTGCCTGGAGGGAGCCGGGGAGCTCCGTCCGGACGTGCTTCGAGGACGCCGGACCACGTAGCGCCTGACGGCGCGAAGGCCGCTCGTAGCGGCTTGTGTTGGAGCCCGGGGCCACAGTGGCCCGGCGTCGAGAACAACCCTACGCGCCCTCGCTCGATCATTCGAGTCGGTCGGCCCGCCACATGGTCGCGGCCTGCTCGAGCTCTTCGGCGGTGCGGGTCAGCGAGGCCGCGCCGCGCGTCAGGCGGGTCCCGCGGTCGCTGTCGACGAGGTCGACCGAGTCCGCGTCGAAGGCCGCCCCGACCGCCAGGATCCGGCAGAACGCCGCGGCTCGCTCGAGCGCGACCGCGAGGTCGCCGGCGAACACGCCCGAGAGGACCGCGTCGGCAACGGTCCGCACGTCCGAGGGCCCGGGCGGGCTGACCACCCCGGCGACGACCTCGTGCACGGGCGCAGCGTCAACCCCGAGCCGGAACCGCTCGGCCACGGTCGTCGGGTCACGGCGCACCCACTCGCGCAGGACGTAGAGCCGCCAGAGCGCTCCGGGCAACGTCTCGGCCGGGCTGTCGGCCCAGAGACCGGCCACCACGTCGAGCCCTTCGTGCTCGACGAGCCGGACCAGGCGGTCGACCACCTCGGGGTCCTCCTTGGCGCGCGCCCGGTGCACGATCGCGGCGGCGGTCGTGTGCGCGATCTCCCCCCGGAGCGTCGGGTCGAGGGACCCCGGGATCTCCTCGGCCGCGCGCGGGTCGAGCATCGCCGGACGGCGGGGCTGCGGGCGCCCGCCCACGGGACCAGGTGAGTCAGTCATGCAGACCAGTCTCGCCCCGGGACGGTCGGGTGCCAACCGTGAGCACACCCAAACGTACGAAGAGTCACTATCCTCGTAAAGCTGCTTGACAACCCAAATTGTTGATAACCACCTTATGGGACAAGGCGTCGAAGCCGACGCCTCGGCACAGAGGCCCTCGGGCCCCTGCACGGACCACGAGCACAGGCGCTCCAGCTGGTCCACCGGCACTCACAGCAGCGTCCGACAGGCCGACTGCCCGAGAGCCTCCCAGGTGATGGTTGTCCGTGGTGGACGCAGGTCGAGACCGGGCGCACAGATGCTCCCGACCAGACCTGCTCCGCCCCGCCCCCGCGCTCTCACCCCACCCTCCAGCTCCAAGGGAGAGACCAGAGATGAAGCACCGGAAGACGATCACACTCGCGTTGGCAGCCGCACTGATGGCTGCAGGCATGACGAGCGCACAGGCCGGCACGGGATCGATGAACTGCAACGTCAACTCGTCGTTCGCAGGACAGACACAGACGAGCTCCGCCAGGACATGGCAGTCGGCAGACCATGCGTGCGGTTCCGTCCAGGTCAACGCGAACTTCAGACGCCCTGGAGATCCCGTGACCATCCACCAGACAGGAGTGCGGAGCCATCACCGCTCTGTCGCGGTCTCACCCGGGGGTGTCCTCTCGGCCGTGCACTCCGTGACAAGGGCGCACTGGCCCTACGGTCACTCGTTTACGACGCGGGTTTGAACCCGACCCGTCGATCTCCGGCGGGCACCCCGTCCACAGACGGGGTGCCCGCCCCCCCTCGCCCGCACTGAGCTCTCTCCCTTCCCTTCTGCCGGAGACCCACATGAAAACCTGCCTCCTCATCGCCCTGCTGCTGCTCACGACGTCCTGCTCGTCGACGTCGCCGGACACCGGGCCGGACGGACGAACTGCCGAGCCTGAACGGTCTGCCGCGCAGACCCGCGCCGTGGAGACCGGCGAGGTCACCGCCGACGACTACGAGCAGGCCTTCCGCGAGTTCCAGGCCTGCATGGCCGACGGCGGCTACGAGGTCTCCGACAGCGGGATGACCGGCAACGTCTACGACTACTCCTTCCCGCAGGCAGCCACAGGCGCCGGAGTGTACGAGCCCTGCTACGAGTACCACTTCTCCGAGATCGACCTTGTGTGGCAGCTCGCCAACGAGGACTTCTCATACACCACGCAGCTCATCAAGAAGTGCCTCCTCGAACGCGGGATCGAACCGCAGGACACCTCACGAGAGGTCAATGCCCAGCTCGACGAGCACGGCATCTCCTTCGGTGACTGCTGACCTGGCCTCTAGACACCCACGAAGGACACTCATGCGATCTCGCACCGAGAGGCCGCCGCCACCAGCGCCACGGACCCGACTCTTCCGCGCTCTGGCCTTCACCGCGCCGCTCGTCGCGCTCTGGCTCGTGCCTGTGCTCGCACTGGCCGTCGTGGTGCCGCTCGCCACGTCACGGGAGGCCTCGTCGGTCGAGTCAGAGCTGCCGGTCACGGCGACGGTCGGGTCGCGGGAGGACGACTACCGCCAGACCGTCACCGCCACGTTCCAGGTCACGGCCCCCCACGACGTCGTCGTCCCGGCGGCCGGGCTCGTCACCGCGGTGCACGCGTCGCCCGGGCAGGTGCTGGCCCCGACCGACGCGGTGGTCTCCGTCGACGGCGCGGTGCTGCGCGCTCACGTGGCCGAGGCGCCGCTCTACCGCGAGATCGGCCCGGGCACGTCCGGCGCCGACGTCGAAGGGCTGCGTGACTACCTGGCAGCCGCAGGGTCGGAGACCACGCTCGGGCGAGGCGCGTCGTACAGCCCGAGCCTGCGGCGCGCGATCACCGCGTACCAGCGCGCCAACGGGTTCCCCGCGGACGGGGTCTTCCAGCCGTCGTCCGTGGTGTTCGTCCCTGCCGGGTCGCCGTCCGTGCAGTCGGTGCTGACGTCGGTCGGGGAGATGGTGGCCCTCGGTGACCCGGTGATCGCCGGGCCGGTGCTGCCGCTCTCGCTCACCCTCAGCGCCGAGTCGACGCTCCGGCTCGCCGGCAAGGACGGACCGTTCGCCCTCCTGCTCTCCGACGAGGAGGTCCCCGTAACCTCCCTGGCGCCGGCCCCCGAGGAGGTCCACGCGCTCCATGCCGCCCTCGTCTCTGCGGCGGAGCGCGGCACGGTCGACCTGACCACCGACGACACCACGCAGTCCTTCACCGGCCTCGTGCTCCACCTGCCCGACGCACCCGTGCGCGGCACCGTGCCCACCACCGCCGTCTACACCACGGCAGCCGGCACGCGGTGCGTGTTCAGCACGGACGAGACGCGCAGCACCGGCGTCGTCACCTCCGCCGATGCGATCCCGCTGACCGACGCGACCACGGTCGACGGCGAGATCGGCCTCGCCTCCGTCCCCGCGGACCTGGTCGGCCAGACCGTCGTCCGCAACCCCCGGTCGCTCCCCGGCTCCGTGCTGGACGACTGCGCATGAGACAGCTGGAGGTGCGTTTCGACTCGGTGTCCTTCGCCTTCGGGGACCGCGTGGTCCTCGACGGCTTCTCGGCGGTCCTGCACCCCGGTCAGGTCGGCGCGCTCGTCGGCCCGTCGGGCAGCGGCAAGTCCACCCTGCTCAACGCCGTCAGCGGGTTCGTCGCCCCGAGCGCAGGGGCCGTCTCGCTGCGCCGGGTCGACGACGGGACCGTCACCGGTCCCAGCCCAGAGCTCGTCGCGTGGGTCCCTCAGGGGGCGAACTGCCTCGGTGCGCGCAGCGCGCTCGACAACGTCATGCTCGGACCGCTGGGCGACGGGCAGCCTCTCCCCGCGGCTCGCCGCACCGCGCACGACGCCCTCGACCGGGTCGGCCTCGCCGACCGTGCGTCGTCGCTGGCGCGCACGCTCTCCGGCGGGGAGCTGCAGCGCGTGAGCCTCGCACGGGCCCTCGCGTCGTCGAAGCCGATCATCCTCGCGGACGAGCCCACCTCGAGCCTCGACGCGGCCAGCACCGAGGTCGTCGCCGCACTCCTCCACTCGCTGAGCGTCGACGCGACCGTGGTGGTCGCCACGCACGACCCGCTCCTCATCGCTGCCGCGAGCTACGCCGTCGACATCCGGAGGCGCAGCCGTGCAGCATGACCGGTGGTCGCTGACCATGCTGGTCCGCGAGGCGGTGAAGAACGTCCTCTCTCCGGCCGCCAGGATGTTCCCGGTGCTCGCGGTGGCGGTCCTCCTCGGCGCCGGGCAGACCGCCCTCGTAGTGCACCAGGCTGACGCGCTCGGTTCCACCCTCGACGACCTCGGCCTCGCCGGACGCAACGTCGTGGTGCTCACGCCGCCCGCGTCGGATGCCGTCAGCACCGTGAGCCGCACCTCCTGCGACGGGCTGACCCGGTACGACCAGGTGCAGGCCGCAGGTCTGGTCGGACGCGCCGAGCGGACCGACCTTGTCGAGCTCGGCTCGTTCGTACCGCTCCAGCCGGTCAGCGACACGCTCCTGCCTCTGCTCACCACGCACGACGCCGTGGTCGGCGCGGCGCTCTGGCCCGACGCCGACGCCGACGAGTCGATCGTGCTCGTCACCGCGAGCGGGCAGGTGCTCCAGGCGGCGCTAGGTCCACCGGTACCCGCAGGGATCTCCACTGGGGCCGCACTCGGCGTCCCACTCGACCCCACGACGACCACGGGCGACCACTGCGTCGTGGTGCTCGACCCCTACCTGCCGGTCCAGGAGTCCCGGCAGGTAGTGCTGTCCGAGCTGCAGCTCGTCGGCGAGCCCTTGGTCGCGACGTCGCCGTACAGCGAGACCGTCGACGTCGTCGCACGACACCTGGCCCGCACCGAGAGGTTCCTCCCCGGTGCGGTCGCCGTCCTCGCAGGTTTCACCGCACTGGCCCTGAGCAGGCTCCGGTCGAGCGAGCTCGCGGCGTACCGGCTCTCCGGGACGTCTCGGCGGTCCCTCGCGACGATGCTGCTGCTGGAGCAGATGATCGTCGCAGGCTTCTTCGTCACGTCGGGCACCACCGCAGCACTCGTCCTCGGGACGCACCTGCGCGACCCCGCCGTCCCGGTCCTCTGGGCGGTCGTCGGCGGTCTGGCCTGGGTGGTCTGCGCCGGGACCGCTGCCTCCGCAGCCGTGCTCCGCCGGGCCTCGGACCTCGCCAAAGACCGGTGAGGCCCACCCCAGGCGCAGCGGCGGTGCCGCGCCCGGTGTCCACGAGGCCACCCGCGTCGAGATCCCGCCACCCGGGCCGACGTGACGATCGCCTCACCCGTCCGGTGCACGGTTCTGCTCCTCGCGCCGATATCGTCTCGCGTCGTTACAGTGAAGATCACCCAGAGGTCCTGTGGCCGCGACGCCTGCGCCGCCGACCGCCGTGACCACGAACGCACAGCGGAGGCAGCGATGACCACGTCGTCGGCAGGACAGTCAGGCAAGGCGGGTGACGGGGGCCAGGCTCCTCCGGACAGCCCAGAGACGAAGGCCGCGCACCGCAAGGCGATCACCCTCGCCGTGTCGGCGGCGGTCGGCGGGTTCCTCTTCGGCTTCGACAGCTCGGTGATCAACGGCGCCGTCGACGCCATCGAGAAGGACTTCGAGCTCAGCTCGACGCTCGTCGGCTTCTCCGTGGCGGTGGCCCTCCTCGGCTGTGCGCTCGGCGCCTGGTACGCCGGTCGTCTGGCGGACCGTTGGGGACGGCCGCGCGTCATGCTCGTCGGCGCGATCATGTTCCTCGTGTCGGCGGTGGGCTGCGGCTTCGCCTTCGCCGTGTGGGACCTCATCCTCTGGCGTGTGGTCGGCGGCATCGGCATCGGCATCGCGTCGGTGGTGACACCGGCGTACATCGCGGAGATCTCCCCGACCGCGATCCGCGGCCGTCTCGCGTCGCTCCAGCAGCTCGCCATCACCATCGGCATCTTCGCCGCGCTGCTCTCGGACCAGCTGTTCGCCGAGACGGCCGGCCCGGTCGCAGACGGCGCCCCGATCGCCATGGGCGCGAGCCTCTTCGGCCTCGACGCGTGGCGCTGGATGTTCCTCATCGCGGTGGTCCCCGCCGGCATCTACGCGTGGGTGGCGCTGACCGTCCCCGAGTCGCCGCGCTACCTCGTGGGCAAGGGCAAGATCGACGAGGCCCGCGCCGTGCTGCGCTCGGTCCTCGGGCCGGTCGACCTCGACGCGAAGGTCGACGCCATCGAGGCGTCGGTCACCCGGGACGCCAAGCTGGAGAAGCAGGCGTCGCTCAAGGGCCCACGCTTCGGCCTGCTGCCGATCGTGTGGGTCGGCATCCTGCTGTCGGTGTTCCAGCAGCTGGTCGGCATCAACGTGATCTTCTACTACTCCACGACGCTGTGGCGCTCGGTCGGCTTCGACGACTCGCAGTCCTTCACCGTCTCGACCATCACCGCCGTGACGAACGTGGTGGTGACCTTCGTCGCCATCGCGCTCGTCGACAAGATCGGCCGCAAGCCGCTGCTGCTCGCCGGGTCTGCCGGGATGACGGTGTCGCTGGTGATGATGGCGATCGCCTTCACGCAGTCGACCGGTTCCGGTGACGACGTCACGCTCGCCGGCTCCTGGGGCACCATCGCCCTCGTCGCGGCGAACGTGTTCGTCGTGTCCTTCGGGGCGTCGTGGGGCCCCGTGGTGTGGGTGCTGCTCGGCGAGATGTTCCCCAACCGCATCCGCGCCTCGGCCCTCGCGATCGCCGCGGCAGCCCAGTGGCTCGCGAACTTCGCGATCACCGTGAGCTTCCCGCCGCTGTCCGAGAACCTCGGCCTGCCCTTCACCTACGGCATGTACGGCACCTTCGCCCTGCTGTCCTTCGTGTTCGTGCTCGCCAAGGTCAAGGAGACCCGCAACCGCGACCTCGAGGACATGGAGGACGACGTCAAGGTCTGACGCCTCCGGCACCGCTGACGACGCGAGGCCCGCCCCCTCACCGGGGACGGGCCTCGCGTCGTCTGCTGTACGGGCTCCCGGCAGGCCCCGGGTCAGGGGCGGTGTCGTGGTGCCGGTCTCGTCAACGGACCACGGCCAGGGGGTTCGCGCCGAGCGCGGCGATGATCGCCCACGCGGTGCTCCCGGTGTGCAGCGACGAGTACACGAGGTCGCCGAACCCGGAGTCGAGGTTGTCCGACGACGCCGACGGGACGCCCATGCCGTCGGCGTACGGACCCGAGGCCTGCGCGAGCCACACGGAGTCGAGGAGCGCCGCGGCCTGCGCGGCCTCGCCGTGGGCGTCACCGGTCTCGGTCGAGCGGACGGTGAGCGCCGCGGCGAGGTGCGCCGTGCCCTCGAGCCACACCTTGTCGGTGCTCGCCACGTGGCAGACCGTCACGCCGTGCACGTCGCCGTCGTGCGCGGCGAGGTGCTCGGCGGCCCAGTCGAGGGACCCGGCGTAGGCGGGGTCGCGCAGCGCGAGGTACGTCCAGCTCTGCGCGTCCTCGGCGATGGGGTGCACGTTGGGGGTCACGCCGTCGTCGACCGTGCCGACGAGGAAGTACCCGCCCTCGGGCACCCACAGCGACTCGACGAAGGCGCGCGCGTCGGCGGCACGGTCGGCCCACTCCGCGTCGGCGGTGACCCGTGCGAGCTCGCTGAAGAACGTGTAGCAGTCGGTGTTGTGCTCGGTCGAGCGCCAGGTGAGCACGCGGCCGTCCTCGCCGCGCCCGCCGGAGAAGGCGGGCAGGCCGCGGTCGTCGTAGGTGGTCGACACGACGGTCCGGGCGAGCCGGAGGGCTGCCACGAGGAACCTGTCGTCGTCGACGGCGGAGTGCAGCGCGAGCAGCGCGATGCCGACCCAGGCCTGGTTCCCGGTGGTCGCGGCGTGCGAGGCGATCCGGGGCAGCCCGGCGTCGTCGACGGACAGGCTCGCCATGTAGGAGTTGCGGAACAGCCCGTCGAGCTCGGCGTCACCCTCCTGGAGCGTCACGAGGACGTCGCCGACGGTCGTGGCGCGCTCGACGTCTGCCGCGGAGCCGCGGGCGAGGTAGGCCAGGACCACCAGGGCGCAGTCGTAGGAGAACGCGACGTCGAAGCCGATGGATCCGAGGTACCCGCGGGAGTAGCTGCGCGGCAGCGCGCGGCTCGCCGGCGGTGCGGGCGTGCCGGGCAGGACGGGCTCGGCGAGCGGGACGAGGGCGTCGAGGAACGCGAAGGCCGCGTCGACGCCCGGGGCGGACGGCGCGACGAGCGGGGCGTCAGCCACGGCGGACTCGGTCCTCAACCCGTGGGCGACGAAGGGTGCTGCGGCGGCGAGCGCAGCGAACTGGAGCACCGTCCGTCGTTCGATCCGTGCCATGTGCGTCTCCTGTGGTGCGCGGGCGGCGAGGTCGTCGTCCGCCCGCTCCTGCGGCTGTGGTGTGCATCAGTGACCTATCGGCCGACGTGGGCGTGGCATGAGCGCCGCGGGCCTGTCGGAGCGGGTGGAAACCTGCGTCGCCGTGCCGGGGCTGCCGACGACCTCGCAGGTCAGGGGCGAGCAGAAAGGTACCCCGGGCGGGCGCACGACGCGCGTCGAGATGCTGCCTCCCCGGGTGTCGGCATCGGTGCGCGAGGTCACAGCAAGACCTCGCGGAAACTACTTGCATTCTGCAAGCAACAACTTAGGATGGAGGAGTTGCAGAGGAGAAGACATGATCGACAGCCACGCGGTGCAGGACATGCTCCGTGCGCTCGACGAGTTCGGACGGGCCCAGCGTGAGATCGGCGCCCGCCTCGCCCGCTCGATGGACCTGCCCCGGGCAGGCATCGGCATCCTGCGCTACCTGTACGCGACGGCCGAGCCGGTCTCCGTCGGCTGCGCCGCGCAGCACCTGCGGGTCGACCTCTCGGTCGCCAGCCGTCAGGTCAGCGCGCTGGTCGACGCGGGCCTCGTGCGCCGCACGGTCGACGACGGCGACCGCCGCTCGCGCTCGATCGAGCTGACCGAGACCGGCCACGCGCGCGTCGACGAGCTCAAGGACCACGTCACCGCGCTCATGACCGACATGTTCTCCGACTGGGACCCCCACGAGCTGTCCGCCGCGACGGACCACATGGCGGCGCTCGCCCGCACGATCGCCGACCACCAGGACGAGACGCCTGCCCCGACGCAGGGCGGCTCGCCGCACGACCTACAGACTGTTTGACGTAAAGGAACCCTCATGAGCAAGACCACCGAGACCGGCAGCGCGCCGGTCACCACCGGGGACGAGCACGTCCCTGGTGAACCCCAGCAGATGTCGCACCGCCAGGTGCTCGAGGCCCTCTCCGGGATCCTCCTCGGCATGTTCGTGTCGATCCTCGCCACCTCCGTGGTGTCGTCGTCGCTGCCCGTCATCCTCGCGGACCTCCAGGGCACGCAGACCGCCTTCACCTGGGTGGTCACCGCGACGCTGCTCACCACCACCATCAGCACCCCGATCTGGGGCAAGCTCGCCGACCTGGTGAACCGCAAGACGCTCATCCAGATCGCCCTCGTCATCACCGTGATCTCGGCCGCCCTCGCCGGCGCCTCGCAGAGCTCGGGCACGCTCATCCTCTTCCGCGCCTTCCAGGGCATCGGCGCCGGTGGCCTCACCGCCCTCGCCACCGTGCTCATCGCCGACATCATCTCCCCGCGCGAGCGCGGCAAGTACATGGGCCTCATGGGCGCCATCATGGCCGTCGGCATGGTCGGCGGACCGCTCCTCGGCGGTGCGCTCACGGACAGCGTCGGGTGGCGCTGGAACTTCTTCGTCGGGATCCCCTTCGCGATCGCCGCGATCATCACGCTGCAGCGCACCCTCAAGCTCCCGCCGATGCCCAAGGTCCGCGTCCGCCTCGACTACTGGGGCGCGTTCCTGCTCTCCGTCGGCATCTCTGGGCTGCTGCTCTGGGTGACCTTCGCGGGCGACCAGTTCGCGTGGGGTTCCTGGCAGTCGGTCGCGATGGCCCTCGGCTCGGTCCTCGTGCTCGTCCTCGCCGTCTGGGTCGAGAGCCGCGTCGAGGCCCCGATCATCCCGCTCAGCCTCTTCCGCAACCGCACGGTCGTGCTCGCCGTCATCGGCAGCGCCGCGGTCGGCATCGCGCTCTTCGGCACCTCGGTGTTCCTCAGCCAGTACATGCAGGTGGCCCGCGGCAAGTCCGCGACCGTCTCCGGCCTGCTGACCATCCCGATGATCGCCGGGCAGTTCATCGCCTCGACCGGCATCGGGACGCTCATCACCCGCACCGGGCGCTACAAGCGCTTCATGCTGGTCGGCGCGGTCTCGCTCACGGTGGGTCTCGCTCTGATGGGCACCATCGACTACCACACCAACATGGCGCTCATCGGGGTCTACCTGTTCGTCGTCGGTGTCGGTATGGGCATGCTCATGCAGAACCTCGTGCTCGCCGCGCAGAACACCCTCTCCCCGCAGGAGATGGGCACCGGGACCGCGACCATCGCGTTCTTCCGGACGCTCGGCGGTGCCATGGGTGTCGCGGTGCTCGGCGCCATCCTCGGCTCGCGCATCACGACCGACGTCACCGCCGGCCTCAAGAGCCTGGGCGTCGAGGGCGGTGGGCTGAGCGGAGGGACCATCCCCGACGTGAGCACCCTGCCGGCACCGGTCCGTGACGTCGTCGAGAAGGCCTACGGCGCCGGAGTCGCCGAGATCTTCCTCATCGCCGCCCCGCTCGCGCTCATCGCGCTCATCGCGGTGATCCTGCTCAAGGAGATCCCGCTCGGCACCAAGTCCGGTGTCCAGCAGCGCCTCGAGGAGATGGGCCACGACGCCGCCGACACGGCAGGTGCCGTGCGCAGCGACGAGGACATCACGGCCGACGAGGCCGAGGTGCGCTCCGGTGAGACCGCCGCTGACGAGGCCGCCCGCGAGGACGCCACGGCGAGCCGAGGCCCGAAGGGCTGACGCACCGCAGCAGAGCACCACACAGCTCAGCACAGCAGCACCTCGAGCAGACGAGGCCCGGACCGACACACGGTCCGGGCCTCGTCTGCGTCGCGGCGGCCCACTCGGCGGCACTCTGCGGACGCGGAGGCGACCGGGCGCCAGGGTCGTTCGTGAGAGGCTCCTGAAAGAAGTCTGGACGTCCGTGTCACACCGGCGCGGGTCCGGACACTGACCGGGGTGAGCGACGCACCCGGCGTCGCCCAGGACGAGAGGAGCGGGTTCGCCCGTCCCGATGACCACACTCCCCACCTCCTCGGTCACGGACCCGTCACCGTGACGGCCCGCCACCAGCCCGAGGCGCACGCCCGCCTCGAGGCCCTCTACGACGAGCACGCGCGGTCCGTGCTGCGCTACGCGCGTCGGCGCCTGCCCCGCGAGGACGCCGAGGACGTCGTGTGCGACGTGTTCCTCGTCGCCTGGCGACGGCTCGACGACATCCCGGAGCTCGAGCTCGCGTGGCTGCTCGGCGTCGCCCGGCGGACCGTCGCGAACCGGCTGCGGTCCGAGCGCCGCTCCGGCGACCTCCTCTCACGGGTCCGGCTGCACGCCCGCCGGTCCGTCCCCGACCACGCACCGTCCGTCGACACGGGCGACCAGATCAGCCGGGCGTTCCAGCAGCTCTCGACGACCGACCAGGACGTGCTGCGCCTCGTCGTCACCGAGGGGCTGACCTCCGCAGAGCTGGGCGTCGCCCTCGGCTGCTCGACCAACACCGCCTCGACGCGCGCACGGCGCGCACGCGAACGCCTCGCGGCCCTCCTCGGGCCCGACGCCGACGAGGTCGCCGAGGACGACGACCGGCCAGGCACAGCCGACCCGGCAGGCCCGCGGACGACGCGCGACCGCACCCACGACGAGAGGATCCCCCATGGACAGCAGGCCTGACCCCCGTCTCGACCCGGCGACCCCCGTCGCCGACGACTCCGACCTGGACGCCGTGAAGCGCCGGCTCCTCACCAGCATCGGCACGTCCGCCCCGAACGGCGCACGCCGGCAGCGCCGCGCCCTGGCCGGCGGAGGCGCCCTGCTCGGGATCGGGGCGCTCGGCGTCGCCCTCGCCGTCGGGCTGCCGGGCAGCAGCGACCCTGCCCCGCTGGCCGACGACGGCGTGGTCCGCCCGACCGGCGACGCCTCCCCCACCTCGCCCGAGAGCCCGGCACCGAGCGGCGGCGAGGCCGAGATCGTCTCGACCACCCTGCTGCTCGAGCAGAGCCTCGTCGCCCTGGCCGCGCAGGACGAGCTGAACGTGGTCATGACGACCCGGGACCAGACGATCACCGAGGGAGAGGTCGTCAGAGAGTCGTACCAGCGCACCGTGACCTCACCCAGCGGCTCGCCGCACGTCATCACGGTGCTGCCCGAGAGGCGCGTGCCCTCTGCTCTCGACGACTACGCACCGGAGGAGGTGTACGCGTTCTCGGAGGAGCAGAACGTCGCGCTCATGCGCGAGGTCGTCGCCGGCTATGCGGGGAACGGCCTCCAGGACGAGCCTGTCGACCTGGACGGGTGGGTCGCGTCCTTCGGGACGCTGCACGAACCAGACGGGATGTGGGGCAGCTACTCGGTCGACCGCGACCTCGGGATCTGGGCCGCGAGCTACTCGGCAGAGCCGGCAGAGTCGCTGACCGGCACCGGCGAGGTCGACGAGGACGGCAACGTGGAGTGGGGACCGCTCACCAACGTCCTGACCGCACGCATCGACGGTGTGCGGGCGCTGGCGGCCGAGATCGTGTCCGGGGAGGGCACCAGCTGGGTGCTGGTCGAGGGCAGCCAGCGGTCCGAGACGATCGACGGCCACGCCGCCACCTGCTTCGCCTACGAGGACGCTGACGCGGCGGGCCCCGACACCCGGGAGCCGATCGTGTTCCTCGGCGACTCCCAGGAGATCTGCGTGGACGACGAGTCAAAGCTCCCCCTGCGCAGCAGCACCGTGACACGCATGCACCCCTACGCGGGCATCTCGCCCCAGCTCGCCGACGTCGACGGAGGCACCACCTACTCGACCACCTTCGAGTGGTTCCCCGTCACCGCCGACGACTCGTGGCTGTTCCAGGTGGACACGGAAGGCCTGGAGGAGGTGACGATCAACGACTTCTACACGACGTCGCAGTACTTCGCGACGTACTGACACGGCTGGCACAGCCCTGCTGGCACAGCCCTGCTGGCACGACAGAGCCCACCGGCCCTCGAGGTATCTCCCTCGGGCCCGGTGGGCTCTGTCTGTCTTACGTCTGTCGCGCTGCGCTCAGGCGGTCTTGCCGTCCTCGAAGGTCAGCGAGATCGAGTTCATGCAGAACCGCTCGCCCGTGGGGGTCTGCGGCGCGTCGTCGAACACGTGCCCCAGGTGCGAGCCGCAGCGGGCGCAGCGCACCTCGGTGCGGACCATCCCGAGGGTGCGGTCCTCGATGAGCTCGACGGCGTCGGAGTCCTGCGGCGCGAAGAAGCTCGGCCACCCGCAGTGGGCGTCGAACTTGGTGTCTGAGCGGAACAGCTCGGCGCTGCACGCACGACAGCGGAACACACCCTCGCGGTTCTCGTGCAGCAGCTCACCGGTCCCGGGGCGCTCGGTGCCGGCCTGGCGCAGCACCTGGTACTCCTCGGGGCTCAGCTCGTCACGCCACTGCTCGTCGGTCTTGGTCACTTCATAGGACATGGGTCCACCTCCGCACGGATCAACTGCTCACCAGCCTGCGGCATTCCCGCGGGCGCCGCGACCTGGTCCGGGAACCGGGCCAAGACTCGTGGGTCAGAGTCAGGTGCGACGGAGACCGTCGAGCAGGAGGTCGGCTGCGGCGTGGAGTGCCGCGGGCGGCACTCCGTCGAGCAGCTGTGTGGAGACCCCCAGCACGAAGGAGTGCACGAGGACCGCTGACACCTCCACGTCGATGTCGGCGCGGACGCTGCCACCGTCGCGACCTCGACGCAGGCACGCCTCGACACCAGCCCGGTCCTGCGCTCGTCGAGCCGCGACGGCGCGGCGCGCGGCGACGTCGTCGTCTCCGCCTGCTCCGACGGTCGCCGAGAGCGTGACGAGGCACCCGCCCGGGTGCGCCGGGTCGGACTGCATCTCGACCGTCCCGTGGAGCATCTGGCCGAGGGCGTCGAGCGGGTCGAGGGTCGGGTCGCCGACGAGGTCGCTGACCCGCCCCGGTCCGGCGACGTAGTGCTGGACCGCGCGTTCGAACAGCCCCTCCTTCGACCCGAAGGCGCCGTAGAGGCTCGCGGCGGACAGACCCGTCGCCGCCCGCAGCTGGGCGATCGAGGACGCCTCGTACCCGTGGCGCCAGAACACCTGCATCGCAGCGTCGAGCACGTCGTGCTCGTCGAAGGTCCTCGGTCGTCCCTGCCGTGCCATCTCAGTCCTCTCGGATCGCTGCGCGTTCTTTCGGATCGCTCGTTCCAGTTTGACACACCAGAGTCGTCTCCTCACTATGGGAACGTTCATTCCATAAATCGAGAAGAGTCGACGTGACCGCCCCTGCACCTGAGCCCGCAACCTACCGACAGCCGGAGGTCGAGCACCGCCTCCCGGTCCTCGCCCTCGCCCTGATGGCCCTCAGCGGGTTCATCATCATTGTGACCGAGACCCTCCCGGCAGGCCTCCTCCCCCAGCTCGCAGAAGACTTCGAGGTCAGCGACGGCACCGCCGGCCAGCTCATCACCACGTACGCGCTCGGCACAGTGGTCGCCGCGATCCCGACGATCGCGATGACGCGCGGAGCGCCCCGCAAGCCTCTGCTCGTCGTGGGGATGCTCGGCTTCCTCGTGTCCAACACGCTCACAGCCCTCGCCCCGACGCTCGCGCTCGCCCTCGCCGTGCGCTTCGTCGCCGGGGCGTTCTCCGGCCTGGTCTGGGGCATGCTCGCCGGCTACGCACGCCGCGTCGCCGCCCCCGAGCACGCGGGCCGCGCCGTCGCGATCGCGATGGCGGGCACCCCGGTCGCCCTCTCGGTCGGGACACCGCTCGGCGCGTGGCTCGGCTCTGCCGTCGGCTGGCGGTGGTCCTTCGCCGCCGTGTCGGCGCTCACCGTGGTCGTCGTCCTGCTGGTGCTCGCGCACGTCCCGGACGCCCCGGGACAGCGGGCAGGGTCTCGGCTCCCGCTCGGCCGTGTGCTCGTGATCCCCGGTGTGGCCGTGGTCCTCGGCGTGGTGTTCACCTGGATGCTCGCGCACAACCTGCTCTACTCGTACATCGCCCCGTACCTCGAGGGAGCGGGCGTCGGGCTCCGCCCCGACCTCGTCCTGCTCGTCTTCGGCGTCTCCGCGCTCGTCGGCATCGGGGTCACGGGGAGCCTCGTCGACCGGGCGCTCCGTGGGCTCGCCCTCGCGAGCACCGCGACCTTCGTCGTCGCCGGTGCGCTGCTGCTCGCCCTCCCCGGCTCGCCGCTGGCGACGGTCGTCGCCGTCGTCCTGTGGGGTGTCGCGTTCGGCGGGTCCGCGACCCAGCTGCAGACCGCCGTGGGGGACGCAGCCGGTGAGAGCGTCGACGTGGCCAACGCGATGCTCACGACCGCCTTCAACCTGGCGATCTTCGGTGGCGGAGCGCTCGGTGCGCTCCTCGTCGACGGCAGGGGACCCGCGGCGCTGCCCGTCGCGATGGTCGGGTTGTCCGCGGTCGCCCTGCTCGTCGTCGCCCTCGGCAGGACGCACGCCTTCCCGCGACGCTAGAGCACCCTGCCCCCAGACAGGCACGAGGCCCGTCGGTCGTGACCGACGGGCCTCGTGCTGCGCAGCCTCAGGCCGCGTCGTGCTGTGGTGGGACGCGTCCGCTCGCGCTGGGCTCAGCCCTGCGCGCGACGGCGTCCGCGGGAAGCGCCGGAGCGGCCGCCACCGGTCGACGCGCCGCTGCCGGCTGCCGCCTGCTGGCCACCACCGGAGGAGCGACGCCCGGACCCGCTGCCGCCACCGGCGGAGGGGGTGCTCGTGGAGTAGGTGGTCACGCCACGGCTCGAGCCGCCGCGTCCGCCGCCTGCCGACGCACCGCCGCGGGAGGACCCGCCGCGCGCGCCGCCACGGGCCTCGCCCGAGCCGCCGGCCGAGGAGCCGCCGCGACCGGAGCGGCCACGGCCTCCGCCGCCACCACCCTGGCGCTGCTGCGGCTGCTCCTGCACGGGAGCCGGGGTCACGTAGTCGGCGACCTCGCCGATCAGGTCGGTCACGAGCGCGTCGCCCGGGACGACCTTGCGGGGCTGGGCGTTGATCTTCGCCTGGCGGGTGAGGTCGCGGACGTCCCCACGCTGCTCGGGGAGCATGATCGTCACGACGTCGCCGCCGGAGCCCGCACGGGCGGTACGGCCCGAGCGGTGCGTGTACGCCTTGTGCTCGGCGGGCGGGTCCACGTGCACCACGAGGCTGACCTCGTCGACGTGGATGCCGCGGGCCGCGATGTCCGTCGCGACGAGCACCTTGACGGCGCCGCTCGAGAACGCCTCGAGGTTGCGCTCGCGCGCACCCTGGCCGAGGTTGCCGTGCAGGTCGACGGCGGGGATGCCGTCGGCCGTGAGCTGCTTGGCCAGCTTCTTGGCCTGGTGCTTGGTGCGCGTGAAGAGGACGCGCTTGTCCACACCGGAGGCGAGCTCACGGATGACGTCGCGCTTCGCGGCGGCGTCGGCCACCTCGAAGATGTGGTGGCTCATGGTCGAGACGTGCGAGTCCGCGCTGTCGACCGAGTGGCTCGTCGGGGCGTCCATGTAGCGCTTGACCAGCTGGTCCACACCGTTGTCGAGCGTCGCCGAGAACAGCAGGCGCTGCCCCTTGGAGGGGGTGCGGTCCATGATGCGCTTGACGCCGGGGAGGAACCCGAGGTCGGCCATGTGGTCGGCCTCGTCGAGGACGGTGATCTCGACGTCGTCGAGGGACAGCAGGCCCTGGCCGAGGAGGTCCTCGAGGCGGCCCGGGCAGGCGATGACGATGTCGACGCCCCCCTGGAGCGCGGTGACCTGACGGCTCTGCGCGACGCCACCGAAGATGGTGGTCGTCTTGAGGCCGAGGAGCTTGGCGAGCGGCTCCATGGTCGCGTTGATCTGGTTGGCGAGCTCACGCGTCGGGCACATTACGAGGCCGCGCGGGCGGGCCGGCCGACGACGTCCGCCGTCGGCCGCGAGGCGCGTGACGGTCGGGAGCGAGAACGCGAGGGTCTTGCCGGAGCCGGTGCGGCCGCGGCCGAGGACGTCGCGGCCCTCGAGGGTGTCGCCGAGCGTCGCCGACTGGATCGGGAACGGGGCGGCGATGCCGTTGTCGGCGAGGTAGCTGATGATCGGGGCCGGCAGCGCGAAGTCGTCGAACGACGTCGCGAGCGGGGCCGCCGGGGCCGCGGCCACGGGGGCTGCTGCGGCGGGAGTGCTGCTGGCCGGTGCGCCGGCAGGCCGCTGGCCTGAACGGTTCCGGGTACGGGAGGATGCGGGCGCGCCGGAGCGCTGGGAGTTCGTCAAGGGTTGCCTTATCTCTTGGCGCCGTCGGGCTGTTCCCTCGACGCTCGGTGCGCGTGATGTCGCGCTGCCTCCTCCCAGTCTCTCACGAGAGGGGCGTGGACTGTCTGGAGATCGTGTGATGTGACGAGCGACTCGCCTGGTCGGCCGGTACCCGTGTGGTCCAATGCTCGGGTGTCGATCCTCTCCGAGATCTGGTCCCGAGCGACCGAGCAGCTGCCCGCCCCCGACCAGAGCGTCGTGTGGGTCACCGCCGCCGTCGCCCTCGCGATCGTCTGCTTCCGCCCCACCTGGCGGCTGTCGCGGCACGTCGTGACCATCGCCCACGAGGGCGCGCACGCCGTGGCCGCGCTCGTCACCGGGCGCCGCCTCAGTGGCATCCGGCTGCACTCCGACACCTCGGGCCTCACCCTGTCATATGGCAAGCCACGTGGCTTCGGCATGATCCTCACGGCCCTCGCCGGCTACGTCGGGCCGGGTCTCGTCGGGCTCGGGGCGGCGTTCATGCTGCGCCAGGGCTACGGGGTCGGGCTGCTGTGGCTGCTGATCCTCGTGCTCGCCCTCATGCTGCTGCAGATCCGCAACTGGTTCGGGCTGCTGTCGATCCTGGTGAGCGCCGTCGTGCTCGTGGGTGTCTCCTGGTACGCCAGCACCGAGTGGCAGCTGGCCGTCGCCTACCTGGTCACCTGGTTCCTGCTCATCGGGGCACCGCGACCGGTGCTCGAGCTCCAGGCCCAGCGCCGACGCGGCAAGGCACGGACCTCCGACGCCGACATGCTCGCCGGACTCACGCCCTTCCCCGGTCTGTTCTGGGTCGGGGTGTTCCTCGTGGTGACCGTCGGCGCGCTGGTGCTCGGGTCCTGGTGGATCGGCCTCTGGTCCATCGAGACGCTGCCGCGGCTCTGAGGGCGGCGGTCCCGCCGACGATGCTCACGACCGAGCCGGGGCGGGCATGAAGATGCCCCGGTCACCGTCCCAGGGGGGTGGTGAGGCGACCGGGGCACCTAGCGCCGTGCGGGCGGACCCGCCCGGCGCAGCTCAGGATGTCAGGTCACGCCTGCTGCGGCGTGAGGCTGAAAGCAGTCGACGCGCCGTTGGGCTCGGCGTCGAGGCTGAGGTCGGAGAGGACCGTCGAGGTCACCTTCTCCACGAACACGTGCGTCGAGCCGAGGTCGATGACCTCGTCCTCGGTCTTGGCCTCGGTCACGAGGGCCAGGTCGAAGTCACCGGGCGTCCCCTCGGCAGCGGCGATCCGCAGCCCGCCGTCAGCGGGCAGCTCGGCCTGCGTGGCGAGGTCGACGACGGCCTGTCGGGCATTGTCAGTCAGAGTCAGCATGCTGGTCTCCTGGGTGTTGCCGGGCACTCCCGGACCGTCGAGACGCATGGGTGTCGCGTCGTTCGACGACCCGTCGTGGAGTCATTCGGACCACTCCACCGAATCAAGTCCCCGGGGGCCACGCAACCCAGGAGGACGCCACGGTCTGCCATGACGGCGGTGTGGACGCGCTCTCAGCCCCGGCATCGTGGGGCTGACGAGCAGTTGTGAAACTTCTGCGCCGAGACCACCCCTCAGGACCCGGTTCGCACCCAGACCACCCGACCGCGTAACCTGTCGCTGGCGCGTCGCAACGGTCGACGTCGGCCAGCGCTGCCCGCACGAGCACGCAGGACGACCCGACAGCCAGGCACGCCAGGGGCCTCTAGCTCAGTTGGCAGAGCATCGGACTTTTAATCCGCGGGTCGTGGGTTCGAGCCCCACGGGGCCCACCACGCACCACCCGCCAGGATCGTTGCGATACCAACGACTTCCACCGGCTCAGCGAGGCGCGAGGACCGCCACTGGGCACAGATGTGGCGCAACCTCAGGTCATGGCCGCTTTTCTGATCGAGTACAACCGTCGCACCAGCGACTGGTCGGTGACCCAGTTCCTCTCCGACACAGGTCACCGCGACGCGATCAAGCTGCGTTTCGAGCGGGAGCGCGTGCGGACCGACGCCGACATCGAGATCGTCTCGCTGGTGAGCGACTCCCTCGAGACGATCAAGAAGACGCACTCACGCTACTTCGCCGGTCGCGAGCTCGTCGCCTCCTGACACGCGGTGCACGACCGGCCCCGCGCTGTACCGGGACGATGCGGCGTCACCTGCGCTCGCGTCAGTACCCGACCGCTGCGACGCCGAACTCTGCCTCGGTGACGCTGAACCCCTCGAAGACGAGCTGGTCGATCAGCCCTTGGCGGGAGAACGCGCTGTAGTCGAGGTAGCTCTGCGCCGACTCGGCGGCCTGCGCGTTCCAGTCCGGGGCGATGTGGTCGACCGCGAAGGTGGCGTCGTCGGTCGAGAAACCCTCGAACTCGAGCTGTCCGATGAGGCCGGTCCGTGAGAACGCGCTGTAGTCGAGATAGCTCTGCGCCGACCCGACGGCGTTCTGCTGGGAGAGCGAGAGGTCCGGCGCTGGGGCCTCAGCGGGAGGGGCGGCCTCGACGGGCTCCTCCGTCACGGTCGCGACCGGCTCCTCGGGGACCGCTGCCTTCGCCTCCTCTACCTCGGTCTCGAGCTCACCGACACGAGCCTCCGCGGCCTCGAGCGACGCCTTGAGGTCGTCGACCTCGGAGGTGTCGGCCGGTGTCGTCGAGGCTGCAGCGGTCGGCTCGTCGGCCGGTTCTGACGAGCCGCTGCCTCCGATACCCACCCCGACGAGCAGCGCGACGACGCCGACGACGGTCGGGAGGACCCAGCGTCGGGACTTCTTCACCGGCGCACCGCCCGGTCCGGTGCCGCCCGGCCCGAAGGCCGCTCCGGGATCGCCAGGTCCTACCGGTCCCACAGGACCCGGCCCGGCGAAGCCAGGAACTCCGGCAGAGGTGGGGACGGGCGCGGTCGCCGGCGCCCAGGGAGCCGGGGGCACGGGCGGTGGTGGGACGTGTCGGTCGTCGGCGCTCATGTGGTTCTTCCCCCTGCGTGCTGTGGATGTCTCTCGGAGCGTAGCGGCGCCGCGATGCTGCGAGGCCAGGACGAGCGCACTGGCCGCGACGAGCCCGTCGCCTCGACGCCCGGGGGCTTGGCCTAGGGCTGGGGTTGGGTACGACGCACCACCTGCTACCGTGCAGTATCTGCACGTGTCTTCCGACGGCGTGGACTCGACCACCAGAAGGGAGCCCTCCGATGCGCGCACCGACCACCTTCTCGATGTTCCGGTCTGCGCACTCCGCGGCACTCGCGTGGGAGATCCTGACCGCGAGCACCCCGCAGACCATCACCGAGCTCGCCGCGAAGGTGGGCGTGGACCGGACGACCGCGTCGCGCGCGTGCGACGAGCTCGAGGTGGACGGCCTCGTGTCCAGCACGCGCCTCGGACGCGCGCGGCTCGTCCGAGGGCGGCCCGACACGCCTGCGGTGCGTCCCCTCGTGGAGCTGCTCGAGGCGACGATGGAGGTCCCGGCGATCATCTCCTCGGCCTTCACCGACGTCCGAGGGATCACAGAGATGCGAGTCTTCGGATCCTGGGCAGCGCGCGTCAGCGGAATCCCAGGGCCGCCCCCGCACGACATCGACCTGCTGGTCCGTGTCGCCAACGCGGCGCCCAGGGAGATCGACGCCGCAGTGCGCACAGCGACGCAGCGTCTCGGGACACCGGTGAGCCCCACCCTCGTCGATGCTCACGAACCGAGCGAGGGCGGACGAGCGCTCCTCCAGGCGCTGAGCTCCAAGCCCTCCGTCCGCGTCGTGCACGCCCCGCAGGACGCGCTCGCCGGCCCACCCGCCGACCTGAGCAGCCTCGACGACTTCATCGCACGCATCCCTCCGCCGCGAGACTGATATCCAGCAGAACCCAGAGCTCCCGACGGCCCCCGGACGTCGAGTCGCACCATCTGACGCCGCTCTTGCTCAGCTGCAGCGGATCATCACGACCGAGGTCGCCAATGCGATTCACGATATGCGAGCCGGTCGGAACGACAGCCAGTACGGGTACACCGCCCCGGACAAGACGTCCGACCAGGCGCAGCAGGCGATCGACATCGCGTCGAAGGTGCACCAGCTCGTCTCTCGAGCGACCCAGGCTGGTGTCGTGCCGCAGTGGGATGCTCACGACCGATGACGAGCCTCAGCTGACCGTGGACGGCACACCGTCTACCCGAAGGCTGCCGGATCAGCCCTTGCCCAGCTCCTCCGCGAGCATCACGATAATCCCGCTCGGACCGCGCACGTACGTGAGCCGGTAGACGTCCTCGTAGGTCGCGACCCCGCGCAGCGGTACGTAGCCGTGCCGGGCCACCACCTCGAGGGCGGCGTCGAGGTCGTCGACGGAGAAGGCGACGCGGTGCATCCCGATCTCGTTCGGGCGGGTCGGCTCCGTCTCGATCGCGTCCGGGTGGATGTACTCGAACAGCTCGATGCTCCCCTGCCCGTCGGGCGTCTGGAGCACGGCGATGTTGGCATGGTTGCCGTCGAGGTCGACGGCGGTGTCAGCCCACTCCCCGCTGACCGTGTCGCGTCCCACGAGCGTCAGCCCGAGGTCGGTGAAGAAGGCGATCGTCGCGTCGAGGTCGCGCACGGCGATGCCGACGTTCTCCAGCTTGATGCTCATGCGTCTGACACTAGCGAGTCCCGGAGGTCCCGCCCGGTGTGCGCGTCCGCGCAGCCGCAGTCGTGCACACACCACCGGGGCGTGCGGCTCAGGCGCAGGAGCTCTCGTCGACCATGGTGAGGGTGTCGGCGGTCTGGCGTCCCTCCGTCGGCGCGCCGTCGTCGACCGTGAAGGTCGCCTCGGCGAGGATGCTCTCCTCCGGCGACGGCGCCATCTCGCACCGCACCACGACGGAGTAGGTGCCGGCCGGCCGGTCGGGCTCGACGACGTCCAGGTGGTACGGCGTGCGGTCAGGGTTCATGAGGTCCGTGACGATCCACCCCACCTGACGCTCGTCGACCCCCGCGCCGACCAGCACCTCGTACGCCTGACCGGTCTGCCGGACCAGGATCTCCGGGACCGCCGGGACGTCGAGCACGAGGACGACCTCGTCCCCCGACAGGAGCGTCTCGCCAGCGCGCGGCTCCTGCGTGAAGACGTCGAGCTCGCCGTCTGGAGCCACCTCGACGTTCTGCCAGGACGCCGCAGCCCCCAGGCCGACCTTCTCGAGCTCCGCGAGAGCCGACGCCCCGTCCATGCCGATGACGTCAGGGACCTCGACGGACGCCCGCTCGGTCTCCGTCTCCTCGGGAGGCTCGGTCGGCGTAACCGACGGCGACACCGACGCGGTCCCGCTCTCGGGCCCCTCCTCGGACGAGCACCCGGCGAGGAGCAGCCCGGCGGCGACGAGCACTGCGGCAGCGCGAAGAGTCATGCGGACGAGGGTACCGACGGGACGGTGCGCGCAGCCAGGACAGACACGACGAATGGTCCCGACAGCGCCCTTTCTCCACGCCAGCGTGGGCACGTGGGCAGATTTCTTCACCCTCGGACGACCGTCCCCGTCCAGTAGAGTGCGTCGCATGGTACCTGGCCAGTCGCAGGCTCTCGCGAACCTCCGTCGAGGGGTCGTCGAGCACTGCATCCTCGCGTCGTTGCGCTCCGGAGAGCGCTACGGCTTCGACATCGCGCGCGACCTCGAGGGCACCCTCCTGGCGAGCGCCGGCACGCTCTACCCGCTGCTGTCACGGCTGCGCAAGACCGGCCTGGTCGCGTCGTCGTGGCAGGAGTCCACCGAGGGCCCGCCCCGCCGCTACTACCGGCTCACCGACGACGGCGAGGCCGCGCTGCAGGCCTTCGAGTCGGCCTGGGTGCCGTTCCGCGACGCCGTCGACGCGGCCCTGTCCGACCACCCGACCCCCATCGACCACAGCACCGTCGACCACCAGGAGGAACCGTCATGACCTCGATGAGCACCGCAGGTCCTGGCAGCCGCCCCGACGGCACCGCGCCCGACCCCGTCGAGCGGTACCTCGCGGAGGTCGACGCCGCCCTCGCGGCGCGCGGCGTCGAGGACCGCACCGAGATCGTGGGCGGTCTGCGCGAGCACATCCTCGACGCGACGCAGCACGCCGACCCCGTCGACGGTCCGGCTGACGGCGCGACGGTCGACGCCGTCCTCCGCGACCTCGGCGACCCACAGCTCATCGCCGCCGAGGCCGCGTCCGAGCAGGGCGCGCAGACCCTCCAGACCAGCCTGCTCCCGCGGCTCGAGCACACGCTGCCGCGCCCCAGCCGCTGGCGCGAGCCCTGGGTCCCGGTCCTCGCGCTCGGCCTGCTCTTCGTCGGGACGGCGCTCTTCCCCTTCGTGCTCCCGATCGCGCTGGCCGTCGCCGGACTCGTGCTGGTGTGGGGGACGTCGCTGTGGACCGTGCCCGAGAAGATGCTCGCGACGGTGTCGGCGATCGTCCCCGGGCTGGCCGTCTGGGTCACCTACTCCGTCGCCGTCGGCGTCGAGACCTGCTCGACCACCGCCACCGGCCAGGACGTCCAGACCGTGTGCACCACCGGTCCGGTCGACGGTGCCCTCGCCGCGACCGTCGTCATCGCGGCCCTCGCCGTCGCAGGACTCGTCGGCATGGTCGTCACCACCCGACGAGCCCTCCGCCGCGCGACGCGCTGAACCGGCTCGACGTCGGGGAGGGTCCGACGCAGCAGCCTCTCTCGTGCGGGCACGCTTGTTGACAGCAGGTGCCGTCCACAGGTGTGACCTCTTCGGACGACGTTGACATCTAGGTGGGCTAGACCCATAGTCATGGGAACACCGGAGCTGGAGGCCTGCACATGACGCTCTACACGGCGACAGCGGTCCGAGACGGACGGTGGTGGCTGCTGACCGTCGACGGCCTCGGCGCGACGCAGTCACGCACTCTCAAGGACGCACCTCAGGCGGTCCGGGGTCTGGTGTCCTCGATGCTCGACATCGACGCCGGCTCCTTCGAGGTCGCGGTCGCGCCCGCGATCGACCGGACAGTTCTCGACCACGTCGCCTCAGCGCGGCGCGCCGTGTCTGAGGCCGCTCGGATGCAGGGGGACGCGGCGGCCGAGTCACGAGCAGCCGCGCGCGAGCTCGAGGGGCTGGGGCTCACCGGGACCGACATCGCGTCGATCCTCGAGGTCAGTCCTCAACGGGTGAGCCAGCTCCTCGCGCGCTGACACGCCAGCGCAAGCTCGACACGGCACGCGGGCTTCGTCCCTGCCTCACACCCACCTGCACCGCTCACACGACGCCCTGACCTGCCGATAGGTCAGGCGAGCGCGACGGGGCTGCCGCCTGCGCACCGAGCAGATGGAGCGTGGGATGGGAACCCTCAGGTACGGAGCGGACTCGTACGTGGTCGCCGACAAGGACCTCGTCGGGCTGCAGCTCGCGACGGTCGGTGCCTTCCAGCACCGCCAGGGGTTCTTCGTCGAGCTCCAGGGACCGCAGAGCACCGTGGCGCTGTCCTTCAGCCCCGGGGTACCCATCGCCTTCAAGATCGACACGACCGACCCGATCCACAGCGGCGCCGACGTCGTGGCCGGTTGGGTCCGTCAGGCCGAGAAGGGCGGGACGGTCGAGATCCCGGTCTGACCGGACCGCTCGACCCCGCGAGGCGACCCCCAGGACGGCGGCCGCCCTCCTCGCGTCCTGCCCTCCGCGACCGTCGGCGGGCACTCTGCCCGCCGACGGCTCGCGACTACTGCCGGGACGTCCCGGCGTCGGTGAGCACCCGGACCCGCGACCGGCGCACGGCCACGGCCGTGCCACCCGCCAGGAGCAGCAGCACCGTGAGGGCCACCATTTCGGCGACGTCACCACCGGTCGAGGCCAACCCGTCACCCGCACCGCCGGCAGCGGGCCCGGAGACCGCGCCTCCCCCGGCACCGGCACCGTCGCCCCCGGGGCCACCTGCACCGGGCGCAGACGACTCACCGGGCACGCCCGACTCAGCAGGCGTCTCCGTCCCGGGCGGCGGCGTGACGGTCCCGTCGTCCGGGGCGGCCGCGAGGACCGTGACGGGCAGCCGTGCCTCGCCGCTCGCGGCGGAGATCACGAGGGTGTGCTCGCCGGCCGGGACGTCGACCGGGACCACGGCGGTGGCGCTCAGCCGTCCGGCCGCGTCCGCCGAGGTGCTCAGCAGCGTCACGGGGGCCGACTGCAGCACCACGTCGACGGCCTCGCCTGCGGCGTAGCCGGAGGCGAGCAGCTCGAAGGGCTCCCCCGCGCGCAGCGTCGTGCCGGCGGCCAGGGTCACCGACTTGGGGGTGAAGAGCGCCCCGAAGGAGAGGTCGACGTCGTGCCCGACGAACTTCTTGAGCTCGGTGCTGGGCAGGTCCTGCGCGACGGTCCCGGTGCCGTAGATGTCGACGGTCCCCGAGTCCTTGAGCAGGCGGACCACGGTGCCGTCCACCAGGGACGGTGCGCTGACGATGGCCTCGTAGGACCCGTCCCACCCGGCCAGGACCGGGTCTGCGGCGGACCGCACCGGTGCGTCGGCGGGGTCGCCGCTCCACCCGAACACCGCGAAGCCGCCCTCCTCGTCCGAGCCTCCGGCGAGGATGAGGTACTGCCCGTCGTCGGTGCGCTCCATGTCGCGGTACGCGAGGCCGTCGAGGTCGAGCAGCACCGGGTCGCCGATCACGACGGGCGCGTCGCCCGTGACGACGTCCGCGATGTCGCGCACCCCGACGATCGTGGCGCGGTCGGCCCCGTCGGCGCCGGTGATGATGGGCGAGCGGAAGGCGAGCCAGAGCGTCGTGCCGTCGGGCGCGATCGCCGCACCCTCCACGTTGAGCGAGTGCGGGCCGCGTGCGGACCACCCGGGCTGCGTGGCGACGTCGAAGCCGAAGGTGTCGGCTCCGAGGCCGTGCGCGTCGGAGACGTCCCAGTCGACGAGCGCCTGGCGGATGCCGTGCGTCGAGCCGACGAGCTCGAGGGTCGTCCCGGCGCCCGAGCCCACAACGCGGGTCGCGACGACCACGTCGCGGGCCAGCCGGACGTTGCCGCTGTTCGTGTTGCCGAGGGACCCCACCCAGTAGATGACGTCGTCGATGCGGGCGGCCGCCTCGAGGTCCCACGCGTCGGCGGGACGGGACGGGTCGCCGGCCGGCACCTGGTCGTGGAAGTCGAACTCGGCGACGGGCTCTCCGCCCTCGGGGGCGTAGAGGCGGATCTGGTTGGAGTCGTCGTCGCCCGCCACGAAGTAGCCGTCGCCGACGTCGTACGCAGCCGACGCGTCAGACATGCCGACGTGCGTGGTGGCGGTCGGGTCGGACAGCGCGGTCGAGACCCAGTAGTCGAGGACCGAGGTGCTGGTGCGTCCGTCGGTGGTCGTCGCGGTCAGGGTGAGGGGCGCGCGGCCGGCGGCTGCAGGCACGGCCGCGACGGTGAAGGTCCCGTCCGGCGCGACCGTCACCGTGATGCCCTCGTCGGGCACCACTGCGGCGTCGCCCGAGGTCGCCGTGAGCGTGACGTCCTCGCCGAGCGGGTCGGTGACGGTCCCGGTCGCGACGGGGTTCGTCGGGTCGCCGACGACGGCCGAGAGCACGTTGCCGGAGCCGCTGGCCACACGCACGTCCCAGGCGATGCCCGGCTGCTCGGAGCCGGTGTCGACGGGGCCGTCGCCGGGCACGAAGCCCGGGGCGAAGGCGACACCGCGGAAGGCCTCGCCGAGGCCCGCGCGGGCGATGGTCTCGTCGTGGACCACGTCGACCGTCGTGTCGCCCTGGTCGACGAGGCGGACGGCCTCGTTGCCCTGCGAGGCGCCGCGCACGGCGTAGAGCACCACGTCGTCACCGGCGACGCGCCCCGTCACGCCCCAGAACGCCCCGGGGTACGTCCCGACGTGCTGCCAGCCGGCACCGTCCCGCACGTACTTGGCCAGGCCCTGCCCGGTCCCCTCGGTGAAGGCGACGTAGAGCAGGTCCTCGCCGACGAAGGTGAAGTCGTGGGCGATGTCCGCGCCGGCCGGCGCTGCGGCCACGAGCTCGAGGGTGGACGGCGTGGTGGGCGTCCCCGTCCCGACCTTGTTCACGCCGGAGAAGCCGCTGCGGTCGCTCGACACGTAGAGCTGGCCGTCGTGGAGGACCGGCACCCTGCCGTTGTTGAGGTTCGACGACCCCGTCGTGACGGCCGTCGGGGCGTCGCCACCGAGCGGGAGGGTGAGGACACCGCCCTTGGTGGTCGGGGCGTCACCGCCGTGGCCGCCGACCCAGACGGTCGAGCCGTCGTCGGTCACGGCACCGCGGACGTGCCGCGCGGAGAAGCCGTCGGCGAGCGTCGTCGAGGTGTCGACCGTGCCGTCCTCGGCGACGCGCGCCACGACGCGGAGGACACCGGGCGCGGTGGTCGCGTTGACGTCTGCGGTCCCCGGTGCCGCGTCGTACCCGGCGAGGGTGACGAAGCGGTGGTCGGCGGACTGCTGCAGCGCGCCCTGCTGGTCGCGGTCCGCGCCGAGGGTGAGGGCGTGCTGGTCGCCGTCGGCGGTCGTCGGCAGCGGGACCGTCCCGGAGACGAGGCCGTCTCCGTCGAGGAGACGCAGCGCGACGGGCACGGCGACGTTCCCGGTGGTGGCGCCGTCGCCGACCACGGAGAGCGCGAGCCTGTCGGGCGCGGGGTCCGCCGCGCCGGCGGGCAGCGCGAGGGCACCTCCTGCGACGACGGAGGCAGCGAGGACGGCTGCGAGACGGGAGACGAGGCGCATCAGGAACCTTCGGGTCGGGGGCGGACCGTTCGCCGCCAACCAACCCGCTCGAGGTGAACGGGCGCTGAACCCCGACCGTCCGGCAGGCCTCCCGGGCGAGAACCTCAGGCACCGAGGGCTCTCAGGTGCCAGGGGATCAGGCGCCGGCTGCTGCTCCGGGCCGCGCCCACGGTCCGGCACGGCCGGGTGAGAGCCACCGGGTCAGCCCCACGGCCCCCGCGAGCGCGACCACCCCGAGCACGACGCCGGCCCCTGCGAGCGAGGCGACCGCGGTGAGCGCGCTGAGGGCGAGCGGTCCGGCGGCACCGCCGGTCTCCCCGAGGACGTTCCACACGCCGAGGAACGTGGCCCGGTCACGCACCGGTGCCGCGTCGGCCCCGAGGGTCTTGACGACGCCGGACCCGATGCCCGAGCCGATACCGAGCAGCACGGCGCCGGCCACGATGCCGGCCAGCCCCTCGAGGGCTCCGAGCGCCCCCATGAGGATCAGGCCGACCCCCATGACGCCCGAGCACGAGACGGCGACGACACGTCGGCCGTACCGGTCCATCACGACGCCCGCCGGGTAGAACAGCATGAGCTCGGCGGCGGCGGCCGCGGCGACCACGAGCGAGGTGGTGTGGGCGTCGGCGCCCGCCTCGGAGAGCGCGAGCGGCACCAGGACGGGTCGCAGCGAGCGGGCGAGGTTGATGACCACGACACCGATGCCGACGGTCGCGAGGACCGAGGCGTGGGCGCGCACCAGCTCGCGCAGGGTCGCCGGACGGGTCGTCCGGCGCGGGTCGGAGGCGACGGCGTCCTGTGCCGCGGCACGGTCCCGCGACGTGGCAGGCAGCGACGCGGTGGCAGCCGGGGACGACCCAGCCGCCCCGGCTACCCCGCGGTCGCCCGGCTCGCGTACGACGAGGAGCGTGAGCGCGGCGAGCGCGGCCGCAGCGCTCGCCACGACGAACCCTCCGGCGAGCCCGAACCAGACCTGGAGCCCCGCCCCGGCGAGCGGCCCGAGGACGAGCCCGACACGGCCGGACCCGCCGAGGAGCGACATCGCGCGCGCCCGGTAGGCGTGGGGCACGACGTCGATCGTGTAGGACTGCCGGGCGACGGCGAAGGCTGCGGACGCGACTCCCCCGACGAACCCGACCGCGGCGAGCGCTGCTGGCGAGCTCACGAGGGCGGCACCGGCCCAGGTGACCGTCGAGGCGAGGCTCGCGACGACGAGCACGCGTCGCTCGCCGTAGCGCGTGGTGAGCTGTCCCGCAGGGATGGAGCCGGCGAGCTGGCCGATGCCGACGGTCGCGACCACCAGGGCCGCGAGCGCGAGCGATGCGCCGCCGGCGATCGCGGAGAGGCCGAGGACGACCATCGCGGCGCCCTCGGCGCCGAAGATCAGCGTGGTCGGCACGAGGACGGGCCACACGATCGGGCGCACCCAGCCCTGACCCTGGCTGCGCGCGCGCCGACCCCCGAAGTATCTTGACATCAAGATAAACCTAGGCGGTCCCCCGTCTCCCGTCCACCGAGAGACCACCCGACACGCTCCCGGGGTACGGCGCGCGATACCCCGCGAACGTGTCGGGCGAGCGCTCGTGGGCAGGGCCCGTCGGTAGGGTGCGAGGCATGGGGACCGGGATCTACGTCGAGACGCTCGTGGCGGCGCCGATGGACCGGCTGTGGCACGCCACCCAGGACCCGGGCGCGCACGCCTCGTGGGACCTGCGCTTCTCGTCCATCACCCACCTGCCCACGCCGCCCGGCGAGCCGCAGCGCTTCCGCTACGACAACCGGACCGTGCCCCTCGCGCCGATGACGGGTGTCGGGGTCTCCCGGGGCGAGCGCCACCGCCCGGACGGCTCGTGCACCTCGGCCCTGCGGTTCTCCGCGGACTCACGGCTCTCGCCGATCGCGTCGGGCGACGGGTACTGGCGCTACGTCCCCGACGGTGACCACATCAGGTTCTTCACCGGCTACGACTACGTGCCCGGGTGGCAGGGGCGCGCCCTCGACCGCGCGGTCGTGCGTCCGCTCATCGGGTGGATGACCGCGTGGAGCTTCGACCGGCTGCGCCTCTGGCTCGACCACGGCCTCGCACCGGCCGACGCGCTGCGCCGCACCGTCGTCGTCTGGGCCCTGCGGGTGGCGCTGGTGGTCGCTGCGGTCGTGCTGCTCTCCCCCGTCCCGCTCGCCGCGGTCGCCGCCGTCCTGCTCGCCATCGGTGTGCCGTCTCCGGTGCGCATCCCCCGCGCACGCCGGTGCCTGCGCCGCCCACGGCCGGGCCACCGGCCGTCGGTCCCTCGCATCGCCGCGGACGTCGACGAGGCCGCCCTGCAGCGGGTCCGTCGCGACGCCCCTGGCCCCTCCGCCTCCGCACCCGCACCCGCACCCGCACCCGCACCTGCACCTGCAGACCCCACCGAGGAGCCCCGCTCATGACCACCTCCGTGTTCGCGCAGGCCCTCGGCAGCGACGTCGAGCGCCTGCACCCGCAGATGCGTCGGCGCTTCGGCCTCACCCCGGACGGCGAGAACGCCTGCGTCGGGCGCGGGGTGATGGACGAGGTGTGGCGCGGGCCGCTGGCCACGGTCCCGTTCCTGTGGTTCGGGGCCTGGCGGAACATCCTGGTCCCCCGGACCGGCAGGGGCGTCCCGTTCACCATCGAGAACTACTGCTACGTCGACGGGCTCGGTCGGGACACCACGACCTTCGTGCGGACCTTCGAGTTCCCGCGCGGCCGGCGCAGCCGCTTCGACGCGACCATGGTGTACGACGCGCAGGCCGGCAGGGTCCTCGACTACCTCGGCACGCACCAGCACCTCGCGGTCGACCTCGACCTCACCGTCGACGAGCGCGGCGGGCTGCTGCTGCGCTCCGGCGCGCAGCGGTTCTACGAGGGCCCCGTCGGCTTCTCGTTCCCCATGGTCGCCTCGGGCACCGCCGAGCTCCACGAGCACTTCGACGACGCGACCGGCCGGTTCCACGTGGACCTCACCGTGTCCAACCCGCTGGTCGGGCCGATCTTCGGGTACCGGGGGTCTTTCACCTGCGACTTCACGACGTTGCCGGCGACGTCCGTCCCTGCGTCGGCCAAGCCGCTGCGCGAGGAGCGCCGAGGCTGACCCCCGGCGCCCTGCGCGGACAGGGCCGGGCCGCTCGTGGGTCCGGGCCGGGCCGCGGCCCCGTCGCTCAGGATCGTCAGCTCGTCCGGGGCTCGCCGTCGTCGTCGACGCGGGGGATCCGGGTCGTCTCCTCGGTGGCACCCGGCGGGAGGTCCTCCGTGACACGCGGGAGCCGAGCCGTCTGCTCGGGCTCCGGCGCCTCGGTGTGGGCGCCGGCCCGCGGCGTCCGGCGCAGCACACCCGTCCGCGTCACGGACGGCGGCTCCTCGGGAGCCTGGGCCCCGGGCACCGGGGCAGCACTCTCGTCCTCGACGAGCGCGCGCCGCGGTGCGGCGCTCGGCACGTCCGCAGGCGGCGGCGGCACAGGCAGCGGGGGCTGGACGCGGGTCGCGCCAGAACGCTCGCTCGGCTCCGGCGCCCCGGGCCCCTCGGAGCCGACGACGGTGGTCTCCTCACCGCCGGCGTTCCGGTCGTCGCGGCCGACCTGGTCGTCGTGCGACGCCCCGTCGCCGCCAGAAGCCCTGACGTCGGTCGCCCCGAGAACGCGGTCGGACTCAACCGACGCATCCCCACCGGGCGCAGCGGGCTCAGCGGACACAGCCGCAGCGGGCTCAGCCGCCGCCTCGGCCTCGGCCGTCGCACCGTCCTCCTCCGGCACCGCCTGCTCGGCAGCCGCGCTGCCTGCCGAGGGGTGCCCGGCGAAGCGGCGCTCGCGCTCGGCGGGAGCCTCGTCGTCGTCGGAGTCGCCCTCGGTCGTGCCGTCCGTGCCCTCGTCGTCGACGGCGTCGAGCAGCGCGGTGCGCTCGCGCTCGTCGATGACCTCCTGGCCAGGTCCGGAGAAGGCCTTGGACCGCTCGACGGCGGCCTCGCTCCCGGTGAACAGCCCCTCGCTGGTCCCCCAGGCCATCGTCGCGTCCTCGGACGGCTCGACGACGACGTCGACCGGCGTCCCGTCGGCGCCGACCTTGCCCAGCAGGGTGGTCTCGTCCTCGGACGACGGCACGGCCGGGGCCGTGTGGAACCCGCGCGCGGGCTCGGACAGGTGCATGCGGACGCCCGGCCGCGTCGAGCGGGCGGCGATGCGGCGCGGCAGGTCGGGTTCGGCGGTGACGGAGGGCTTGTCACGCTCGTTGCCGTAGCGCTCCTCGTCGAAGAGCGAGTCGAGCACACCGGACCGCACCGGGGACTTGGCGAGGTCGTGGGCCGGGGCGTCGCCGGGTGCGGCCTCGAGGGCGGCGCGGACCTTCCCGTCGCTCGTGGACAGACGGGTGTGCGGCATGCCCTGCGGCGCGGCGCGCTGCAGCCAGTCGACCAGGCCCTCGCGGACGTAGCAGCGCAGGTCGAACAGCGTCCCGGCGTCGGCGGCGCTCGCGAGGGCGCGCATCCGGACGTAGCCGTTGGTCGCGTCGGTGACCTGGAGGATCCCCACGCGCTTGTCCCACAGCGGCGACGCCTCGAGGAGCCGCTTGAGCTCGGCGCGCATCGCCGGGACGGGCACGTCCCAGTCGAGGTCGATCTCGACGGTGCCGAGCAGCTCGGCGGCACGCCTCGTCCAGTTCTGGAACGGCGTGTTCGTGAAGTACGTGCAGGGCATGATGAGCCGCCGGTCGTCCCACAGGTGCACCACGACGTAGGTCATGGTGATCTCCTCGATGCGACCCCACTCCCCCTCGAGGACCACGACGTCGTCGACACGGATCGCGTCCGTGAAGGCGATCTGCATCCCCGCGAAGACGTTGGCGAGGGCGGTCTGCGCGGCGAGACCGGCGACGATCGAGATGAGACCGGCCGACGCGAGCAGGCTGGTCCCTGCGGTGCGTGCAGCCGGGAAGGTGAAGAGCATCGCGGCGATGGCGCAGATGACCACCAGGGCGACGGTCACCCGTCGCACCACGACGATCTGGGTGCGGACGCGGCGTGCGTGCCGGTTGTCGACGACGTCGGTGCGGAACTGCTTGAGGACGCTGTCCTCGACGACGAACGCCAGGGCCCCGACGAACCACGCCCCGACCCCGATGCCGACGATCAGCAGCAGGTGCTCGGCACCGGCGGTCCACCCGTCGGCGTCGCTCGTGGTCACCCGCAGCGCCACGAGGAGCGCGAGGACGATGAGGACGGCGCGCAGCGGGCGGCGCATGCGGTGCGACACGTCGCGCACGAACTCGTTGCGACGCCCGGCCCGGCGCACGACGATCGACACGATCGTCCCCAGGACGTAGGCGACGACGACCGCTGCGGCGGCGACGGCGAGCGTCACCACGATGTTGGAGGCTTCTTCGGTAGGCACGTCCCCCAGGCTAGGCACCGCACCAGGGACTGTCCTGTGAAGAGAGGTGTCGAGGGCGTGACGACCTGCACGAACACTGACGAAGATCGGTCAGACTGTGCGTGGACTCACAGGTGACGCGCTTCTGCTGCACCGCCAGGAGCGGCACCTGCGCCGTCGGGAGCCTCCACAGCCCCGTCGAGGACGGCGAGCGTCTCGTCGAGCAGCCACTGCGCGACCTCCTGACCGCCGGTCGCCCCGGCGGTCGCGGTGACGACCAGACCCTCCGTCTGCCACCCCACCTCGTGCAGCTCGCCGTGAGCCGGCCGCACGGCCCGGGTCGCGGACTCGAGCATCTCGGCGTCGAGCAGCGAGTCGCCCGCGGCGAGCACGGTCTCGGCGCCGACCCGGCGGGCGACCTCGGCGACGGCTGCTCCCTTGCGGAGACCGACGGGCACGACGTAGAGCTTGCGTCCCTGCAGGGACGCGCGCCACCCGTGCGCCTCGGCCCAGGCGGAGACCTCCGCGACGAAGCCCTCGGGCAGCGCGTCACGGTCGACGACCGCGTAGCAGAAGAGCTCTTCGGCGTTGCGCAGCTTCGAGGTGAACTCGGGCCGGAACGTGTCGGCCATGTACTGCTGCACCTCGGCGAAGGGGTGCGAGGAGGCGGCGAGCTCGCGCTCGACCTGCCGGGTCCAGTCGTCGTCGGTCTCGCCGTCGACGAGCAGGAACCCGCCGTTGGCGGTGATCGCGTACGGCACGGGCGGTCCGGGAAGGGAGATGCGCCGGTACTGGGCGCGCGTACGGGTGGTGGCCGGCACGAGCACGCCGAGCTCGGCCAGCCGGGTGATCGACGCGAGCGCGGTCCGGGTCACGTGCGACAGCGGCTTGTGGTCGTACATCTCGACGCAGACGAGGTCTTCGTAGAGCGCGCTGTCGCGGAGCCTGGTCCCCGGCGGGAGGCCGAGCTTGGCGGCCTTGCCGGAGTAGATGAGCGTCCGGTCGAGGTCGCTCGCCGCGAGCACCGGTCGTCGCAGCCCGGTCGAGACCACGGGTCGGTCGACGGCGACGGGCAGGTTCTCGGCGTCCCCCAGGTTCCTGGTAGCACCCTTGTCCTGGGGAGCCCTCACTGCGCGGCCGTCCCGTCGGCGCCGGTGGCACCCCGTGTGAACTTCGGGTGGATGAGCCCGACGCAGCTGTAGGGCAGGTCCTGCACCTCGACGACCTCGACGCCGCGCTGCTCGGCGAGGAGCAGCACGTGCCCGAGCTCGTGGCGGGCGTCGGCGCGGACGAGGATCTTCCACGGCACTCGGCGCAGCAGCACCCGGGTGGTCTCGCCGACCCCGGGCTTGACGAGGTTGACGTCGCCGAGGCCGTGCTCGGCGGAGATCGCCTCGACGGCCTTCCACCCCGCCCACGTGAGCTCCGGCGCGGGCTGGGCACGCCGTTCGGCGACCGTCGTGGCGACGTCGTCGGCCACCTCGGAGAACTGCATGCTCACGCGGTCGAGGAACTCCCCCGACACGTCGACGTCGGCGAGCTCGGAGTAGAACTTGGCGCCGTGGTACATCCCGGGCGTGATGAGCGCGTCGTTGAGCACGGTCCGCGACACCAGCCCGGAGACCGTGGAGTTGAGGCAGGCGGACGGGATGAGGTAGTCGTCGCGGGTGCCGAACAGCTCGGCGCAGTGACCCGGGTCGGCGAGCACCGCGAGGTCGGCGCTGAAGCCCTCGACGAGACCGAGGGCCGTGTTGGCCTCCTCGACCGCGGCGGCGAGCTCGCGCGAGATCGCGCCCTTGCCGGTCCACCCGTCGACGAACATGACGTCCCCGGGGCGGTGGTGCTGGGCGAGGTAGGCGAGGGCGAGCTGGTCGATGCCGCGACCGCGGACGATGCTCACCGCGTAGTGCGGGAGCACGAGTCCGTGCGCGTAGCTGGCCCAGCGGCGCATGAGCACGCCGATCGGCGTGCCGGCGCGGGCCAGCGAGACGAGGACCGCCTTGTCGCCGCGCTCGGCGAGGACCAGCTCGGTCACGACGCCGACGGCGTGCGCGAGGCGTCGCGAGCTGGCGCGCAGGGCGTCGTGGAACAGCGCGGTGTACTCCGGTGTGGGCTGGTACTCCACGGGCAGCGACTCCGCGTAGTGCGCGCCGCCGGACTGGATGGCCTCCTCGCGCTCCTCGGTCGGGGCCTCGAGCTCGACGCCGGACAGGTCGCTCAGCAGCCACGCGACCTCGTGGGAGTCGTAGGACCCGAACGCGGGTCCGTGCAGGGGCGCCGGAGGGGTGGGGGCTGTCACGGGGTGGGCTCCTCGGTGCTGGTGGCGTGCAGGGTGCTGGTCTCGGGCTGGGTGGTAGCAGGCTCGCTGCCGGTCTGCTCGGTGCGGGCCTGCTCGGTGCGGGCCTGCTCGGTGCCGGGCTGCTGCGTGCCGCTCGGCACCACCACGAGGTGCACGTGGTCGCAGTGCTGCGCGAGCACGTCGAGCAGGCCGCCCGGCGCAGAGAGCGCCGGGGTGTCTGCCGGTCCGTCGACGACCACGACGATATCCGTGGAGCGCCGCCCGGCGTCGACGCCGGCCGCGACGTTGTGGGCGAACCGCGGCCCGGGTCCGTCCTCGGGGCCGTCGTGCGACGGGAAGGTCACGGTCGTGCGGATCGCGTAGCCGGGGTCGTCGAGGGACAGCACCGGAGAGCGCGTGGTCGTCGAGTACCGGACCCGGACGCCGTCGGGGACGACGGCGGTCAGCGCGACGCCCACGAGCAGCGGCGCGTACATGAGCTCTTCGACACCGAGGACGAGGACCTCTGCGCCGGTGAGGTCGCCTGCGAGCTCGTCGGCGAGCGTGGCGGCGTGCCGCCGCAGCACGGTCTCGTCGTCCGGGGAGAACCCGTGCCGTCCGCCCTCGCGGACGCCGGCCTCCCAGGCCGCGCGGCGGGTGACGGTCGCGCGTGCCGTGGCCGCCTCGTCCACGTCGGTGTCACGGGTGCCAGCGCTCACCTGCTGCGCGCTCTGCTCGGCCACCACCTGGGGCGCCCGGTCGAGGACGTCGTCGGGCAGGGAGATCGTGCCGCTCGTGAGGGCGACGACGTCGACGCGTGCCCCGAGCTCGCGTCCCAGCGCGGCGAAGCGCTCCTGGTCGTCCGCAGAGCGCAGGTCGACGAGCGCGGCGACGACGTACCGGTCGCGCGGCCTGTCGGCGTGCAGCGCGCGCACGGTGTTGAGAGCGGTCTTGCCGGTCGAGATCTCGTCGTCGACGAGGACGACGGTCCCGGCGTCGGCGAGGAACCTCGGGTCGTGCGGGAGGAGCAGGTGCTCGGTCGCGTGCGAGTGCTCCTCGGCGAAACCGGCCGCCGGCACGACGCCGGCGACGGGGCGCCGCGTCGAGTGCAGCGACGGGACACCCAGGGCAGCACCGACGCAGTGCCCGAGAGCGGTCGCGGTCTCCGCGTACCCGACGACGACCGTCGTGCCGGCGGAGCCCGGCGCCGCAGCACCTCGCTCCGACCCGACCTCGGCGATCTCGGTCACCGCGTCGTGCAGGCCGTCGACCACGAGCAGCAGGTGCTCTGCAGCGCCCGGGCCGCCGGCGAGCGCCGCGGTCAGCGCGTCGCCGACCTGGGCCGTCCGTGCGGCGTCGGCGACGGTCGTCGCCCCGCCGAGCGCGTCGGCCACGAGCAGGCCGAGCAGCGTGCCGGCGGCCTGCACCACGCGCGGGTCGGTCGGCACGTGCTTGCCGAGCACCGTGGACACCAGCAGGTGAGCGCGGCGCGGGTTGCGGCGCAGCGCGAGCCCGACGAGCGCGGGGAGCGGGAGGTCGACGACGGACCGGTCGGTGGTGAGCCCGACCCCGAGGCGCGCGGAGACCCAGTCTCCGGTCCAGCCGGTCACAGCTGGTCGCTCGCGGAGATCACGTCGATGTAGCTGACGTCCTCGTTGATGACGCCGAACATGGTGGCGCGGCGCAGCAGCTGCTCGGCCCAGGCACGGTGCGGCTTGGACTCGTTCATCTTGTTCTTGTACTGCGAGGCCTTGACCCCGCCGGTGGTCGCGGCGAGGATCTCGCAGGCGTCGGAGTACTCCTCGTGCGAGACCACGGAGAGCGCGTGCACGGCGGCGACGTGCGAGGGGTGGATGACGGTCTTGCCGGTGAGCCCGTTGGCCTGGTCGAGGACCACCTCGCGGATGAGGCCGTCGAGGTCAGCGTCGATCATCTTGGCGCGCAGCGGCTTCTCGTCGTGCTCCTTGAAGGGGCTCTCGCGCAGCTGCGGCTTGAAGATGCGCTCCTGGTACGAGAAGTACTCCCACACCGGCCCGGTGATGACGAAGCCCTGGTCTCCGGCGCGGCCGAGCACGTTGACGATGTCGGAGATCACGTTGGCGACCACGTGCACGTGGTAGATCGTCAGCTCGCGGTTGCGGCGCAGCCCGTAGGCGGACGACAGGTCGGTGGCCCCGGTGCGGACCGCGAGGATGGTGCTGCGGTGCTTGACGAGGAGCTGGCGGACGCCCTCGAGCTCGTCGCGGCGGGTCTCGGTGTAGGCGAGCTCGGGCGACTCGAGCACGGGCATGGCGTAGAGGCGCCGGCCGGTGCGCTCGCTGGCCGCCTCGATCTCCTCGAGGAACTCGACGCCCGTGGACCCGAGGAACTTGGGGATGACGAACCCGGCGAGGACGGACAGGTGCTCGCCGAGCCCGTCGACCACGAGGCGGATCTGGTAGGCGGACCGGACCCGCACGAAGATCAGCGGTCCGGAGGCGCCGGTCTCCGCGTAGGTGCGCAGCTGGGCGACGGTGTTCTGCTCGGCGAAGGGGACCTCTTCGTCGGCGATCGAGTCCTCGAGGCACACCACGAGGGACACGACGCCGTATGCCGCGCGCTTGGCGATGTCGGCGGCGAGGTTCGGGCGGGTACCGGGGCTGTAGAGGGTCGCGCCGAGGCCCACGGCGAGCATGCCGGGATCGGTGTCGACCGTGAACGGCTGCGGCGCGCGGTGGAACAAGCGCTGGATCTCAGCCTCGCTCAGGTATTCGAAGTGGCGCATGGTCCTGGCTCTCTGAACAGACCGGGACACCCGGGTGACCGGGGGTCCGACACGCGCTCGAGGTCGAGCGCAGTTCAAGATAGCCGAGCCTCGTGACAACTGCGGGTCGGGAGCGAGAGGCCGCGCTGGGGAGAACTCCCCGGCGCCGCGCCGCACCCGGCCTGCTCTGCGACGATGTGCTCATGACGCAGATGACCAAGGGCTCGAACATCCCGCTGTCCGCCGCGCGCCTGCGCGCAGAGCTCGTGTGGGACACCGCTCGGGGCGGACCTGAGGTCGACGCCTCGGCGCTGCTCGTGACGGACTCCGGCAAGGTCCGCTCGGACGACGACTTCGTGTTCTTCAACCAGCCCCGCCACGCCTCGGGCGCCGTGCAGAAGCTCCCGCGGACGGTCGACGGCGGCCAGGTCCGCGACGGTCTCGAGCTGGACCTCGGGCGCGTGGAGAGCGCCGTCGACCGGATCGTCCTCGGGGCGTCCGCCGACGGCGGGACCTTCGGCCAGGTCCGCGGCCTGCACCTGCTGCTGACCGACGCGGCGACCGGTGCGCAGGTGGCGCGCTTCGACATGACCGACGCGACGACGGAGACGGCCTACGTGTCGGGCGAGGTGTACCGCCGGGCCGGTGCGTGGAAGCTCCGCGCGGTCGGTCAGGGCTATGCCTCAGGGCTCGCCGGCCTCGCGACCGACTTCGGCATCTCGGTCGACGACGCGCCCGCGTCGCCCGCGGCAGCGCCTCAGGCCACGCCGTCGGCCGCGCCCGCCACCCTCGCTCCCCCGACGACGCCCGCAGCCCCGTACACCCCGCCGGCACCGCCGCTCCCGGCACCCGGCGTGCCGGCCGGCTCGGCACCCCAGACCTCGCCGAGCATCAGCTACACGCGCCCGCCCCGCCCGACGACGGCACCCGCAGCGACGACCCCGCCGCCTCCGGCAGCCCCTCCGGCACCGCTCCTGACGCCGCCGACCGGCGCGCCCCTCGCGGGGTACGCCCCGCCCGCCGCGTACGGCAGCGCACCCCTCTCACCACCGGCACCGCTCAGCCCGTCGGCACCGCTCTCCCCACCGGCTCCCCCGTCGCCCGCGACCTCTCTCCAGGCCCCGTCTCCCTACGGCGCCCCTCCGGCACCTGCCGGTCCGGCTGCGGGTGGTCCGACTGCGGGTGGTCCGGCTGCGGGTGGTCCGACCATCAACCTCGACAAGGGGCGCGTGAGCCTCGCCAAGAACCAGCGGGTGTCCCTGGTCAAGACGGGCGCTCCGCGTCTCAGCCGCGTCCAGCTCGGGCTGGGGTGGGACCCGGCGGGCGGTGGCCGGTCGGTCGACCTCGACGCCTCGGCGATCGTCCTCGACGCCACCGGCAAGGACGTCGACTCCGCCTGGTTCGCGTCGAAGAAGGCCTGCAAGGGTGCGATCAAGCACCAGGGCGACAACCTCACGGGCCAGGGCGACGGGGACGACGAGGTGATCCTCGTCGAGCTCGACGCGCTGCCCGCCGACGTCGCGGCGGTGGTCTTCACCATCAACTCGTTCTCGAAGCACCTGTTCACGGACGTCAAGAACGCCTACTGCCGTCTGGTCGACTCGTCGACGCAGGCGGAGCTGGTGCGCTTCGACCTCACCGACTCGAAGCCGAGCACCGGGGTGTTCATGTGCGTGCTGCGCCGCGCGGCGACGGGCTGGGAGATGGAGGCGCTCGGCGACTTCCACGACGGCCGCTCGGTCAAGGCCATGCGCAAGCCCGCAGCGCAGTACGTCCGCGCGGGCGGCTGACCGGTACCGCGCGGACGACGCGGCCCGGGACGTCCCGGGCCACCGGGGCTCGGTACCCCCGTCCCCAGCAACGCCGCGAGCCCCGGCCCCCGATCGTGCGATCGTGCGATCGGGGGACGGGGCTCGCGTGCTGAGCTGCTCTCGAGCTGTGGCGCCCTGGTGCTCGCAGACCTCAGAGGTGCGGGGAGACCGCGGGGAGGAGCTGGTCGAAGGTGCGCCCCGAGGTGGGGGCACCGATGGCGGTCATGGACCACCCGGCGCCGTCGCGGGACACCTTGGCCATGACCTGGGCGTTGTGCGTGCCGGAGCCGGTGAGCTCGTAGCGGGCGATCTCGGAGCCGTCGGCCTCGTCGACGAGGCGGCAGAACGCGCTCTCGATCTGGCTGAAGTCGTGGCCGGTGAACGAGTTCACGGTGAAGACGATGGTCGTCACGTGCGCGGGGACACGGGTGAGGTCCACGACGATCGACTCGTCGTCACCGTCACCGGCGCCCGTGCGGTTGTCGCCCGTGTGGACGACGGAGCCGTCCTTGCTGCCGAGCTGGTTGAACCAGACGACGTCGACGAGCTGGCCGGCGCCGTCGAACAGCAGGCCGGAGGCGTCGAGGTCGATCTCCTGCTCCTTCTTGCCGAAGAACCCACGCTTCTTCACGGCGTCCCAGCCGAGCCCCATGCGCACGCGCGTGAGGGTTCCTCCGGAGCTCTTGGTGAGCGAGACCTTCTGGCCCTTGGACAGGTTCACAGACATGCGGTGGTGTCCTTTCGTGGTGCGCCAGGCCGGGCCGGGTGGCCCTGGCTGCGTGGTGCGGTGAGGTGCTGTGGTGTGGTCTGGTGTGCAGCGAGGTCAGGTGAGGTGCGCGGTCAGGTGAGGTGCGCGGTCCGCCGTCAGACCGACGTCGGGTGCGAGGTGCCCGTGCCGCCCGTGGGACCGGCGTGCTCGTCAGCGGCGCCGGCGCTGTCGGTGCTGCTGGTCTCCTCGGGCGCCGCGCCGTCCAGCCCCTCCCTGCGGCGGTGCCGCACGGAGGACCAGAACGCGGCCCCGATGAACACGACGCCGATGAGCCCGGTGACGACCTCGTTGATGTGCCAGTGGATCGACAGGAGCAGGATCGTGGCGAGCGCCCCGATGGCCCAGTGCGCGCCGTGCTCGAGGTACACGTACTCGGCGAGCGTGCCCTTGCGGACCAGGAAGATGGTGATCGAGCGGACGAACATCGCGCCGATGAACCCGAGCCCGAGGGCGATGATGATCGGGTCTGCGGTGATCGCGAAGGCACCGATGACGCCGTCGAAGGAGAACGACGCGTCGAGCACCTCGAGGTAGAGGAACAGGAAGAACCCGGCCTTGCCGGTCGCCTTGGCCAGACCTGTCGGGCCGGTCGGCCGCGCGGCCGAGGTGATCGGCGCCCTGGGATCGGTCGACACGTCGGCACCGCCCGCTGCCGCAGCGCGCGCGACCGGTTCCTGCTCCTGCACACCGTCAGCAGTCGCGTCGTCGTCGAGCACGTGGCTGTCCTCGAAGAGGCTGCCCAGCCCGTTGACGGCCAGGTAGGTGATCATGCCGAGCACACCGGCGAGCAGCACGGTGTGCGAGTCCTCGGCGAGCAGCTCGGAGGCGAGGACGAGGGCGATCGCGGCGACCACCACGGAGAGGTTCGCGAGCTTCCCTGCGCGGGCGAGCGGGCGCTCGATCCAGGACAGCCAGGTGATCTCGCGCTCGGAGAAGACGAAGTCGAGGAACAGCATGAGCAGGAACAGCCCGCCGAAGGCCGCGATCTGCGGGTGGGCCTCGGCGAGGATGTACCCGTAGCTGCCCGGCTCGTGGACGTCGCCCTTGGCCATCGCGAGCCGCACGGCCTCGACCGGTCCCAGCCCGGCGGTGACGCTCACGACGAGCAGCGGGAACACCAGCCGCATGCCGAACACGGCGATGAGCACGCCGACGGTGAGGAAGATCTTCTGCCAGGCCTCGCTCATGCGCTCGAGGACCTTGGCGTTGACCACCGCGTTGTCGAAGCTCAGCGAGACCTCGAGGACCGCGAGGATCAGGCAGAGCACGAGGGCCTCTGGCCCTCCGTAGAGGAGTGCCGTCACGAGGGCGAGGGCGGTGATGACGAAGGACCACCCGAAGGTACGGAGGATCATGCTCTGTCCTGTCTAGGAACTGCTGAAGAAGGGCGACCCGGGAGAGTCCCGGGCCGCCCTGTGGAGCTGTGGTGCGTCAGACGCCCACGCCGAAGTCGCGGGCGATGCCCACGAGGCCCTCGGCGTATCCCTGGCCGACCGCGCGGAACTTCCACTCGGCGCCGTTGCGGTAGAGCTCGCCGAACACCATGGCGGTCTCGGTCGAGGCGTCCTCGCTGAGGTCGTAGCGCGCGATCTCGGCGCCGCCGGCCTGGTTGATGACGCGGATGAACGCGTTGCGGACCTGGCCGAAGCTCTGCGAGCGGGCTGCGGCGTCGTAGATCGAGACGGGGAACACGATCTTGTCGACCTCCGGCGGCACGGCCGCGAGGTTGACGTTGATCTCCTCGTCGTCGCCGTCGCCCTCACCGGTGAGGTTGTCACCGAGGTGCTGGACGGAGCCGTCGACGCTCGTGAGGTTGTTGAAGAAGACGAAGTGTCCGTCGGAGAGGACCTTGCCGCTGACGCCGGCCATGATGGCGCTCGCGTCGAGGTCGAAGTCGGTCCCGGTCGTGGACCGTGCGTCCCAGCCGAGGCCGACGGTGACTGCGGTCAGACCAGGTGCCTCTTTGGTGAGCGAGACGTTCCCGCCCTTGGTAAGACTGACTCCCACGAGTGCTCCAGACGCTCAGGGCGAGGGCGCCGGGCCCTCACCGTTCGGTGTGCTGCGTCACCATGAGGCGACGCGCCGACTATATCCCCGCCACCCTCGGGATTCCTGGGGACCAGGGGTGATCTGGATGGGGACCGCTCCCCTGCCCATACGGGAGGTCCCTGCTGGTCCCGCACCGGCCGGCCCCCGGACGTGGCCCCTCCGGGAGGGCCCGGCCCACCTTGGTGCGCTCCCTCGCGGGCGAGCAGGGCTCCGCTTTGACCCGGAGGCCCTCGGCAGCGCACCCTGGAGGGGTGAACGAGGAAGAGATCCGCCACCGTCAGGCCAACTGGTTCTTGGGCGGCGTGCTGCTCGTGATCTGCACAGGTATCGGCATCGCGATCACGATGGCGCGGGCCGACAACCTGTACGTCGGCATCGGCTTCGTGGTCGGCCTGGTGCTCTGCTGGGCCGTCAACAAGTTCGTGAAGTAGCCGACACCCTCGCGCCTCAGGCCCTCGCACCTCAGGCCCTCAGGTCCTCGTGCCTCAGGCCCGTCGCACCTCACACCCTTCGCGCCTCAGACCAGCGCCGTGAGCACCCCGTGCCACACGTCGCGCGGTGAGAGCCACGGCTCGAGTGCCACGGCCCGTCCGACCGGCCGCCCCCAGCCTTCTGGGCGGCTCGCGCCGAGGCTGAGCACCGCGCCCTCCGGGGCGCGGAACGCGCGTCCCGGCCCGGTGCTGGTCCACGCCACGACGCGTGCGGGCGCGGCGGCGAGGTCGACCACCTCCACGTAGCGGTGGGCAGCCACCGGCTGCCCCGGTGCGAGGGCTCCCGGTGGCGGCGTGGAGCGGATCACCGCCCAGGTGCCGACGCGGTCGACGACCATCGACGCCATGCCGTCCGCGGAGCCGTCCTGCGCGTGCGCCGCGCGGACGTGGACGCGGACGTCCGGCCGGTGCACGGCCCGGCGCACGAGCTCGCCCGTGGTGGTCGCCGTCCCGCTCGGCGCCAGGAGCCCGGCGCGGACCGGCCCCGGGCGGTGCGCGGGCGCGAGCCGGTGCGACCCGCGGACGAAGATGTCGAGCTCCTCGGCCCCCAGCCACGCCTCCGGAGGGACGTACCAGCGGTCCTGGTCGAGGGTCGCGAGCCACCCGTGCTGCTGACCGTCGAGAACGCTGCCCGGGCTCGGCACCGCGCCGTCCGCGACGCGCACCGAGGCGAGCGTCTCCTCGAGCGCCTGCACGAGCGCCCGGTGGTGGGCGACCGGCACCGTCACGGACACCTCGTCGACCCACCCGGCACCACCGGCGACGACTCCAGCACCCGCACCCGCACCCGCACCCGCACCCGCACCCGCACCCGGGACGAGGATGGACGTGCGGACCACGGGCGTGGTCATGTCGTGCTCGACGACGTCGAGACGCACCGCGGTCACCTCGCGCCCACCGTCCGTGGGGAGCACGACGGTCCGGGCGTCGAGGAGCACGGCACGGGGGTCGTCGGCGAAGGCTGCCACCACACGCGACCTGGCGGCCTGCTCGAGGAGCTCGCTCACGGACCCGGGACCGGGCGCGCTGCTGGCACCCCACCCGATCACCGCGCCCGGGCCCCCGGGCCGCAGCCGCCGGACGTCGACCTGCGCGGCGACGTGCCGCCCGCTGGCGTCCGCGAGGGACGCCGCGGAGGCACGCGCACCGGTCCCGGTGACGTCGTCGACCACCACCCAGCCGAGAGGCGGCTGCAGGCTGGTGCCCGACGGCGCGACGAGGCGTCGGCCCGCCGTCATGGCGTCCACGGCGTCGTCAGGCGGTCGTCGGGCATCGGCGCTGCGTCAGACGTCGATGCGGCGCGGGCCCGCCTGCCAGGCGCTCCACGCGGAGCCGAGGATCTCCTCGAGGTCCGCCTCGGCACGCCAGCCGAGCACCTCGTTGATGCGCTCGGGCGAGCCGACCAGCTGGGGCGGGTCGCCCGCGCGGCGGGGCTCGATGATCGGGTCGATGGTCAGGCCGGACGCGGCGGCGAGGCCGTCGAGCACCTCCCGGACCGAGGCTCCCGTGCCGGTGCCGACGTTGAACACGTCGAAGGGCTGGGTGTCGTGGGTGAGGTACTGGAGCGCGGCGATGTGCGCCTTGGCGAGGTCCAGGACGTGGATGTAGTCGCGGATGCAGGTGCCGTCGGGCGTCGGGTAGTCGTCGCCGAACAGGCGGGGCTGCTCGCCGCGCTCGAGGCGGTCGAGGACCATGGGCACGAGGTTGAGGACGGCGGGGTCGCCGAGGTCGTCCCAGCCGGCGCCGGCGACGTTGAAGTAGCGCAGGGCCACGAACTTCAGGCCCCAGGCGCGCGAGGCCGCGCGGCCCAGCCACTCGCCGACGAGCTTCGTCTCGCCGTAGGGGTTGATGGGCTCGGCGTGCAGCTTCTCCTCGACCACGGAGACCGACGGCATGCCGTAGGTCGCGGCGGACGACGAGAAGACGAGCTTGTGCACGCCGACCTCTTCCATCGCGGCGAGGACGTTGGTGAGGCCGCCGACGTTCTGCTGGTAGTAGTACGTGGGCCGCTCGACGGACTCGCCGACCTGCTTGCGGGCCGCGAAGTGGATGACAGCGTCGACCTCGTGCTCACGCAGGGCTGCCGCGAGGACCTCCTGGGCGCCGGCCGAGGCGACGTCGAGCTCGATCACGGTCGCGTCGCCGACACGGCTGCGCGCACCCGTGCTGAGGTCGTCGACGACGACGACCTTGTCACCGCGCTCGTGAAGGAGGCGCACCACGTGTGCGCCGATGTACCCAGCCCCGCCAGTCACCAGAATCGTCATGCCTGCAGGTTACCGCTCTGCCGAGGACGACGGCAGGGACGTCCGGCACGGCTCTCGGGCGGTCTCGCAGAGCGTCTCGCAGCCCGCAGCCCTGGTGCCCCGCAGGAACCGGTCGCACCGACGCCAGAGGGCTCGGAAGCTCCGGTGGGGCCAGCCCTCAGGCCCAGCCGAGCTCGTGGAGCCGCGCGTCGTCGATGCCGAAGTGGTGGGCGATCTCGTGGACCACCGTGATGGTCACCTCGTCGACCACCTCCTCGACCGTCTCGCAGATGGCGAGGGTGGGGTTGCGGAAGATGGTGATGCGGTCCGGCAGCGCACCGGCAGCCCAGCCGAGGTCGCGCTCGGTGAGGGGGACGCCGTCGTAGACGCCGAGCAGGTCGGGCTGCTCGGGCGGGGCGTCGTCCTCGACGAAGATCACCACGTTGTCCATCTGGGCGGTGAGCTCGGGAGGCACCTGGTCGAGGGCGTCAGAGACGGCTTCCTCGAACTGCTCGCGCGTCATGTCGACCATGCTCTCCATCCTCCCGCACTTCTGGTGGGGCTCGTCGCGCCGCCTCGGCCAGGGCCCGCGTGGCTGACCACGCCTCGGCCAGGCCCGCGCAGCTGCCGCGCCCCAGCCAGGGCCCGCGCACCTGTCCCACGTCTGCCAGCACGCTGTCCAGCACCTGACCAGACCCTCTTCAGGCCGTGTCCCAGCCTGGGGTTTTGCGTCCACCGGGCATGAGGCCATATGCTTCGTACCGTCCTCGACGGTTCGGTCATGGTTCACGCCACGGCTCGTCTTCGACTAGGCCCCCATCGTCTAGCGGCCTAGGACGCCGCCCTTTCACGGCGGTAGCACGGGTTCGAATCCCGTTGGGGGTACGAGCAGGACGAGGATCACCGCGAGGTGGTCACGGAGGGCTCAGAAGTACGGTAAGGTTCTCAACGGTTCGGACAACGAACCGAGAGAAGCAGCAAGGACCTTGTGTCACAGCGTGATCCAAGGCCCCGTAGCGCAGTTGGTTAGCGCGCCGCCCTGTCACGGCGGAGGTCGCGGGTTCAAGTCCCGTCGGGGTCGCTTGACGATGGTCGCCCGGTCATAGAGATATGGCCGGGCTTCCGTGTCAAGGCTCTGTAGCTCAGTTGGTAGAGCGTTCGACTGAAAATCGAAAGGTCACCGGATCGACGCCGGTCGGAGCCACACACATCGAGAACGCCGCAGACATGTCTGCGGCGTTCTTGCGTTGTCGCAGGTTCTCGCGTTCCCGGACGTTCTCGCGTCTCCTGAGGCTCTCGCACTCCCGGGCATCGCGGGATCGCCCTGCCGTCAGGTCCGGGGTCGAGCGCAGTCGAGCACCAGACCCGCCGCACTGCGTCCCCTGTGCGCACGCCGTACGATCGTCCTCAGATCAGATCCGCAGCATCCCTGGTCACAGGGGCGACGGAGACGACGGCGCGCGGCAGGCGACGCGCGGACCAACAGGAAGGTGTGACGGCCATGAGCCAGAAGGACACCGGGCTGCCAGGCGGCCCGACCGAGCAGGCGACGATCGGCACCCTCGTCGGTCGCCTGAGCGAGCAGATCAGCCGGCTGGTCCGTGCGGAGATCGCCTCGGCCAAGACCGAGCTGACCACGAAGGCCAAGGGCATCGGCATCGGTGCCGGGCTGATCGCCGCAGGGCTGGTCTTCGCCCTCTACGCCCTCGGCGTCCTGCTGTACGCAGCCGTCGCGGGGATCGCCAACGCCCTGCCGCTGTGGCTGTCCGCGCTGATCGTCGGCGTCGCGCTGCTCCTCGTGACCGGGATCCTCGTCGGGGTAGGGGTCAAGCTGCTGAAGAAGGGCACGCCCCCCAAGCCCGAGATCACGGTGAACAGCATCAAGGACGACGTCACCGCCATCAAGGAAGGTCTGAAGTCATGACCGATCAGCCTCTGCACGTCCCCGACCCCTCGAGCATGTCTGCCGCCGAGCTGAGCGCCGAGGTGCTCAAGGCGCGTGCGGAGCTCGCCGCGACCGTCGACGAGCTGTCGACCCGCCTGAGCCCCAAGACGCTCGCCTCCGAGGCGGCCACCACCGCGCGCCTCGCTGCGACCGACGCCGGGGCCTTCGTCACGGGTGCCGGCCTGCCCAAGGCCTCTCGCTCGCGCGCGCGCAACGCGAAGATCGTCCTGGGCGTCGCCGCCGGTGTCGTGGCGGTCGTCGCGCTGACAGTGATCCGTCGCGCCCGCCGCTGACCCCAGCAGCGCGCGCTCAGCACCGCACGCTCAGCACCGCGGCGTCTGCCAGAAGACGCGAGAGGCCCCGTCCGGAGCATGTCCGGACGGGGCCTCTCGGTGTCTCTGGGTGCCTCTGCGATCGAGGGGGCCTGGGGGTCAGCCCGCCTCTGGGATCGCTGGGGCCTGAGGGTCAGGCGCCTCGGTGCTGGCTGAGGTCTTCCTCGTTGATGCTCACGCCCGAGTCCGCGAGGAGGCCCTTGACCTCGGCCTCGCGGTAGCGGCGGTGGCCGCCCAGCGTGCGGATCGAGGACAGCTTGCCGGCCTTGGCCCAGCGCGTGACCGTCTTGGGGTCCACGCGGAACAGGCTCGCGACCTCGGCGGGGGTCAGCAGGACTTCCTGCTCTCCACGGTTGCTCAACATGATGCACCTCTCTGTGGCGCAGACTGGTCCCGGGGGGAGGGAACTCATCGATCAGCCCTAGCCGTTTCGTCCATTATCACCCTACGGGCGATTCGTGCCCGGTGCCACCGGGGGTGAAAAGTGAGCAGATGACGGACATGGACCGAGTGTGCACGCAGTGACGGTTGCCACACCGCCCGTGCGCGGGGGTCACGCACCGTGGTCCGAGTGGTCCAACCGCCCCGCGACCATGTACCGTTAACCCACGAACAGACGAAATACACCCCGGGGCCGCACGTCTAGTACGCCAGCCGCCCCGCTTCTACGTTGAGGGGGTCGGAGCCATGGGCCGCGGCCGTCAGAAGGCAAAGCAGACCAAGGTCGCTCGGGAGCTGAAGTACTACTCTCCGGGAACGGACTACAGGGCTCTCGAACAAGAGCTCACCGGTCACAGCCGAACCGACATCGCCACAGACTCTCGCCACGGTGCGAGCAGGTCGGACGAGGTCGAGGACCGTGACCCGTACGCGGACTGGTCCGACGACAGGTGACCTGAGCGTCACTGCTGTCGCAGACTCCCCTCGTCTGACAGACACCCTGCACGGCCCCGAGCGACACTCTGCGCGCCCGCTCCCGACCGCACGGTGCCCGACACAGCCCGACTCATCGTCATGACGAGCGGTGCATACTGACCTCGCGTCAGGTGCACCGCTCGTCGTCGTTGCCGGACGTACGTGCACGGGCGCACGCACAGGCCCCCGGGGCCCGGTTGCGCGCGGTCCCCGAGCGTCGTCGGGTCACGGTCTGCCACCAGGCCGCGCCGACGACGGACGGCCGGCCCCGTGCTCCAGGACCGGCCGCGCGTCGGTGTCTCGTGCTCGTTGTCAGACGCCGGATCCCGTCAGGGTCTGGCCGTCGGCGTCCGGGTCGAGCGCAGTGCGTGACTCAGTCGCGGTGAGAGCTCACGCCGTCCGGACCTCAGGCCCGGTACTCGCCGTGCAGACGGACCGCTCCCCCGTCGACGCCCTTGGCGCCGCGGACGATGCCGGCGTCGGTGGCGCCGTCGTCGACGCTGACCGTGCCGAGTGTCCACGCCGGGACACCGAGCTGGGCGAGGCGGGCCAGTGCCGCGTCTGCGCCGTCGGCACCGACGACCGCGACCATGCCGACACCGAGGTTGAGGGTGTTCTCGAGGTCGCTCCACGGCACCTGGCCGAGGCCGCGGACGACGTCGAAGACCGCCGGGACGGTCCAGCTGCCACGGTCGACGGTCGCGGAGAGCCCCTGCGGGAGGACGCGTGCGAGGTTCGCCGCGAGGCCGCCGCCGGTGACGTGGGAGTAGGCGTGGACCTGGGCGCCGGCGTCGCGGGCGAGGGCGAGGCAGTCGGCGGCGTAGACGCGGGTCGGCTCGAGGAGCTCCTCGCCAAGGGTGCGGCCGAACTCCTCGACGTGGCGGTCGAGGGTCCACCCGGCGTGGCTGATGACGGCGCGGACCAGGGAGTAGCCGTTGGAGTGCAGGCCCGAGGACGCGAGGGCGATGACGACGTCGCCGTCCTGGACCTTCTCGGGGCCGAGCAGGTCGGCTGCCTCGACGACGCCGACGGCCGCACCGGCGACGTCGTACTCGTCGGGCGCGAGGAGGCCGGGGTGCTCGGCGGTCTCGCCGCCGACGAGCGCAGTGCCGGCGACCTCGCAGGCTGCGGCGATGCCGCGCACGATGTCGGCGATGCGCTCGGGCACGACCTTGCCGGTGGCGATGTAGTCGGTCATGACGAGCGGCTCGGCGCCGCAGACCACGATGTCGTCGACGACCATGCCGACGAGGTCGAAGCCGATGGTGTCGTGGATGTCGAGCGCCTGGGCGATCGCGACCTTGGTGCCGACGCCGTCGGTCGAGGACGCGAGGAGCGGGCGGTCGTAGGCCTTGAGCATCGAGACGTCGAAGAGTCCGGCGAAGCCGCCCACCCCACCGAGGACCTGCGGTCCGTGGGTGCGCGCGACGGCGGACTTCATGAGCTCGACGGCCCGGTCACCGGCCGCCGTGTCGACGCCGGCGGCTGCGTAGGTGATGCCTTCAGACACTTCGATGACTCCTGTGGTTGGCGCGGGTCGCGCGGTGGGCGCGGGCCGCTGCTGACGGTCCGTGCGGTCGGACCAGGGCTGGGTCAGGGGTGCTGCTGGGTCAGGGGTGCTGCAGGGCGCTGGCGCCGCCGGCCGAGACCGTGAGCGTCGAGAGGCCGTCCTCGGGCGCGCCGAGCGGGAGCTCGGCCTGCTCAAGGAGGTTCTTGCCGAGGCGAGCGGCGTCGGGCAGCTCGATCGGGTACGTGCCGCTGAAGCAGGCGCTGCAGAGCTGAGACTTCGGCTGCTCGGTCGCGGCGATCATGCCTTCCTCGGTGATGTACCCGAGGGTGTCGGCGCCGAGCGACTGGCCGACCTCGGCGGGGCTGAGGCCGTTGGCGATGAGCTCGGCGCGCGACGCGAAGTCGATGCCGTAGAAGCACGGCCACTTGACGGGCGGCGAGCTGATGCGCACGTGGATCTCGGCGGCGCCGGCCTCGCGGAGCATGCGGATGAGGGCGCGCTGCGTGTTCCCGCGGACGATCGAGTCGTCGACGACCACGAGGCGCTTGCCCTTGATGACGTCGCGCAGCGGGTTGAGCTTGAGGCGGATGCCCAGCTGGCGGAGGGTGTCCGACGGCTGGATGAAGGTGCGGCCGACGTAGGCGTTCTTCATGAGGCCCTGGCCGAAGGGGATGCCGGACTCCTGCGCGTACCCGACGGCTGCCGGCGTGCCGGACTCCGGGACGGGGATGACGAGGTCCGCCTCGACGGGGTGCTCGCGGGCGAGCGTACGGCCCATCTCGACGCGGGCGGCGTGGACGGAGCGGCCCTTGATGCTGGTGTCCGGGCGGGCCAGGTACACGTACTCGAAGACGCAGCCGGCGCGCTCGGGCGTCGCGAACTTCTGCGACCGCAGGCCGTCGGCATCGATGGCGATGAGCTCACCGGGCTCGACCTCGCGGACAAAGCTGGCGCCGACGATGTCGAGGGCAGGGGTCTCGCTGGCGACGACCCAGCCGCGGTCGAGACGACCGAGGACGAGCGGGCGGACGCCCTGAGGGTCGCGCGCCGCGTAGAGGGTCTTCTCGTCCATGAAGACGAGGCTGAAGGCGCCGCGGAGGCGCGGGAGGACCTCCATGGCCGTCTGCTCGAGGGTGTGGTCGTCGTCGCCCGCGAGCAGCGCGGTGACCAGGGCCGTGTCGGTCGTGTTGCCACGGGCGAGCTCTCCGCGGCGCTGGGCGCCGTAACGCTCGGCTACGAGGTCGACGAGCTCGGCGCTGTTGACGAGGTTGCCGTTGTGCCCGAGGGCCACTGTGCCGGCTGCCGTCGCACCGAGGGTCGGCTGGGCGTTCTCCCAGGTGACACCACCGGTGGTCGAGTACCGGCAGTGCCCGACCGCGATGTGCCCGGTCAGGGCGTTGAGGGCGGTCTCGTCGAACACCTGGGACACGAGTCCCATGTCCTTGTAGACGAGGATCTGCTGACCGTTGCTGGTCGCGATCCCGGCCGATTCTTGCCCTCGGTGCTGCAACGCGTACAGCCCGAAGTAGGCAAGCTTGGCGACCTCTTCGCCGGGAGCCCAGACACCGAAGACGCCGCAAGCGTCCTGGGGGCCTTTCTCGCCAGGCATGAGGTCGTGGTTCAGAAGTCCATCTCCGCGGGGGGCCACGACCCCAGTGTCCCACAGAGCAGGCGGTGGGCACAGATCGCCCGGTACCTCGTGAGACGGCGACGGGGCCTCGAGTCGCACTCGGCCGTCGGCGGGCCTCCGGCGAGCGTCTGGTCTCGGAGGACGACCTCCCCTGACGGGGCGACCTGCGTCAGCAGGTCAGCGCTCCGTGGCCGCCTTGCGCTGCTGTGCGGCGCGCTTCGCGCCACGGCGGTCCACCAGGGCAGCGAGGGCACCGGCGAGGAGCACGGTGACGAGGGTGGTCCCGAGAACCGTGACGACGACGTAGATCCACCGGTTGACCATGCCGTCGTAGGACAGACCCAGACCGAAGATCACACCGAGGACGATGCCGACGAGCGCGCCCGTCCAGAAGAAGCCCTTGTACCGCGGTGCGCGGCGGACCGTCGCGGGCTGCGCTGTCGCCGCGATCGCGGCGAGCTGCTCGTCCGAGAGCGGACCGTCGGCCGGGATCGCGACGACAGGTCGGGCAGAGGGCTGCCCCGTCGCGACCGGCTGGGCTGCGACATCCGGCTGGACGTCGGCATCCGACTGAGCAACGACGTCCTGCTGATCAACGACGTCCTGCTGAGCTGGGACGACCGGCTGATCAACGACGTCCGGCTGAGCATCGCGGACGGTCCGAGCCACGGCGTCGTCTGTCCCAGCGGTGTCGTCGGAGGACGCTGGCGCGGCGGTGTCGACCGGCTGGTCCGGCACGGCCGGCTCGGGCTGAGAGGGAGTGGAGCTCACACGTCCAGCCTACGTGCTCGCACCAGCTCGACCGGCCCGAGCATCTCGGCACCGCCAGGCTCGGTGCTCACGGCGCCGGAGCTCCCGCCTGACACCTCAGGGCCCGGTAGGGGTCTCGGGGTCCGAGGGCAGCGCATGGCGTGCGACACCGTCCGTGGCGTCGTCCTTCTCGCGGGGACCGGCATCTTGGCTCTTCCGGCGGGGAACGGGGATGAAGAGGAAGATCAGCGCGCCGGCGACGATGATCGCGCGTCCGGTGATGGACTGGGCGAAGGTGAAGGCCTCGGCAGCAGCACCGGTGAGGGCGAGCCTAGGGGTGCCCTCGACCTGGTCCTGGCTCACGGGCTGGGGGTCGCGGTCGCTGTTGTTGTCACCGCGCAGCCACGCGGTCCCGTCCTCGAGGACCTCGTCGACGCGGTGGACGTAGCGGGCGTTGCCGCCGCCGGCGGTGCCGAAGGCGACGACGACGAGAGTGCCGACCTCGGTGAGCTCGTCCCCCTCGGCGGGACGGACCGAGAGCACGTCACCGACCTCGTAGACGGGCCGCATGGAGTCGGAGGTGACGTTCATGAACGTGTCCCCGGTGACGGCCCGCCAGGCGAAGGGGGCCACGAGCACGAGCAGCAGCACGACCGAGACGGTGCGCAGGACGACAAGGGTGAGGGTGCGGACCACGGGTCCACCTTTCAGGGGTTCGGGGGGTGGGTCGAGCGAGGCTCGGGGAGGGGGGTGGGTCGGCCGACGGGGCCGCAGGACGAGTAGTCCCTGCGGCCCCGTGGCTCAAGACCCGATGCGGGCTCCGTACCGACGGCACCCACTCAGTCAGACGAGACGTGAGACTCAGGCGTCCGTCTCGTCCTCGTCCTCGTCCTCGTCCTCGTCAGCGACGATCGTCAGGTACCTGACGTCCCAGTCGGCCGCGACGTTGAGCACCTGGTCGATCTCGGTGTCGGTGACCAGCAGCTCGGCCGGGTTGGGCAGGACGATGCGGACCTGGACATCGACGTCCTCGCCGACCTTGAGGACGTCCGACAGGCCGGTCACGGCGGTCAGCTCGGTCGAGTCGGCCAGCGTGCCGGCGCGACGCTCGGGGCCGTCACCGACGGTGTAGAAGACCTCGAGGTTCTCGGCGAGGACCTGGTCGATCGTGGCCGCGGTGAGGAAGTCCGCTGCGAACTGCGCGTCGAACCGACCGATGTTCGCGATGTTCCAGTCGGCCACGACCTCGTCGTGGTTGGCCGCGACGTTGAAGGTCTTGTCGATCTTGTCGCCGGTGACCCGGAGAAGAGCCTCCTCGCGCGGGTCCACAGGGTTAGGCACGGTCGCCTGGAACTGGTTGCCCGTGATCGACGTCAGGAGGTTGAAGTTTGCGCCGACACCGACCATGCCGGCGCCCAGAGCAACGGCCAGACCCGCCGCAAGAAGCTTCTTCTTGGGGCTACGGGTGTTCTCTCGCATGAATGTAGTGCCTTTCACGTGGGGCACCCCGAACCGGCCGTAATAAAATATCCGCGGGGTGGCGCGAGCTCGCACTTTCTGTGCGGCTTGATGTGAAAAGCCTATGAGCGCCCACGACGCCCCCGCCGGGGCTTTCCCGGATCTACGGGCCTCCGTCCGGCACATCCCCGAGAGGAACTGTCTCGACCTCCCACGAACCTCACGTGCTGCGTGCTCGCTCCGTCCCACGCAGCCCCCTGCGAGGCACCACGTAGGCGTTGTCCGTGCCTCCGAGAGGAGCCCTCGCGTCGCTCCCGGAACCCCGGTCTCGACCGCTCAGGCGAAGCCGGCGATCTCCTTGCGCCCCACGGCACCGGACTTGCGGCGGATGTTGCGCATGTGGCTCTCGACCGTCCGGACACCGACGAACAGCTCCGCGGCGATCTCGTTGTTGGACCGGCCTGCCGCCACGAGCCGGATGACCTCGCGCTCGCGCGCGGTGAAGTCCGGCTCCTCGAGAGCGGCCATCGAGCGGGCCGAGATCCCGAGCCGGTCGCCGACCGTGCGCGCCGACGCCCTCGCGCGGGCCGAGCCGTCCAGGTCCCCGGCCTCCCGGAAGAGACGGCTGGCCAGCATGAAGAAGGTCAGGGCCTCGTTCCCCGAGTCGTGCTCGTGCAGCAGCCGTGCCGCGGCCTCGACCCGCACCGGGTCGCGGTCGTGAGCGGCCGCCCGGGCGTCGAGGTACGCGGTGAACAGCGAGCCACCCAGCTCTTCGGCACGGTCCCGGAACAGCTCCGCCCCGGTCGGGTCGAAGTGGATCATCAACGACGCCATCTGCGCGACGTCGGCCGACAGCACGTACCCACGGGCGCGGGCGTCGTCGATGAGCTCGGCGAAGATGCCTGCGGCGACCTCGGTCTCACCGCTCCCTGCGACGGAGATGGCCTCAGCCCACGCGGCCGAGGCGAAGGGCAGCGCGTCGCTCGTGCCGAGCACCTGGCTCGCGTGGTCCGCGAACCCCGACGCCGCGGCCTCGTGACCGGTGCGGGTGGAGATGACCGCCATCGCGACGGGGATCGCCTTGTTCGGCGTGAAGGCCATCGGCTCGGTGACGATGCCAGACCCGAGCACGACCGCGAGCGTGTCCTGCGCCTCGTCGAGGTGACCCAGTGCGATCTGCGCCAGGGCACCGAGGTAGGAGTACCCGGCGAAGGCGACCCGGTCGAGCGTCGAGATCGCCTGCTGCATCTGCGCGGTCGCGAGCTCGAAGGCCTCGGCGAACCGACCGGTCGCGTAGAGCGCGAGACCGCGCAGGACGCCTGCTCCGATCTCCTCGCCCCGTCGCAGACCGGGCTCGGTCGCGTCGAGCACCCGCACGGCGTCGTGGGACCGTCCAGCCATCGTGAAGCAGGCGGCGAGGACGACGCTCGCGACCTGCCCGTCGAACCCGGTCCGCGCCGCACGGGGCTCGAGGAGCTCGGCGAAGGACGCGTCGAGGCCCTCGTTCTCCCACCGGAGCAGGTGCGTCAGGGTGTCGAGAGCCTCGGCGTGCTCGAAGCCGTCGGGGACGTCGTCGACGAGCGGTCGCACCGCCTCGGCGACCGTCGCGCCGAGCGTGAGGAGCCACCGCGAGTGGACGTGCCGCAGGCGGACCTCGTCGACGGGATCCGTGGTGTCGTCCCGCACCACGCCGACGAAGACGCGCTCGAACTCTTCCGGGTCGTTCTGCCCGGACAGCTGGAGGTGGAGGTACCGCACGGCGCTCGCGTAGTCGCGAGAGGCCTCCCACCGGGCACGGGCGCTCGCCAGCTCGTGCGTGTAGGACTCGGTGAACATCCGGACGACGACCGGCACGTCGACGCTGCGGACCGCACCGCGTCGACGCTCCTCCTCGGCCACGTGCACGATGGGCCGCGGTGACCCGAGGCGGGCGAGCAGCCGGTCTCGCTCGACGTGGTCGAGCTGCTGGCTCGCACCCTCGAGCGCGGCGACCGCGGTCGCGAGGATCCGGTGCCGGCGGGCGGTCACCGGCTGGTGGAGGTAGTAGTCGCCGATGCCCGGCGGGTGCACCCCGACCACGGGGCGGCGGTCGGTGCCGACCGAGGTGAGCCGGACGAGCCGGTGCCCCTCGAGCTCCTCGACCAGGTCGTCTCCCAGCAGCACCCAGGCCGCCTGGAGGTCCATCGTCCCCGCGACCGCGAGCATCTCGACGGCGTCGCGGACCTGGGGGGTGTACGAGTGCAGCAACGACTCGTAGGCATCGCCCGCGTCGTCCGACCACACCGTCGGACCGAGAGTCCACTGGTCCCCCTTGCGCCGCACCTGCCCCTGGGCGAGCGCCCCGTCGAGCAGCACGACGGCGAGCCCCGGGATGCCCGCAGACTCGGCGTGGATCCGCGCTGTGACGGCCGGGGAGAGCGTGCCGTCGACACGCTCCTCGAGAACGGCGTGGAGGGCCTCGAGACGCAGCTCTTTGAGAGACACCTGGATCACCGAGCGGGCGACCGTCGCCAGGACCTTGTCCGAGGCCCCGGCCCGTCGCAGACGCGACGAGACCACCGGGCTGCCGACGAGGTTGGAGGCCGAGACGAGGACGCCCCACGACGTCTCGTCGAGGAGGTCGCTGTCGTCGACGACCACCACGCTCCGGCTCTCCGCGAGGAACTCGACCAGGGCGTCGCGGATCGCGACCGTGGAGCGGTCGTCGCCCGAGGTCATGTCCCGGTAGACCGGCGGCAGGACCGACGCGACCGCCTCGAGCGGGAGCAGAGCCCCCATGCCGCTCACCGCGAGCACGTCGAAGCCGAGGTCGGCCAGGGCCGCGCGGACGTAGCCGAGCACCTGGGTCCGCCCTGACCACCGCCCACCGAGGACCTCGACGCTCGAGCCGTCCGTCACCAGCTGGACGATCCGCTGGACCTCGTGCGCATGGGCCGAGACCGCGGACAGCTCGGGCCCCCGGTCGGGCTCGCTCCGGCGGGGCTCGTCTCGGCTCGGAGAAGGATCGTTCCGACGGTATGGGTTCATCGTCTCTACCAACCTCAGCGGGACCTCGTCGCCGGCCTTCACGACGTCAGGGAATTCTTCACCAAAGGTCAGCATAGCGAACGCCGAGGGCGGCATTCGCGAACCGCGGAGCCCTCCTCGGGAAAATGGCGCCACCAGCCCGTCCGTCGGGCGAGAAACCGGACCGCCCGAGAATGCGGGAGCGCTCGACCTCACATTGTTCGTCAACGCGGGCTGCCGTCCCCCGCCTAGATGATCAACCACGCCCACAGGACGAGCACCACCCCGCTCCCGCTGAGGATCACCAGAGCCAACCGCTGCTCGCCGTCCACAGGACCTCCTCGCGCCGAACCGTCGGCACCGGGGCGGTCGCCCGGGCCGTGTCGCGCGGCGACCCGCTGCCTCACGGCGTCGCGCGACCGGCCGGATCTCGGGCACCCCCGGGAGGACCGGCCTCACGCAGACCGTATCGGCATACATGGTAGTTTCTGGCCATATGTGGTGCCGCGGACGTGAACGAGCTGAAGACGGCCTCGCCCGTGCCCGTCCCCGAGGCGGGACGGTGAGCCAGGACCCGGCGCAGGCGCGCCGGAGCACCACGCGAGCCACCGGCACCACGGGAGCCGCTGCGCCCGGCGCAGCCACGAGCCCCACGCGCCCGTCCGACGTGGCCCCGCCCCCGAGCGTGTCGGAGACCTTCGCCGCGGCGAGCCACCACGTGCTGCTCACCGCGACCCTCGCGCTGCTCGCGATCGGCCAGACGATGATCCTCTCGGCGTCGTCGGTCGACTCGCTGGCACGCGGCAGGTCTCCGTTCGCGCTCGCCCTCGAGCAGAGCCGCTACGCGCTCGTCGGGCTCGTGGTCCTGGCTGTCGCCTCTCGGGTCCCCACCCGGGTGTACCGCCGGGTCGCAGCGCCTGCGCTGGTCGTGGCCCTCGGGCTCCAGGTGCTCGTGCACACGTCGCTCGCAGTCGGCGAGGGGGTGCGCCGCAGCTGGATCACGATCGGCCCGGTGACGGGCCAGCCCGCCGAGGCGCTGAAGATCGGGCTGGTGCTGTGGCTCGGCACCGTCCTCGCACGCCGCCAGCACCGGATCGGCGACTGGCGCACCGCAGCGTTCCCGGCGCTGCCCGGAGCAGGCCTGGCCATCGCCCTCACGCTCCTCGGGCACGACGTCGGCACCTCCCTGGTCATGGCGGCGCTCGTCGCAGGGGCGCTGTTCGTGGCCGGCGCGCCGCTGCGTCTCTTCGCGGCCGCCGGCGCCGGGGCTGCGGTCGTGTTCGGCGGGCTCGCCCTCGCGGCACCCCGCCGCGTGCAGCGCATCAGCGACTGGCTGGGGAGCGACTGCGACCCGCTCGGCAGCTGCTACCAGGCGACGCAGGGGCTGCGGGCCCTCGGGTCCGGTGGGTGGACCGGCGTCGGGCTCGGCCAGTCGCGGCAGAAGTGGTCCTACCTGCCCGAGCCGCACAACGACTTCATCTTCGCGATCGTCGGCGAAGAGCTCGGCGTGCTGGGCATGCTGCTGGTGCTCGCCCTGGTCGGTGCCCTCGCATTCGCGATGATCCGCGTGATCGCCCGGCACACCGACCCCTTCGCGCGGATCGTCACCGGCGGTGTGCTCGGGTGGGTCCTCGCCCAGGCCTTCGTCAACATCGGGACCGTCGTCGGCCTCGCCCCGGTGATCGGGGTACCGCTCCCGCTCGTCTCGGCCGGCGGCTCGTCCCTGGTCACGACGCTCCTGGCGATCGGCATCGTGCTGTCCTTCGCCCGGACTGAGCCCGGCGCCCCCGAGGCGCTCGCCTCCCGCCCCGGTGTGCTGCGCCGCTCCCGCGTGGTGCTCGGCCGACGACGCCGGGGCTGATCGCCCGACGCCACTTGACCCTCACGCAGCGTGAGGCTGCACGCTCGTGCCATGACCACGCACTCCACGACCGCGAACTTCGACGCCTTCGACATCAGCCCCGTCCCCGCCCCCGGCCCTCACGCCGTCTCCCCCGGCACCTATCGCGGCATCTACGGCATGCCCATGTTCGTCACCGTCCCCACGAGCGACCTGGCCGCCTCGGTCGACTTCTGGGTCTCGGGGCTCGGCTTCGTCGACCTCTTCACCGTCCCCGGACAGCTGACGCACGTGCGCCGCTGGGCGTTCCAGGACGCCCTCCTCGTGCCGACCGGCAGCGCGACCGAGGCCCCCGCGGTGACGGTGAGCTTCGCCTGCGTCCTCAGCGAGATCGAGGGCATCGCACAGGCGTGCGCCACGCTGCTCCCCGGGTGCACCACCGGCCCGCGGAGCACCCCGTGGAACACGGTCGACCTCGAGATCACCACCCCGGAGAACGCCCGCGTCATCATGACCGCCGCCCGCGAGCTCGACGTCACCGGCCCCGAGGCCCGGTACCTCGAGGACGCGGGTTTCGAGATCCCCCGCCCGTGAGGAGGCTGCCGTGAGGAGGCGAACCGACGCGGGTACCGCGCCACCGGCGCCGGCGACCCGGCCCGCTGCCAGACTGGGAGCCATGACCGAGCACCCTGGCACCCGCCCGTCAGCCGGCAGCGCGACCGACCACGTCACCGACCGCACCGTCGGTGACGTGGCGCGCCTCGCCGGGGTCACCGTCCGGACGCTCCACCACTGGGACACGATCGGGCTCGTCGCACCGTCCGGCCGGTCCTCGGGCGGGTACCGGCTCTACCGGGCGGCAGACGTCGCCCGCGTCCACCGGGTGCTCCTCTACCGCGAGCTCGGGCTCCCGCTCGAGCGCATCAGCGAGCTGCTCGACGCTCCCGGCGCCACCTCGGCGGCGACGCTGCGTGAGCAGCGGGCCGAGCTTGCCGCGCACATCTCCCGGCTGCAGTCGATGGTCGTCGCGGTCGACCGCCTCGTCGAGGCCGCCGACCGCGGGATACTGCTGTCCGACGAGGAGCAGGTCGCGATCTTCGGCGACGGGTGGCAGCCGTCGTGGGTGGCCGAGGCGCACGACCGCTGGGGCGACTCGACGCAGTGGGCCGAGTACGCCGAGCGCTCCGCGAGCATGGACGCCGACGACTGGCAACAGGTGGCCGACCGCGCGGCCGCACTGTCGCAGCGGCTCGTCGACGCGATGGCAGCCGGGGTGCAGCCCGGCTCCCCGGAGGCCGACGCCGTCGCGGAGCTGCACCGCGCGTCGATCGACGAGCACTTCACGTGCTCGCGGTCCATGCAGGTGTGCCTGGCCCGGACCTACACCGACGACCCGCGCTTCCGCGCGCACTACGAGGGCCTGTCCCCCGGGCTGGCAGCCTGGCTGCGCGCCGTCATCGAGGAGTCGGCGAGAGCCCACGACGTCGACCCGGAGACGGCAACCTGGGAGTGAAGTCCGGGAGCGAGGGCTGAGCTCGTCAACCTGCGCCTCTCGGTCCCTCAGGCCTCTCAGCCCCCGCGCCTCTCAGCCACGGACATCTCAGCCCCGCGCCTCTCGACCTCGCAGCCGCACCGCCTGCAGCGGGAGCAGGTGCGAGATGTCGGCCCGGTCGCCCGAGGCGCTCACCCGGCCGTCACGGACGGCGTCCTGCCAGGTCACCAGCCCGCACACCAGCCCCAGCCAGGTCTCGGGGTCGGTCTCGACCACGTTGGGCGGGGTGCCGCGGGTGTGCCGAGGACCCTCGACGCACTGGACGGCGCCCCACGGCGGGACGCGCACCTCGACGGCGTGACCCGGTGCGACGTCGGCGATCTCCTCGAGGGTGAACCGGACCGCTGTGGTGACGGTGCGACGCTCGGCGTCACCGGACCGCCAGGCGGTCACGGCGGTGCGTCCCACCGCGGGGTCGGTGCGGCGTCGGACTGCCATGGGTCACCCTCCGTAGGAGAACCGGATCTTCCTGCTCTCGATCGACACCTCGGTCAGCTCGACCGCGACGGGCTCCCCGAGCGGGAGGTCGTGGGAGCCGCTGGTGAGAGTACCCCGGACGGCCGGGTCGTCGACCACGACGACGCCCTTGCGCGGGTCCTTGCCGTCGACGTCGACGACGACGCCGCGGAACGTCTCGCCGACACGGCCGGTGAGCAGCGCGGCCTCGACGATGTCGACGCCGGCCCGCTCGAAGGACGAGGCCCGCTGGCCCGAGCGCGCCATGGTCTTGGGGAGGTCCGCGAAGGCGTCGGTGACCCAGCTCGGCACACCGGCCGCGCCCTCCCCCGCGGACAGCGCGAGGCAGATCTCGGTGGTGTACCGGTCGACGAGGCGCCGCAGCGGGGCGGTCACGTGGCTGTACTCCGCGGCGATCGCCGCGTGCTCGGAGCCCTCGGGCACAGGACCGGTGAAGGCGAGGTAGCCGGCGCCGCGGAACAGCGACGTGGCCTCGTTGAGGAAGGCCGCGTCCTGCGGGACCTTCGAGTCGAGGGTGCTCAGCAGCTCCGCGTACGGCACCTCGACGGGCCAGTCGATCCCGACGGCCAGCGCGGTCCTGCGCAGGCGCTCGACGTCGCGCGGGTCGCTGGCCGGCAGGGTCCGCAGGATCCCGATCTCGCCGGCCCGCATGAGCGACGCAGCGGCGATCCCGGTGAGCAGCGAGACCTGCGCGTTCCACCCCTCGGCGGGCAGGACCGAGCGGAGCTCGATGCTGTAGGTCCCGTCCTCGTGGAGGGTGACGTTCTGCTCGGGCACGTCGATGGACACGCCGCCGCGGTCGCGCTCTCGCGCCTCGCGCAGCGCGCCGACCTCGCGCAGCAGGACGAGGTTCTCGTCGGCTGTCCCGGCGTCGAGGGCGTCCTGCACCTCGGTGTACGTCAGCTGCGCCCGGGAGCGGACGAGGGCGCGACGCACGGCGACGTCGACGATCTCGCCGCGGTCGTCGAGGACCACGCGCCATGCTGCTGCGGCCCGGTCGACGCCGGGCAGCAGACTCGCGCCGTCCTCGGAGAGGACGGGCGGGTGCAGGGGTGTGCGGCCGTCGGGTGCGTAGAAGGTCACGCCGCGCAGGTGCGCCTCGGTGTCGACCGCGCCGCCGGGGACCACCACGCGCCCGACGTCGGCGATGGCGTAGTCGACCACGTACCCGCCGTCGTCGCTGCGGCTCAGGTGGACGGCTTGGTCGAGGTCTTTGGAGCCCGGTGGGTCGATGGTGACGAAGGGCAGGTCGCGCAGGTCGAGGCGCGTGCCGGCGTGCTCGTCGCGGTGGACGCTGCTCGCCGCCTCGTCGAGCACCTCGGGCGGGAAGTCGTCCGGGATCGACAGCTCGGAGCGCAGCCGTGCGAAGGCGACCCGTACCCGCTCAGGGACGGTCGACGCCGGGAGGTCCAGCCGGATGTGACGTGACGGCACTCACAGACTGTACGACGCGGAGGACGCGAGCGCTGGGCGGACGTCCTGACGCCCCGCCTACGGTGCGCCTCGACGCAGCAGGCCCCGGGTGCAGACCACGACGGCCTGAACCCGGGCCCCGCGCTGAGTGCTACCTGCGGGACGAGCGGCGGGCGACGAGCGCGTCGACCGACCAGGCGCCGGGGCCTGTGAGGACGAGCGCGGCCGACGCGGCAGCCAGGACGAGGACGAGCTCGTACCCGCCGTCGGCGGCGAAGAACCCGGCCTCGAGGTGGACGATCACCAGCGCACCGACCATGGCTGCGGCGTTGAGCGCGGCGACGAGGCGGGTCCCGAGCCCGAGGAGCAGCACGACCCCGCCCACGAGCTCGAAGACGGCGAGGGCGGGCCCGGCGACGCCCGCCGCAGGGACTCCCATGTCGGCGAAGGACGACGCCGTGCCGTCGAGGGTGAAGGTGAAGACCTTCTGCGCTCCGTGCGCGATCATCACGACCGCCAGCACGACGCGGAGCAGCGCAAGCCCGGCCGACGTCGCCGCGGGCGACGAGGAGACGAGGGCAGACCGAGGGCCGGCAGCGGTCGGGTCCGTGCGGGGTGGTGTGCTGCTGTGCTGGGCGGGGTGGCTCGAAGACATCGGAGTCCTTCCGTCGGGGGGGGCGCGTGCATCAAAGGTTGCTTAGGCAACCTTTTGCACGGTACCAAGCGGCCCTTGCCGCAACCTGGGAGGTCGACGGGATGCGGTTCGACCGACGTCCAGCCCGACCTCAGACGACCCCGAGGGCGATCATCGCGTCGGCGACCTTGGTGAAGCCCGCGATGTTGGCGCCGGCCACGTAGTTGCCGGGACGGTCGTAGGCGTCGGCGGTCTCGGCGCAGCGGTCGTGGATGCCGGTCATGATGCCCTCGAGGCGGGCCTCGGTGTGCTCGAAGGTCCACGAGTCGCGGCTCGCGTTCTGCTGCATCTCGAGCGCGGACGTCGCGACGCCGCCGGCGTTCGCAGCCTTGCCGGGGGCGAAGAGCGTCCCGGCCTCCTGGAAGGCGGCGACGGCCTCGGGCGTCGCGGGCATGTTGGCGCCCTCGGCGACCGCGATCACACCGTTGGTCAGGAGCGTGCGCGCGGCAGACTCGTCGAGCTCGTTCTGCGTCGCGCAGGGCAGCGCGACCGTCGCGGGGACGTCCCAGATGCTGCCGCCCGCGACGAACTTCGCCGACCCGCGACGCTCTTCGTAGAGGTCGACGCGCCCGCGCTCGACCTCCTTGATCTGGCGCAGCAGGTCGAGGTCGACCCCGGCCTCGTCGACCACGTAGCCCGAGGAGTCGGAGAAGGCGACGACCGTCGCGCCGAGCTGCTGGGCCTTCTGGATGGCGTAGATCGCGACGTTGCCGGAGCCGGACACCACCACGCGCTGACCCTCGAGCTCGAGGCCACGCGTCTTGAGCATCTCGCGGGCGAACATCACGGTGCCGTAGCCGGTGGCCTCGGTGCGCACGAGCGACCCGCCCCAGCTGATGCCCTTGCCGGTGAGCACGCCGGACTCGTAGCGGTTGGTGATGCGCTTGTACTGGCCGAAGAGGTAGCCGATCTCGCGGCCGCCGACGCCGATGTCACCGGCGGGCACGTCCGTGTACTCGCCGATGTGCCGGTACAGCTCGGTCATGAAGGACTGGCAGAACCGCATGATCTCGCCGTCCGAGCGGCCGCGCGGGTCGAAGTCGGACCCGCCCTTGCCGCCGCCGATGGGCATGCCGGTGAGGGAGTTCTTGAACACCTGCTCGAAGCCGAGGAACTTGACGATGCCCAGGTACACCGAGGGGTGGAACCGCAGGCCGCCCTTGAAGGGGCCGAGGGCGGAGTTGAACTCGACGCGGAAGCCGCGGTTGATCTGCACGCGGTTGGCGTCGTCGACCCACGGCACCCGGAAGATGATCTGACGCTCGGGCTCGCAGATGCGCTCGAGGACCGCGGCGTCGGCGTACTGCGGGTTCTTGGCCAGGACCGGTGCGAGCGACTCGAAGACCTCGCGCACCGCCTGGTGGAACTCGGCCTCGCCGGGGTTGCGTCGCAGCACCTCGTCGAGCACGGGCGCGAGCTGTCCGTCGATCATCAGTTCTCCTCCGTCGAGCGCGGGACGCGGCTGCTTCTGGTACGTCTGTGCCACGTGGCGCCGCCAGAGTACCCCCAGCTCGCAGGCGCCCAGCCGGGCCTTTCGACCGGTGGACCGGAGCACCCGAGGAGCCGGTCTGCACACCGGACCTGAGCCGCCGGACGGTCGACCGCGAGCACGAGGCGCCCGCGGGAGTAAGGTCTCCTGCGTGCTGCCGCTGACCTTCCGCCGAGCCACCGAGGCCGACGTCCCCGACCTGCTCTCCCTCGTCACCTCCGCGTACCGCGGCGAGTCCAGCCGGCAGGGCTGGACCACCGAGGCCCACCTCCTCGAGGGGCAGCGGATCGACGCCGACCTGCTGCTGGCCGACCTCCGTGCGCCCGACAGCATCGTGGTCACCGCGCACACCGACGGGTCGCCGCACCCGGTCGACGGATGCGTGCACGTGCGTCGCACCGCGCCGTCAACCGCGTACCTCGGCATGTTCTGCGTCCGCCCCGCCGGCCAGGGGCAGGGCCTGGGCAAGCAGGTGCTCGCCGAGGCGGAGCGCCTGGTGGTCGACGAGTGGGCTGTGAGCACCGTCGAGATGACCGTGCTCGACGCCCGCACCGAGCTGCTCGCCTTCTACGAGCGCCGCGGCTACGTCCGCAGCGGGGAGCACCGCGCCTTCCCCTACGGCGACGAGCGCTTCGGCCTCCCCCAGCGCGACGACCTCCAGATGGAGATCCTCCGCAAGACTGTCGGGTGAGGACCAGCGGCTGAGGCAGCCACTGGCTCCGGTGGCACAGGCCCTGCCCCGCCCTGGAACCCCAGCCCTCAGCCCTCGGTCAGCGCCCTGACCGCCATCTCGACGCCGCGCAGCTGCGCGAGGCCCTTGAGCCGCCCGACCAGCGAGTAGCCGGGGTTGGTGCGCCGGGTGGCGTCGTCGAGCAGCTCGTGGCCGTGGTCGGGCCGCATGGGCATGCGCGGCCCGCCCTCGCGCGCTCGTCGCCGTTCCTCGGCGACCAGCAGGCTGATCACCGCGACCATGTCGGCGTCGCCGTCGATGTGCGCGGCCTCGACGAAGCTCGCGCCGTCGTCGTCGAGCTCGACCGAGCGCAGGTGCACGAAGTACACGTGCTCGGCGAGCTCGCGGGTCAGCTCGACGACGTCGTTGTCCGCGCTCGACCCGTACGAGCCGATGCACAGGGTGAGGCCGTTCGACGGCGACGGGCACGCGCCGACCACGGCCCGGGCGTCGCTCGCCGACGACACCACGCGTGGCAGGCCGAACAGCGACCGCGGCGGGTCGTCCGGGTGGATGGCCAGGCGCACGCCGACCTCCTCGGCGACCGGCACCACGTCACGCAGGAACGAGGCGAGGTTGGCGCGCAGCGTCGCCGGGTCCACGTGCGCGTACCCGGCGAGCGCGTCACGGAAGGTGTCGAGGGTGTGGTGCTCCTCAGACCCGGGGAGCCCGGCGATGATCGTGGCGGTCAGGCTGGCCCGGGCCTCGTCGTCGAGCGAGTCCGCGAACCGCCGGGCACGCGCCAGCTCGTCAGCCGTGTAGTCGGCCGCGGCCCCGGGCCGCTCGAGGACGTGCACGTCGAAGGCCGTCGCGGCGTCCACGTCGAAGCGCAGCGCGTACCCGCCGTTGGGCAGCCGGAACCGCAGGTCGGTGCGCGTCCAGTCCAGGACCGGCATGAAGTTGTAGCAGACGACGTCGAGGCCGCACTCGGCGAGGTTGCGCAGCGTCTGCTGGTACGCGGCGACGGCCTCGTCGCGCAGCGGCCCGCCGCGCTTGATGTCGTCGTGGACCGGGACGCTCTCGACCACCGACCACACCAGACCGGCGCGCTCGATGGTCTCGCGCCGCTCACGGATCGCCTCGACCGGCCAGACCTGACCGTTGGGGATGTCGTGCAAGGCCGTGACGATCCCGGTCGCGTCGGTCTGCCGGATCTCGTCGAGGGTGATGGGGTCGGAGGGGCCGAACCAGCGCCAGGTGTGCTCCACGGGTCAGACCGTCCTGATCGCGCGGCGGGCGGCGGGCTGTGGGGTTCGAGACGTCATCGTCGGGTCCTTCGGTCGGTGCCCGCGGGGCGTCGGCGTCGTCGCTGGGCAGTGGTCGCGGTCCCTGCACGGCGTCGCTGACCTGGTGACCAGGCGGCCGCAGGTCGTCGTCGGCGGCGAGGTGCAGAGCACGATCCTACGGGCGCTGGCATCGGGCCCAGCGTCGACGTCCACCGGAGGTACCCGAGGCCCGCCCGCGCCGGGCACCTCAGACCGGCGGCAGCATCCACTTCTCGAAGGCGAGCGGCCCGTCGGCGTCGGTCCATGCGGCGTCGGTGTCGTAGAGCGCCGTGTACCCGGTGCGCAGGTACAGCGCGGCGGCCTCGGGCTGGCGCGACCCGGTCGTGAGGTAGATGCGGCCGTAACCGGCAGCGGCTGCGCGGTCCTCGAGCTCGGCGAGCACGATGCGGGCGAGGCCGCGGCGACGGTGGTCGGCGTGCGTCCAGATGCGCTTGAGCTCGGCCGTCGCGGCGACCGTGCGGCCGTCGGTGCCGCGCTGCGCGTCGGGGTACCGCGAGAGCGACGGGTCGCCGAGCTCGGGCTCGACTGACAGGCGGAACGCGCCGCCCGCGACGGGGACGCCGTCGTCGAGGACGAGGACGAAGTCGCCGTCGGGAGCCACGAACTCCTCAGGGGCGTAGTGCGCCATCTCCTCGCGCAGCACCTCCTCGCCGAGGAGCGACGCGTAGAGCCGCAGGTAGGTGCGCTCGAGGTCGTCGAGCAGCGGGCGGACCAGCGGGTCGGTCATGTGGACAGAACGGACCTCGAAGCCGTGCGGTCCTGCAGAGCCGTGCTGTCCTGCAGGGCCGTGCTGGGCGGCAGTGCTGGTCTGCTGCCCGTCGAGGTGGCCGGGGACGACGGCGCTGTCGGTGCTCATCGGACGCGACACTCCCCTGCGGTGACGGCGAAGGGCACGTCGTTGCCGTCGACGGGCTGCGGGCAGGTGCCGAAGTCGCTGAAGGCGCACGGCATGTCGTAGGCGCGGTTGAGGTCGAGCACGACCGTGCCCTCAGCCCGGCCTGCGGTGTCGACGGTCAGCGACCGCCACCCTGGCGTGTCCGGCGAGGTGTCGGTGAAGGAGAGGGTGCCGCTGCCGGGCGCGCTGCCGACGAGGCGCAGCGTGACGCTCTGGCCGTCGCGGACCAGGTCGACCTCGCCGTTGACCGTGACGTCGTGCGTGAAGCCGGGCTGGGCGGCACCGACGACCGCCGGGACCGGCTTGTCGTACCAGCGGACCGGGGCCTCGACGGACCACGAGGGGTCGAAGTCGAAGGTCGGGACACCCGTGAAGCCGGTGGCCATGGGCGCGCGGGGGTCACGGACCCGCAGGATCGGTCGACCGGAGCGGACGCCGGCCTCGACGGCCACGTCCCCCGGGACGATCGCGGCGATGGTCGACCCGACGGTCGCGACGTCGACGCTGTGCTCGCCGTCGAGCGGCTCGTCCGCTGCGGGGCGGTCGGCGCTCGTGTCGGCCGGGCGCAGGCCGTCGGCCGCGACGACGCGGACGTGGATGCGCGAGCCTTCGGCCCACCACAGGCCCGGGAGCTGGTCGTAGGCGGTCGGGACGTCGGTCAGCAGGTGCAGCGCGGTCAGGGTCAGCCAGCCGTGGTGCTCGGCCAGGCCTGCGTCGCGCTCGGCGCGCCATGCGACCCACTGGTCACGGGCGGTCGCGGTGGTTGCAGCGCTCGTGGCGCCGGTGGCGCTCACGGGCTCTGCTGCGGGGGTGCTGCTCGTCGTCATCCCACCATTCTCCTCGCCCGTGCTGCGCCGGGAGCCCGTCCAGAGTGTGGGACTGAGCACAGCGAGGCGCGTCGTGCCGCCGTCGCACGTCACCGCGGCGACCGGGTCCCACCAGGCGCGGACTTCACCCGCTGAGGCTGCGCCCGCAGACGTCATGGGACGCGGCGGAGCCGGTCATGACTCCTGCAGGGACCTGTGCCCGCCCGTGAGGGCTGTGATAGGGAGGGACAGGCGTCGAGACGACGAGAAGAGACGACGTGGACCAGGGACGTGGACAGACCGACCGGCAGCCCCCAGGCGGGGTGGCGGGTGGGTCCGGCGCGCCCGGGCGCAGCGCGAGAGGCCGGCTCCGGGGTGGTCTGGGACTGCCGGCGGGCCGCACCCTCGACCGTCTGAGCGACGAGGAGCTCGTCGCCCGTGCCCGTGCGCACGCCGCCTCAGACACCTCCGCCCTCGACCCCTTCGACGTGCTGTGGCGTCGGCACGCCGACGCCGGCCGCAGGGCGGCCGTGGGCATCACCCGTGCGAGCGACCCTGACGACCTGGTTCAGGAGGCCTACCTGCGGATCTACTCCGCGGTGAGCCGCGGCAAGGGGCCCGACGGGCCGTTCCGGCCGTACCTGTACCAGTCGATCCGGAACATCGCAGCCACCTGGGCGGCGCGACCCCGCGACGACAGCGTCGACCTGATGCCTGACCTCAGCGACGGCACCGACATCTCCGAGACGGTCCTCGAGGGCACCGTCACCGCGACGGCGTTCCGGTCGCTGCCCGCACGCTGGCAGGAGGTCCTCTGGTACTCCGAGGTCGAAGGCCTGGAGCCTGCCGATATCGCGCCGATGCTCGCCCTCAGCCCGAGCGCCGTGTCCGCCCTCGCGTACCGGGCGCGCGAAGGTCTGCGACGCGCCTGGCTGCAGGCCCACGTGAGCTCGACGTCCCTGCCCGCAGGGTGCCGGTGGTCCGCCGAGCGGATGGGCGACGCCCACCGCGGCGCGCTCAGCGGGACCGCCCGGGCACGCTTCGACGAGCACGTCGACGGGTGCGCCCGGTGCACGATCGTCCTCGGTGAGGTCGACGAGGTGTCCAAGCGCCTCGGGCTCGTGCTCGTGCCGCTGCTCGTCGGGATGCCGTGGGCTGCGTTCCAGACGATGACTGCCGCGGGTGCTGGTCCTGCCGTCGGGTCCGGCACTGCCGTGGGCGCGGGTGCTGCTGTGGGCTCTGACGCCGCTATGGACTCAGGCGCTGCTGCGGGCTCAGGCGCGGCCTCGTCGTCCGTCGGCTCGTCCCCCACGGCCGCCAGCCCCGTCCGTGCGCACGGCCGGAGCGCCGGCGCGACCTCTCGACGTGTCGGCTCCGGTGCCCTGGCCGTGATGGTGGTCGCCGGGCTGGCGACGGTCTCCGGTGCCGTGGTGCTCGCGTCGAACCTGGCCGGCGGGTCCGAGGTCGCTGCGGGGGCACCGCCGGCGCCCCCGAGCACGACGTCGTCTCCGGCGTCCCCACCGGTCGGCGCGGTGCCGTCCGAGGAGGGGACCGTCGAGGAACCGGTCGGCGACCCGGAGGACTCCCCGACGGTCGAGGTGCCACCGGTCGCCCCCACGAGACCCTGGCGCGAGATCCCTGATCCCCCGTCGACTCCCGAGCCGCAGGAGCCGGCGGCCGTCCCCGCGCTCCCGACCCTGCCGCCGCTCGCGCCCTACGAGCCCTACGAACCGGCCGCTCCGACGGATCCGACTGCTCCCTCCGAGCCGACGGACCCGACGGGCCCGTCGGAGCCGACCGACCCCACGACCGAGGTGCCCGACGTGACAGGGCCCGCTGTGCCGACGCTCACCGGCCCGCCCGCTGGTGTGCCGCTGACGACCTTCCCGACGGTCTCCGGGGTCGCGGACCCCGGGGTCACCGTCGTGCTCACCACGGGCGACGGTGCGTCGTTGACGACCGCGGTCGCCGACGACGCGGGGGCGTGGTCGACACCGGTGTGCCCGGACGTCACGGCAGCACCCGGCGCCTGCCTGGCAGACGTCGCGACGCTCGTGGTCCAGGCGCACGCCCTCGACGAGAGCACCGGCCTGTCCTCCGAGGTGTCGGACGCGCTGGAGTGGGACTTCGAGAGGCCGACGCTCTCCGTGCCCGCCGAGGCCGGGCCGGTGGTGGCCGGGGACGTCTCGGTCCTGCTGGAGGGAGCCGCCGGGCAGTACGTCCAGGTGAGCATCGACGGTGTTCCGACGGGCCGCTACCACCTCATGCCCCAGTCCACCCCGCTCGTGTGGAGCGGCGCCACCCCCGGCGCGCACGCGCTGAGCGTCAGGTACGTGACGGTGACCGGGACGGGCGACGCTGTGCGCGTCACGGGCTTCGGTCCGAACCGCACGTCGACCGTGGAGGTCGAGCCGCAGCCCGCCCCGCCGGGTGCGGTGCCACCCGAGGAGGAGCCGGCGGGAGACGCGGCGGCGCCGCGGCAGCCTGGGGACGGGAACGCAGGAGACGTCTCCGCGGACGACACCGCCCTGGTCGGCGAGGCGACAGTCGGCGAGACAGGGGTCGGGGAAGCAGAGGGCGGCGAGAAAGCAGCAGGCGAGGCGACTGGTGGTGCACCAGGAGCGGCTGGTCTCGCGCCGCCCGACGAGGCGACAGCTGACGGAGCGACGGCAGGAGCCGTAGCCCGGGAGGGCTTGGACGACATCCCGACGGGATCGTCGGCCGACCCGCAGAAGTCCGCGCCCGCACCTGAGGTCAGTCCTGGGTCCGAGGCAGCGCCTGCACCAACGCCATCGGAACCACATGGTGAGACGTTCGGGGAAACCCGCTGACAGGTCGGGCGCCCTTGCTATACCGGTCACTCAAGGTCACGAGAACCGACGCGAAGCCCCGGCTGGTCGGACAGCAACCCCCATGTCACGGCGGGGTGCTCCGGGAGATGACCTGGCCGGCCCCTCCGGGTCGGCAAGCCACGACGGACCACCGAAGGACAGCACATGACCATCCAGGACGAGCGCATCGCCGACCTCGACACGCACCTCTCCCCTGACGAGTTCAAGACCGTCTTCCGCCAGCACCCGGCCGGGGTCGCCGTCGTGACCCTGCGCGGGCCCCAGGGCCACGTGGGGTTCACCGCGACGTCGGTCATCTCCGTGTCTGCGGCGCCGCCGCTGCTCGCGTTCTCGATCGCCGGGACGTCGTCGTCGTGGGCGGCGCTCGCTGCCGCCGAGACCGTCGCGGTGAGCTTCTTGGCGCAGGACCAGGACGACGTCTCGGCGCGCTTCGCGACGAGCGGCATCGACCGCTTCGCCGGGGGCGGCTGGACCGAGCTGCCGAGCGGCGAGGCCGTGATCGACGGTGCGGTCACCTGGCTGCGCGGTCGTGTGCTGGAGCGCACCCCCGTCGGCGAGAGCTTCCTCGTGTCGATCCGCGCCATCGAGTCCAGCACCCGCCCGGACGCCACGCCGCTCGTGTTCCACGACCGCACGTACCACCGTATCGGCGACCACACGGCGATCTGAGAGCGTGGGAGAGTCGCTCGGGTCTCCCTGTGAAACCTCCTGCTCACGGCTCGCCCTCGGGTCTCATGGTCAGAAGCCGAGTCTCACGCTCAGGGCTCTCTTGGGTCCCACGCTCACGGCTCGCTCGGATCTCCTGCTCAGGCCCGAATGAGGTCTCCGGCTCGAGGCACCGGCCGGGCCGATCGAGCATCGGACGGACCGATCGAGCATCGGACGCGACGGCGGACCAGCCGACAGATCGTGTCAGAACGGTGGTTCGTCGGGGAACTGAGACTGGTCTCCGTCCTCAGACGCCGCGGCGCACGCCGACAGCTCGACCTCATGTCGACGAGCCATCGCTCGTGCGGCGTGGTCGATGTAGGTGCGACCCGAGGGCGCGGTCCAGTGCACGACGTCGCCGGTGAAGGCAGCCTCGTCGTGCGCTGGAGCGCGATGTCGTGAGCCTGGGCGTGATGTGGGCCCGTCGGGTGCGTTGGTCGACTGCCTCGAGGGCGGATCTGTCGACGACCTCCCGGGTGGTCCGTGGTCGTCGACCGGCGGTCCGGTGCTGACGGTCCAGGCAGTGGTGTGCTTGAGGCGGTGGTGGTTGCGGCACAGGTGGATGAGGTTGTGGTGGTCGGTGGTTCCGCCGTGGGCCCAGTCCTTGACGTGGTCGATGTCGCAGCGTTGGGCTCTGCGTGAGCATCCGGGGAACCGGCAGGTCTCGTCGCGGATGCGCAGCCAGGACTTGAGGTCTGCGGGGACTGCGTAGCGGTCTCGTCCGACGGAGAGGACTGTCCCGGTCTCGGGGTGGGTCAAGATCCGCAGGAAGCTCGGTGCCTGGGCTGCGAGGCGTCGGGCGGTGTGTGCGTCGATGGGTCCGTGGCCTGCGAGATCGCCGGGCTCCTCGGAGTGGCCGAGGAGCGTCATGACGGGGATGGTGACGGCGACCTGGGGCTTGATGCCACCGAGGGAGATGCGGTCGGCGACACCCGCGATCGACCGGCTGGGCTCGCCCGTGGTCTCGTTCGTGTCGGCGCCAGCCTGCGGTGCGTGTCGGTCGAGGCTGCTGTGCGCGGCCGCACCGGTGGTTCCGCTCGTGCCCGAGACCGTGGCCGCGCCGGTGGTTCCGTTCGTACGCGTGCCGGCGCCCGTGCTCGTGACAGCGGCGGTGGCGGTCGCCAGGGCCTGGCGGGCGTCGTCGTCGAGGAGCAGGTCGACGCTGGCGTCGGCGCGCAGCTGGGCCAGGGTGCGGGGCTCGTCGGGGCCTGGCGACCGCCGTCGCGATGTCGGTGAGGCGGTTGAAGATGGCTGTGGCCTGGACTGCGGGCAGGTACTGGTGCAGCCATGCCATGCCGTCCTGGCAGGGTTGGAGCTCTACGTGGCGCTCGACGGCTGCGACCTGGTGACGCTCGACCAACGGGCGGGAGTCACGGCGCTCCCGCTCGCGGCGCGCGACCCGTTTGAGGACTGCGACGGTGGTGGTGCGCGCCCTGTCGGACAGCAGCAGGTCCAGCTCTCGGCGGGAGGTCTCGTCCAGGCCCACCGTGGCACCCAGGACGGCCTCGGCATGCCGGTACGACACCTGCCCCTGGCTCAGTGCGGCCATGGTGGCGGGGTGCTCGTGGACCAAGGCCTGGGACTCCGCGACCAGCGCCGACGCCGACCCCTCGGGCAGTTGCAGCGCGCAGGCGACCTCGGAGACCAACCACCGCTCAGCCAGCCGGTGGTCGGTCAGGGACGCCGCCTCCTCACCCCGGCCACGTGCCACGGCGTCGGTGGCAGCCACCGACCAGCGGCGCAGGTCGTCCACGCGCCGGGCGCACCGCGCCTGGGCAGCAGCAACCTCGGCGAACCCTGCCACGACCGCGTCGACCAGCTCGCCCTGACGGTGGTTCATCTGCGCGACCGTCATCGGCTCCAGCACCTCAGGCCACCCACCCTCAGGTGACGGTGACGGCGACGGTGGCTCCACGACGGATGCCGGCGACGGCGGTGGCAGGACGCCCGACGGCACGACATCCGACGGCACGACGCCCGACGGCACAGCATCCGACGGCACGACGCCCGACGGCACTGCGGGGGAGAGCGCAGAAGGGGAAGAAGGGGAGGCGGCACCGGCGGACGACCGCACAGCAGGGCCAACGCCGTGCGCTTCGTCAGGTTTCCGCCGTTCGGTCGACATGTGGCAATTCTACGGATCACCACTGACACTCACGCTGAGCTACGCGCGGCCTGCCCGTCCCACCATCGGACGGCCGAGCCGACCAGGCCGACGAGGCCGAGGAGGCCGGCTCTGCCGCATCGGCTCACTCCGATTCACCAGGCACCAGGCACCAGGCACCAGGCCACTGCATCCTCGTCCGGGCCGACCGCGCTCATCGCTGCAGGAGCCGCCTGCGGACCCAGACGTCGAGAAGGATCAGCACCCCGGCGAGGTTCGCGACCGACCCGATGATCGCCAGGTAGGGCCGCCCGACCATGAACAGCGCGACACCCACGACGAGCAGGGCCACCGCGACCCCCGTGAGCAGGCGAGTCCGGTCGGCAGCGACAGTCTCAGGCTGGTTCGTCATCCTCAGAGGCTAGCAACGGGACATCTCGCCCCGACAGGATGAGATCCGGCGCTACGCCTCTCCCGGTGCCTGCGGAAGGGCGTGCGGAGGGCTGTGCAGAGCGGCGGGCCCCTGACCGCCTCCGACGCTGCACGCCCCTCCGCGTCCGGAACCTCGCCCTATCCGCTGCACCCGCCCCCCTCACCGCGTCAGCGGCAGCCCTGCCGCAGCCCAGCCGGGCGCGCCGCCGTCGACCTGGCGGACATCGGTGTAGCCGCGGGCGATGAGCTCGGCCGCCACCGGGCCGGAACCGCGCTCGGAGCCGCACACCACGACGATCGGGGTGTCGAGCGAGACCGGGAGGCGCGGGCCGTCACCTGCCGCGGCACCGGCTGCGGCGAGCACGCTCGGGCTGGCGGTCGGGTCGAGCTCCGGCCCCAGGTCGGCACGGTCGGTGATCCGGGCGCCGTCGATCGAGCCGGTGGTCGCGCGCCCGGCTGCGCTGCGGACGTCGAGCAGCAGCCCACCTGAGGCCAGGTGGCCGGCGGCGTCCTGGGGGCTCACGAGCGGTGCCAGGGAGCGCGCCGCGGCGAGCGCCTCCTCGTCGGAGGGCGCAGGTGCCGCGGGGACAGGCGTCTGGGCGAGAGACGGCTGAGCAGGCTCAGCCTGGTCAGCCGCGGTCTGCGCAGCGTCTGCCGGGTCGGTGGTCGTGCTGGACGAGCTCGTCGTGCTGGTCATGATGAGTCCTCTCGGTGGTGATGACTGGCTGAGATGGGTCGCGGAGAGTCAGGCTCCCTGCACAGACGCGCGGTCGCGCCGCTCCCCGTCGCGAGCGGGGACACCCCGTCGCGACCGGCGACAGCCTCGACGCGACCAGGGATCGCCTCGAGCAGCGCCTGCGTGTACTCGTGCTGGGGGTCAGCGAAGATCTGCTCGGTCGTGCCGCTCTCGACGAGCCTGCCCCGCGACATCACGCCGACGCGGTCGGAGATCTGCCGCACGACCGCGAGGTCGTGCGAGATGAACAGGTAGCTGAGCCCGAGGTCGTGCTGCAGGTCGACGAGCAGCTGGAGGATCTGTGCCTGGACGGAGACGTCGAGGGCCGACACCGGCTCGTCGAGGACGACCACCTGCGGGTGCAGGGCGAGCGCCCGGGCGATCGCGACGCGCTGGCGCTGTCCGCCCGAGAGCTCGGCGGGGTGCCGGTGGAGCGCCGACGTCGGCAGCGCCACCTGGTCGAGCAGCTCCGCGGCGCGCCGCGCGCGCGACGCCCGGTCGCCGACGCGAAACGCCTCGAGCGGCTCGGTGAGCACCTGCGCGATGGTGAACCGCGGGTCGAGCGACGCGTAGGGGTTCTGGTAGACGAGCTGCAGGTGCTCGCGGAGACGACGCAGGCGTCGGCCGCGCACCCGGGTGATGTCCTGGCCGTCGACGTGCACGGAGCCGGAGGTCGGGTCGGCGAGGCGCAGCACGAGACGCGCGGTGGTGGACTTCCCCGACCCGGACTCGCCGACGATCGCGAAGGTCTCGCCGCGCGGGACCGAGAAGGACACGCCGTCGACCGCCCGCAGGGTCTTCTTGCCGCCACCGTGCTGCGGCACGGAGAACTCCTTGACGAGGTCGCGCACCTCGACGACCGGCTCGAGCGAGACGGCGGAGGCACCCGGGCCGCTCGCCCCGTCGGTCGGCGAGGCAGCCGAGACCGGCCCAGCCAGCGGGGTCGACGCCGCTGCAGGAGCCGACGCTGCCGACCCCACCAGCGCCCGCGGCCGCAGCCTGCTCGGCGAGAGCGACGGCGCCGCGGCGACGAGCGCCTTCGTGTACGGGTCCTGCGGGTCTTCGAGGATCTGCCGGGCGCTGCCCTCCTCGACCACCCTCCCCTTGTTCATGACGACGACGCGCTGGGCCCGCTCGGCGGCGACGCCGAGGTCGTGGGTGACGAGCAGCACGGCGGTGCCGAGCTCGGCGGTCAGGGACCCGAGGTGGTCGAGGACCGCGCGCTGCACGGTGACGTCGAGGGCAGAGGTGGGCTCGTCGGCGATGACCAGCTCGGGCCGGCAGGCGAGCGCGATGCCGATGAGCACCCGTTGGCGCATGCCGCCGGACAGCTGGTGCGGGTACTGGCGGGCGACCGCCTCGGGGTCGCGCAGCCCGGCCTGCTCGAGGATCTCGACGACCCGCTCCCCCGTGGCCCGGCGGGCGAGCCCGGAGTGGACGACGAGCACGTCCGCCACCTGGTCGCCGATGCGCCGGACCGGGTTGAGGGAGACGGTCGGGTCCTGCGGCACGAGGCCGAGGCGGGCACCGCGGACCTGCTCGAGCTCCTTGTCGCCCCACGCGCTGATGTCGGTCCCGCCGAGCACGATGCGCCCGGCGGTCCGCACGCCGCCGCGCGGCAGCAGCCCGATGATCGCCTGCGCGGTGGTGGTCTTGCCCGAGCCGGACTCGCCGACGACGGCCACGACCTCGCCGGCGTCGACGTGCAGGTCGACGCCGCGGACCGCCGGGACGGTGCCGCGACGCGTGCGGTACGCGACCTCGAGGCCCTCGACGACGAGGAGCGGCCCGGAGCGCGCCGGCTGGTCACGGGTCTTGCCGGTCTGGGTCGCAGCCGACCGGGTGGTCACGGGTGACCTGGTCGCGCCGGACCGCCCGTCGGTCACCGGCGACCCGGTCGCGGTGTCCTGGGTCGAGCCGCTGGGGCTCTTCGTGCTGCTCATCGCAGGTCGCTCCATTCTCCGTCGAGGGCCCGGCTGACCCGGTTGGCCGAGAGCACCACGGCCACGACGACGAGCCCGGGCAGCGTGGTGAGCCACCACGAGGTGGCGAGGTAGTTGCGCCCCTCGGACACGAGGGACCCCCACTCGGGGGCGGGCGGGGCCGCACCGAAGCCGAGGAAGCTCAGTGCGGACACCGCGAGGATCGCGGAGCCGAACTCCAGGGCCGACAGCACGAGCACGGGGCCCGAGGAGTTGGGCAGCACGTGGCGGCGCAGGATCGTCAGGCGTCCGACGCCCGAGGCCGCTGCGGCCTCGACGAACACGGACTCGCGGACCCGCAGCACCTCGGCGCGCATGACGCGCGCGAACGAGGCGATGGCCGCAACCCCGACGGCGATGGCGACGTTGGTGGTGCCGAAGCCGAGCACGGTGACCACGGCGAGCGAGAGCAGCAGGCCGGGGACGGCGAGCAGCACGTCGACCACGCGCATGAGCACGTCGTCGACGACCCCGCCGACGAACCCGGCCACCAGACCGATGCCCGACCCGGCCACGAGCGCGATGGCCACGGCGATCGAGGTGGCCTTCAGGGACAGCGCAGAGCCGTGCACGACGCGGGAGAACAGGTCGCGCCCGAGGTAGTCGGTCCCGAACCAGTACTGGGCGCTCGGCCCCTGCAGCTTGTCGGCCGGGACGCCCTCCGTCGGGCTGTAGGGCGCGAAGGCCGCGGGCCAGAAGGCCCAGGCGAGCGCGAGCGCGATGGCGAGGACTGCGAGCACGAGGCCCGGGCGGCGCACGAGCCACAGGGCGCGACGGCGCAGGCGCTCGGTGCGCGAGGGCACGGCCCACGCGTCGGTGTCGTGGAGCTCTCCGGCGGCCTCGGCGAGCGCGTGGTCGAGCCCGTCGGAGGACGAGACCCCGTCGGCTGGGCCGGTCGAAGCACCGCGGACGGTGATCGTCAGGTCTGACATGGTGCGTCCTCTCAGGCAGCCGCGCGGGTGCGCTGGCTGATGCGGGGGTCGAGGGCGGGGTAGACGAGGTCGACCGCGAGGTTGACCACGACGAAGATGACGGCCGAGAGGACCACGAGGCCCTGCACGACGGGGATGTCCTGGAAGGTCACGGCCTGCTGCGTGAGGCGGCCGATCCCGTTGCGCGAGAACACGGTCTCGACCACGACCGACCCCGCGAGCAGGTTGCCGACGGTGATGCCGACGAGGGTGAGCGTCGGGATCGCCGCGTTGCGCAGCACGTCGCGCAGGTGGATGTGCAGCCGCGGTGTCCCCTTGGCGCGGGCGGTCTCGACGAAGGGCTGGTCCCAGGTGGCCGAGAGGCTCTTGGCGAGGACCTGTGCGATCACCGCCGAGGTCGGGATCGCGAGGGTGAGGCTGGGGAGCACGAGGGTCTGCCAGCCGACGTTGCCCATGGCCGGCAGCAGCGCCCACTGGAACGAGACGACCTGGAGCAGCACGAGCCCGACCCAGAACGTGGGGACGGAGACACCGAGCGGCGGCAGCGCGAGGAGCGCCTGGCGGAGCCAGCGGGCCTGCGTCCAGGTCGCGAGCAGCGCGAGCGACCCCCCGATCACCACGGCGAGGACGAGACCGATCGAGGCGAGCTTGAGCGTCTCGGGCAGGGCGTCGAGGATCGAGCCGGTGACCGGCTGGCCGGTCTGGATCGACGACCCGAAGTCACCGCGCACTGCCGCCCACAGCCGCGTGAGGTACTGCTCCCACACGGGCTTGTCGAAGCCGTAGCGGGCGGTGAGCTCGGCGACCTTCTCGGGGTCGACCTGCGTCCCCTCGCCGCCGGCGTCGAGCATGATCGCGACGGGGTTGCTCGGCAGCATGTACAGGATCGCGAAGGTCGCGGTGAACGCGGCCCAGAGCACGAAGACGGCCTGGAGCGCACGGCGCAGCAGATAGGCACGCACGAGGGGGACTCCTCTCGGACGCACCGCGCACCGCTCCACGTCCGGACGGCACCCGCCAGGCCGGCGACGAGGCCGGGCGGGGTGCGTGAGGGACGCCGAGGTACGGGGTGCGTGCACGACCGGCGCTGCGCGCGGTCGGGTGGTCGGGGCACTTGCCGTCGGGGGTCCTGACGGCCTGGTCGATACCCGGGAGCACCCCGCTGCCATCTGGGGGTTGCTGCCTCGCCTGCCGGGCCATGGGCGAGGTCTCGTGACCTGGGCGACACCCTAGGCACGCCCCACCGGGCCGGTCAAGGCGGTGTCCACGCTGCGAGGAGACGGGGCCGGCGACGCTGTGTGAACCCCTGTGAACAGATCCCCGTCCCGTAGGCCTGTGCCCTGGCGCAGCCCGTCAGCCCGCGGCGCCGGCGAACAGCGGCCGGGTCCGGAGCCTGCGGCCGACCTCGACGGCGACGTCGAGCAGGGCGTGCGTGACCGGGTGCCCCTGGGCGCCGTCGCGGTACGCGAGGGCCACCTGGCGGCGCGGCACATCGCACGGGACGGCGACCACGCCGTCGGGAAGCACCTGGGCGGAGAGCTCGGGGACGACGGCCACGCCGAGGCCCGCCCCGACGAGCTGGATGGCCGCGAGGTACCCGATGCCCTCGTGCTGGACGTCCGGGGTGAAGCCAGCCGTCCGGCATGCGGACAGGATCGAGCGGGTGCACGGCAGGGTCGGCGCACCGATGATCCACCGGTCGCGACCCAGCACGCCGAGCCCGCCGTGCAGCACGACGCCCCCGAGGGCCTCGGGCACGATCGCCACGAACTGCTCGTCGAAGAGGCGGCGCGTCCGGACTCCCGGGACGACCGCGTCGCCGTCGTCCGGGTACCGCAGGACGAGGGCGGCGTCGATCTCGCGACGGATCACGGCGGGCATCGCGCGGCTCGCGTCGGTCTCCGCGAGCCGGACGGTGACACCGGGGTGGCGCTCGCGGACCGCGACGGCCAGCCGGCTGCCCACGGGCGCGAGGATGCTGGGGTACGCGGCCACCGTGACCTCGCCGGCGACCTCGTCCTGGAGCGCCGCGACGGCCCCGCGGGCCCGTTCGAGGGCGGCCAGCACCTCGGCGGCGTGCTCGACGAGGAGGTCGCCCGCGGAGGTGAGGCGGACGCGTCGGCCGTCGCGGACGAGCAGGTCGACGCCAGCCTCGTCCTCGAGCGTCTTGAGCTGCTGGGAGACGGCGGAGGCGGTCACGCCGTTGACCTCGGCCACGGCGGAGAGGGTGCCGAGCATCGAGAGGTCCTGGAGCAGCGACAGGCGCTTCACGTCATACATAAGAAGATCTTACGCTGACGTGAAGTCTGGATAGATGGACTTCTTCTCAGGATCCGGGCTACGGTCCCACCAGGTGACCCGGACGCGGTCGCCGTCAGACCACCGACGCCACCCGAGGAGGTGCACCGTGCGACGCAGAGCCATCCTGACCGAGAACGGACCGCGCTCCCTCGAGCCGTCCCGGCGGAGCGCCCTGCGCCCCGCCGCGCACCGCCCCACCCAGCCCGCGGGCTGTCCGGCCGTGCGCCCCGGCAGCTGTTGCTGTCGACCCTGACCGCACGCCGCCGAGCGTCGGCAGGCGTCTGACGAGCCCTGAGCACCGTGCGAGCACCTCGTGACCGAGACCAGCGCCCGCACACCGCCAGGCCCCGTCGACGACGAGCGCACGCAGTGCTTCGCAGCGTCTCGCAGCGCCACCCCGCCGAGCGCCGGACCCTGACCCGGCCCGTCTGCGCCCCGCGGGCTGCCGCACCCCACACCCTCCCGGCCTCGACCGGCACCTCGAGCGCGCCCTGACGGCGTGCCGAGCAGGTGCCGGGGCCGCCGCACACCCTCGAACCGGAGCCACCGTGCCATCGACCACCTCGCCCCAGCAGGCAGCGTCACCTCGTCCTGCAGCACCCGCTCGTCGGACCACCTCACCCCACCGGGCAGCCTTCGCCGCCGCCACGGTCTCCGCGCTGCTGCTCGCCGGCTGCGCCTCCTCCGGCAACGCCGCCCCAGGTACCGACGGTGCTGCCGCGACCGGCGAGCCGCAGTCCGGCGGCACGCTGCGCTTCGGGCTCGGGTACGACCCCACCTGCCTCGACCCGCAGCAGGCGGGCGGCAACGACTCCCTCAACGTCGGCCGCCAGCTCGTCGACTCCCTCACCGACCAGGACCCCGAGACCGGCGAGATCGTGCCGTGGATCGCGACGTCGTGGGAGGTGTCCCCGGACGCCACCACCTTCACCTTCACGCTGCGCGACGACGCGACCTTCGCCGACGGCACCCCCGTCGACGCGGCCGCCGTCCAGGCCAACCTCGACGGCATCGCCGAGCTCGGCGCGCAGTCGACGCTGGGGTCCAGCTACCTCGACGGCTACGTGCAGACCGTGGTCGTCGACCCGCAGACGGCGCGCGTCGAGTTCTCCCAGCCGAGCGCGCAGTTCCTCCAGGCGACGTCGACCATGACGCTCGGCCTGTTCTCGGTCGCGAGCACCACGCTGTCCGTCGAAGACCGCTGCGCCGGGGAGTTCGTCGGCTCCGGGCCGTTCACGCTCACCGACTGGCAGCCTGCCCGCTCCGCGTCGCTCGAGCGCCGCGAGGGCTACGCCTGGCCGTCGAGCATCGCCGGGCACGAGGGCGAGGCCTACCTCGACGGCATCGAGTACTCCGTGGTCTCCGAGCCGAGCGTGCGCACCGGCTCGCTCCAGTCGGGCCAGCTCGACGCGTTCATGAACGTGCTGCCCACGGACGAGGAGCCGCTGAAGGCCAGCGGTCAGACCGTGTCCGCCCGGACCAACCCCGGCATCTCGTTCTCCCTGGTGCCCAACACCGACCGACCCGTCGGCGGCGACGAGGAGGTCCGGCTCGCGATCAGCGCGGCCATCAACCGGCAGGAGGTCGTCGACACCGTCCTCACCCCGAGCTACAAGCCCGCGACCAGCCCGCTGAGCAGCTCGAACCCCGGCTACACCGACCTCGGCGACCTGCTCGCCTTCGACCTCGACGCCGCCACGGAGCGCCTCGACGCCGAGGGCTGGGAGCCCGGCGACGACGGGATCCGCACCAAGGACGGCCAGCGTCTCCAGGCCGACGTCGTCTACCTCACCAACTTCGCCGCGAGCGAGCAGATCCTCCAGCTCGTCCAGCAGCAGCTGGTCAAGGCCGGCATCGACCTCCAGCTGCGCCAGGTGACCATGGCCGAGTACCCCGAGGTGCAGAAGGTCGGCGACTACGACTTCAGCTGGAACTCCCTCACCCGCGCCGACGGCGACGTGCTCCGCACCATCTACGGCTCGAGCGGCCGCAACGTGGCCCGCCTCGCCGAGGACGACCCCGTCAACACCCCGCTCGACGCCCAGGCCGCCGAGGGAGACGACGCCGCACGCCTCGCCCTCCTCGCCGACGCCCAGACGCAGCTGCTCGAGCGCGGGCTGTCCATCCCGGTCATGGAGTTCACCACCGTCATCGCGACGGCCCCGACGGTCCACGACCTGAAGTTCGAGGCGTCGTCGCGGCTGTCCTTCTACGACACCTGGATCGAGGCACCGTGAGCAGCAGCAGCACCAGCACCGTCAGCACGAGGACACCTATCCGCACCACGACGACGACCACCACGTCGACGTCCGCGAGCCCGCGCACCGCGCAGGTCGTCTCGCTCCTCGGGGACCTCATCCGCAACGCCTGCGTCAACGACGGGACCCCGGACTCCGGTCAGGAGGTCCGCAACGCCCGCACGCTGGTGCAGTTCCTCGCGGGCAGCGGGGCCGAGGTCGAGCTGGTCGAGCCGCACCCGGGGCGGGTCAGCGCGATCTTCACGGTCCGTGGCACCGACCCGGACGCACCGCCGCTCAGCCTGATCGGCCACACCGACGTCGTCCCCGTGGACGAGGAGAACTGGAGCTTCGCGCCCTTCGCCGGAGAGGTCGTCGACGGGGTGGTCCGCGGGCGCGGGGCCCTCGACATGCTCAACCTCACCGCAGCCATGGCCGTGGTGACCCGCGAGGTCGCGACCTCCGGCACGCCGCTGGCTGGCGACCTCGTGTTCGCGGCGGTCGCCGACGAGGAGGCCGGCAGCCGGTTCGGCATGGACTGGATCACCACCCACCGCCCGGGCCTCGTGCCGACCGAGAACGCGCTCACCGAGAGCGGCGGGCTGCACGTCGGCTCGCACGTCACGGTCACCGTCGGCGAGAAGGGCGGGGCACCGCGACGGCTCGTGGCGCACGGGCGGGGCGGCCACGGCTCGCTGCCGTGGGGCGCCGCGAACGCCGCGCTCCTCGCCGCCGACGCCGCGCTGCGCGTCGCAGGCCACCGCACGCGCCCCGTGCTCGACGCCCGGTGGCGGGCCTTCGTCGCCGCGTCGCCCCTGAGCGAGGCAGCCCGGGCGGCGCTGCTCGACCCGGAACGCCTCGACGACGCGCTGCCCGAGCTCGGCACGAGCGCGCGGTTCGGCCACGCGGTCAGCCACCTCACGCTGTCCCCCAACGTCCTGCGGTCGGGGAGCAAGGGGAACGTCATCCCCGGGCGCGGCCAGGTCGACGTCGACATCCGGCTGCTCCCCGGGCAGACCGGGGACGACGCCGACGCGGCCGTCGCCGCGGCCCTCGGCGACCTCGCCGCACCCGCCGGCCCCGTCGAGGTGCTCGCCGGCCCGGCCCGCGACGCCTCGGTGTCCCCCGACCACGGGCGCCTCTACGACGCGCTCGTCGGCGCCGTCACCGCACGCTTCCCCTCGTCCGAGGTGCTGCCGCTGCTCACCTCCGGCGGCACCGACGCACGCTTCGTCCGCGAGCGCGGCGGGGTCGCGTACGGCTTCGCGCTGTTCAGCGACGCCTGGGACGTGGGCAGGTTCCGGTCGTTGTTCCACGGCGACGACGAGCAGGTGGACGTGGAGAGCCTGCGGTTGACGGTCGACGCGCTGTCGGAGGTCGTCACGGGGTTCTTGGCTCCCGTCGGTGCCACGACCGAGGCCGGACGATGAGCGCGCCGATGCCCGGCGACCAGCAGCCCTGGCAGTGGGAGGAGCCCGTGTGGCGCGGGCTCGTCGAGCAGGTGCGGGCCGGTCGGCGTCTGGTCCCCGGGACGTGGCCGGGCGGGGCGAAGGTCGCCGTCGCCATCTCCTTCGACGCCGACCACGAGACGCCGGTGCTGCGCGAGGGCCAGACGACGCCGGGCGGTCTCGCCGCGGGCGAGTACGGTGCCCGTGTCGCGGTGCCGCGCATCCTGCGGCTGCTGGAGCGGCACGGCGTCCCGGCGTCGTTCTTCGTGCCGGCGGTCTCCGGGCTGCTGCACCCGGGCGAGGTCCGCGACTACGCGGCGGCCGGGCACGAGGTGGGTGTCCACGGGTGGATCCACGAGCGCAACACCCTGCTGGGCGAGGCCGACGAGCGTGACCTCACGCTGCGCAGCCTCGACGTCCTCGAACGGTTGTCGGGCACCCGCCCGGTGGGCATCCGGACGCCGTCGTGGGACTTCTCGGAGAGCACGCTGCGGATCGTCCAGGAGGCGGGCTTCCGGTACGACAGCTCCCTCATGGCCGACGACGACCCCTACGAGCTGCTGGCCGACGGCGTGCCGACGGGGGTGGTCGAGGTGCCGGTCGAGTGGATCCGGGACGACGCGCCGTACTTCGTCATGGCGCGCTACGCGGGTCTGCGCCCGCACACGGCGCCGTCAGCGGTGCTGGGCATCTGGCGGGACGAGTTCCGCGGGGCCCTCGCCGAGGGCGGGGTGTTCCAGCTGACCATGCACCCCGGGATCATCGGGCACCGCTCGCGCCTGTGGGTGCTCGACGAGCTGCTCGCCGAGATCACCGCGTCCGGGCCCGTGTGGTTCGCGACGCACGCACAGGTCGCCGACCACGTGAGGGAGACATCATGAGCACGAGCAGAGGGAACATCGCGAGCAGCGACATCAGCACGAGCACGACCGGCACTGCGGGGCACGCCCTCGTGACCGGGGCGGGCTCCGGCATCGGCGCGGCGATCGTCGCGGACCTCGCGGCGCACGGGTGGGAGGTCACCGGGGTCGACGTCCGGCAGGACGCGCTCGACGCGGTCCTCGCCGAGGTCCGCGAGCGCACCGGTGCCACCACGCACGCCCTGGTGGGCGACCTCGGTGACGAGTCCTTCGCGCGGGACGCGGTCGCGGTGGCCTGGGAGCGTCGTCCGCTCGACGCGCTGGTCAACGCGGCGGGGGTGTACCCGGCGATCCCGTTCCTGGAGATCACGCCGGCGCAGTGGGACCGGGTGCAGCACGTCAACGTGCGTGCGGTGCTGCTCGCCACGCAGGAGCTGGGCCGGCGGGCCGTGGCCGCCGGTCGCACCCCGGCGGTCGTCAACATCACCTCGGGCGCGGCGCGCGCCGCTCGGCCGGGGACGGCGCACTACTCGACGTCCAAGGCGGCGCTCACGCTCCTCACCCAGGCGAGCGCCGTGGAGCTGGGCCCCGCGGGCATCCGCGTCAACGCGGTGGCGCCCGGGTTCGTCGACGTCGACTCCCCGGTGAACCCGGTGACGCCGGAGTACGCGACCGCGGTGCGCCGCAACGTGCTCCCCGGCCGCGCCGAGCCGGGCGACATCGCCTCGGCGGTGCGGTTCCTGCTCGGCCCGGACGCCCGGTGGGTGTCCGGCACGACGCTGTCGGTCGACGGTGGCGCGTCGGGCGGCACCACAGCCCTCCCCCAGCACTGGCCGACGACGACGAGCACCCAGCAGCCCGCGACGTCTGCAGCAGCAGCGGCGTCGGGCGCACCGGCAGCAGCGCCGGCCCCAGCACCGACCGTTCCCCACCTCTCGGAGGTCTCCGCATGAGCACCACGACAGCCCCGACCACACCCGTCGTGGCAGGGTCTCCCGTACCCGCCCTGGACCCGGGCCGGCCCGAGCGGGCCGCGTACACGGTGGTCGGCGCGGGGGCGATCGGCGGCACGCTCGCCCACGCCCTCGCCGGTGCCGGCCACGAGGTCACCGTGATCGACACGGACGCGGCGCACGTCGCGGCGATCCGCGAGCACGGGCTGACGATCCGTCGGCCGGACGGCCGCGACGACGTCGTGCGGGTCGCGGGTGCATACCTGCCGGACGAGGCTCCCGAGAGGACCGTCGACCGCGCGGTCCTGGCGACCAAGTCGCAGCACACGGCGACGGCAGCCGCGTGGCTCGCACCGCGGCTCGCGGCCGACGGGCTCGTGCTCTCGGCCCAGAACGGGCACAACGAGCAGACCATCGCCGAGGAGGTCGGGGCGCACCGCGTCCTCGGGGCCTTCGTCAACATCTTCACCGACTACCTCGGCCCCGGGGTCGTCAGCGACGGCGGCGTGGGCGCCGTGGCCGTCGGCCTGCCCGACGGTGGTGCGCCCGACGCGCGCGTCCTCGCGGTCGCCGAGGACCTCCGCGCCTACGGCGACGTGGTCGCGACGGCGAACCTCGCGGGGTACCGCTGGGGCAAGCAGGGCTTCGGCTCGATCCTCGGCCTCACCACCCTCGTCGACGCGCCCATCGCGGACGTCGTCGACCGGTACCGCGACCTCGCGGCGGCGGTCGCCCGGGAGAGCACCGAGGTGGCGATCCGGTCGGGCGTCGTGCTCGAGCGCTTCGACGCGTACGAGCCCTACGCCTTCTCCGACGCGGCGCCCGACCTCGCCCGCGAGCGCGCGCTGACCCGCCTCGTGCGCTGGCTGCGGACGCAGCCGAAGGACCGCAGCGGGGTGTTCCGCGACATCGCGGTGCGTCGTCGCCCGCGGGAGACCGGCGGCGACCGCAGCGCCTACCCCGAGCAGGCTGCGGCCGTCGGCGTCGACCTGGTGGTGGGTCCGCTCGTCGCGCGGGCCCTCGACGAGGTCGCCGCCGGCACCCGCGAGTTCGGGTGGCACACCGTCGACGAGATCCGCGCGGAGCTCGCCGCACGCTCCTGAGCTGCACGACCTGAGACCTGCCCCGGGACGCCCGACCTGGCACGCCCTGCCTGACGCACCTGACCACCACCCTCCGTCCCGCTCCCCCTCCTCCCAGCACCAGAATGCGAGCCCTACCCATGAGACCGACCCAGTCCGTCCTGCCTGCCGCCGTCGTGGCGACCGCCCTGCTGCTCTCCGCGTGCGGCGGCGGCTCGACCGCCTCGACCGGCGGTGGCAGCGACGACGCCGACCTCACGCCCGTCGCCGGCGGGACCCTGCGCTACGGCCTGCAGGCCGACCCGCAGTGCCTCGACCCGCGCCAGGGCGGCCTCACCGTGAGCCTCACGGTCACCCGCTCGGTGGTCGACAGCCTGCTCGACCAGGACCCGGAGACCGGCGACATCGAGCCGTGGCTCGCCGAGTCGTGGGAGGTCAACGAGGACGCATCGGAGTTCACCTACCACCTGCGCGACGACGTGACCTTCTCCGACGGGGAGCCCCTCACGGCAGAGCTCGTCAAGAAGAACTTCGACTCGATCGCCGACCTCGGCCCGCTCGCGGGCCTGCCGCTCCAGTACCTCACCGGGTACGAGGGCACGGAGGTCGTGGACGAGCACACCGCGAAGATCAGCTTCTCGGCGCCGAACGCCCAGTTCCTCCAGGCCAGCTCGAGCATGTCCCTCGGGCTGCTGTCCTCCGCGAGCCTCGACAAGACGCCCGAGGAGCTGTGCACCGGTGCCTACGCGGCCTCCGGGCCGTTCGTCATCGACAGCTACGAGCCGAGCACCAGCGTGGTCATCACGCGACGCGACGGCTACGACTGGGCTCCCGGACGTGCCGCGCACACCGGTGACGCGTACCTCGACCGGGTCGAGTTCTCGGTGATCCCCGAGGGCTCGGTGCGCACCGGGTCGCTCGTCTCCGGCCAGCTCGAGGTGATCGGCGACGTCCCCACCCAGGACCTTCCCCAGCTGCAGTCGGGCGACCAGTACCAGGTGGTCTCGCGGCCCAACCCCGGCAACGCCGGCGGGTTCCTCGTCAACACCACCCGCCCGGTCCTCGACGACCCCACGGTCCGTGAGGCGCTGCTGCTCGGCGTGGACCGGTCGCTCGTATCCTCGACGCTGTTCTTCGACGAGGCGCCGCCCGCCACGGCCGTGCTGTCGAGCTCGACGCCCGGGTGGAGCGACCTGAGCGACTCCCTCGCCTACGACGCCGACGCCGCCGCGGCAGCGCTCGAGGACGCCGGCTGGGTCGCCGGGTCCGACGGGGTCCGCGAGAAGGACGGCCAGCGGCTCACGATCGAGGCCACGTGGAACCCCGCGATCGGGTGGGGCAAGCAGGTCCTCGAGTTCGCCCAGCAGGACTACGCCAAGATCGGCGTCGAGCTGACCATCCGCACCATCACCCTGCCCGAGCTCAACCAGGTGCTCGGCGACCGCGACTACGACCTCTTCTACAACTCGCAGACCCGCCCCGACCCCGACGTGCTGTGGGGCAACTTCTCGCCCGCGAACCCGGCCAACCGCCACGGCGGCACGGACGACGAGCTCGCCGCGGTCCTCGACGAGCAGCGCACCACCACCGACCCGGCGGTCCGCTTCCCGCTCGTCGAGACGGCCCAGGAGCTCATCCTGGCCGACGGGTTCACGGTGCCGATCGTCGAGAGCGTGTCGATCCTCGGCGCCGCGTCGACCGTGCACGGCATCGACTGGGAGGCGTCGTCGAAGCCCGTCTTCTACGACATCTGGATCTCCCAGGGCTGAGACGCGAACCCTGCACCACCAGCACGATCCGGTCGGCAGGTCGGGGGGCGGAGCGACGGGAGCCACCGCGCCCGCCCCCTGACCCCGACCTACGCTGGCCGGACAGCCAGCCACCGCACGACCGACCACCGCACGACCGACCCGACGACGACAGGACCTCACCTCGTGACCTCGTTCCCCACGCTCGTCCCCGCCCGCAGCACCGAGACCGGAGGCTGGAGCGCCTCGCACGACGCCCCGGGCGCCGACGGCACCGCGCTGCTCGCCGTCCCGCGGTCCGGGGGGCAGCTGTTGCTGCTCACCGGCATCGAGCGCGGCATCGGGTCGAGCGGGCTGTGGCTGGACCGCGGGCAGCCCGGCGACGTGCGCCTCGTGCACCTGCGGGTGGTCGGGGACCGGGTGCTGCTCGTCCAGGACAACAAGCACTTCACGGTGGTGTCCGACGACCCCGCGGCGGTCCAGGCCGGCGACGACTCCTTCGCGCGGTCGGTCCTGTGGTCGGCGCCCGTGGTCGAGCACCGCGGCGACGGCACCGTCGTCGTGGACGCGGCGTCGCTCGCCACGAGCGACCTGCTCGCCGTGAGCGCACGGCTGGCGCGCGCGAAGCAGGGTGACCTGCGGCTCGACGCGGCACGGTCGTATCTCGTCTCGGCGACCACGGGGCCGGGCGGGCCGACGACGGCGGGCGGCACGTCGGGGGCGCGCAGCACGTCGGCGGCGGGCAGCACCTCGGGCGACAGCGAGCCCGCACGCACCCCCGGCTCGGTGGAGCTCTCGGCGGTGCTCACCTTCGCCGGGCGCGGCGAGGGGGCGCTGCTCGCCCAGGTGAGCCCGGACCCGGACGCGGTCTCGATCACGCAGCGCGTGAGCCTGGTCCCGCTGCCCGAGGGCTACGCACCCCGCACCTTCCACCCGGGCGCGGGCGGCTACGGCAAGGGCTTCGCGGACCACGCGCTGCCCGGCGGCCGCAGCGTCGACGTCCGGGTGCAGCCGCGCTTCCGGCTCGACAAGACCACGCCCGGGACGGCGCCCAGCACCGTCCACGACCCGATCGTGTTCCACGTGGACCCGGCGATCCCCGAGCCCTACCGCAGCGCCGTGATCGAGGGCGGCAGCTGGTGGGCCGAGGGCTTCGAGGCGGCCGGGTTCGTCGACGCGTACCGGGTCGAGGTGCGCGGCGAGGACGTCGACCCCTTCGCCGCCCGCACGTCGTCGCTGTGGTGGGTGCACCGCACCAACCGCGGATGGTCCCAGGGTGCCGCGCTCACCGACCCGCGCACCGGGGAGATCCTCTCCGGGCGCGTGCGTCTCGGGTCGCAGCGCATCCACCAGCTCACGCTGATCGCCGAGGCGCTCCTCGCGCCCTACGGCCACGTCGACGAGGCGCGCCGGCTCGCGGCGGTCGAGGAGCTCGTGCTCGCCCGGCTCCGGCAGCTCGCCGCCCACGAGATCGGCCACGCCCTGGGGTTCATGCACAACTACGCCTCGCACCAGCACCCGCAGGCCTCCGTCATGGACTACCCGCACCCCCGCGTGCGGCTCGGCGACGACGGCGAGGTCGACGTGTCGGACGCCTACCCCGTCGGCCTCGGCCCGTGGGACGTCTTCGCCGTCCGGCACGCCTACCAGGACTTCGCGCCGGGCGAGGAGGCCGCGGGTCTCGAGTCCCTGCGGCGCGAGGCCACCGCGGCCGGCCTCACCTACCTCACCGACGACGACGGCCACCATGCCGAGGCCGCGTCGCCGGACGCCGTGCCGTGGGTGCACGGTGCGGAGCCGGTGGGCTCGCTCGAGAACCTGCTGCAGGTCCGGGCCAAGGCCCTGCGGGCCTTCTCCCCGGGCGTCGTGGCTCCCGACCGTCAGGCCGGGGAGATCGAGGAGCGGCTCGTGCCGCTCTACCTGCTGCACCGCTACCAGGTGCCAGCCGTCGCCCGGCTGCTCGGTGGCGTGGAGTACGCCTACACGCTGGCCGGCGAGGCGGCGACGGGCAACCGCGTGGTCCCCGGCTCCGAGCAGAGGCGAGCGCTGTCCGTGCTGACCGACCTGCTCTCGCCCCAGGTGCTCGCGCTGCCGTCGTCCGTGCTGCGGACCGTCGTGCCGCCGGCCATCCGGTACGAGCGCACGGCCGAGTACCTCACGCCTCGCCGCGGCCTCGTCTTCGACCCCTTCACCGCGGTCGGAGCCGGCGCCGGGCTCGTCGCCGAACAGCTCTTCGCGCCCGGGCGGCTCAACCGCGTCGCGTGGCAGGCGGCCGAGGGGACATCGGCACAGGGCGGGTCGGGTCAGGGCACAGCGGCTGGGAGCGCGGCTGCGGGGGGAGCCGACGACGTGCCGACGGTCGCGGAGGTCGTCGCGACCGTCCTCGACGCGGCCTGGGACGCGCCCGGCACCGGCGACGCGCTCACCGAGGCCGTCCGGCAGGCGACCGCGTGGACCGTGCTCCAGCACCTCGTCGCGACGCTCGCCGGGGGCGGGCTGCACCTGCCGGTCGCCGCGACCGTGACGACTTCGCTGGCCGACGCCGTCGACCGGCTGGAGGACAGGCTCGACGCGGCGCCCGAGGCTGCGGGCTCAGGCGCCGCGGGCGCGGGGTCTGCGGGCTGGGCGACCGACCGTGGCTGGGACCACCTCGTGCGGACCGCACGGCTCGCCGCGACGGACGCGTCGGCGGTCGACCTCGGCCCGCTGCCGGTGATCCCGCCCGGGGCACCGATCTGAGGAGCCGCTGGGCTGAGGAGACGTCGGTCCGACAAGACCGGGAGAGGTTCGCGGGTGGGCAGAGCCGGGCTGGGCTGGGCTGGGATCGGCTGCCGGAGCCCGCTCAGCCTCGGGTGACCCGTCGGACCAGGTCCTCCCAGGCGTCGGCCAGGCGATCGAGGTCGATCTGCAGGTCCCGGGTCTCGAAGAGCACGAGGGCAGCGTCGAGAGAGGAGAGCATCGTGAGCGTGAGGACCTGGAGGTCGCCGTCGACACCGGCCTGCCCGAGGAGCATCTGCACGTGCATCGCGGACGCGGCGTGCGCCGGTGCGGCGTACCGCAGCGCGGACTCGGACTCGACGCTGCGCAAGATGTCGCCCTGGACCGTCACCAGCCGCAGCCGCTCGCGCCCGAAGGCCACGAGACGGTCGACAGGGTCCGCGCCAGGCCCGAGCGGGGCCGGGCCGGAGAGGAACCCGTGCTGGAACTGCAGCTCGCTGTCGTTGAGCAGGTCGTGGAGCAGGCCGGCGCGGGACCCGAACCGTCGGAAGATCGTGCCCTTGCCGAGGCCTGCGGCACGGGCGAGCCCGTCCATGGTGAGCGCGTCGACGCCGACCTCGTCGACGATGGCGCGGGCCGTGACGAGCAGGTGCTCGCGGTTGCGGGCGGCGTCGGCACGCTCGCAGGCCGCGGTGCTCGCCGGCGCGGGGAAGCCCAGGGACGTCATCGCGGGCCTCCTCACCTGGTCGACGGTCGTGCGCTCCGACGAGCCTATCGTCGCGCTCGCGGGGCTGAAGACCTCCGACCGGGTGAGACGCACGTCACGCTGCTAAACGGACCACGGTCCGCTTATGCTGGTCGAGCGGTCACCGCACCGCACGCACACTTCGCAGGCCACCGGGCGAGCACACGACCCTCGCACGGACGCCCTGCACGCACACAGCACCTGAGCACCTCCGAGCACCACCCCCCGAACCCCGTGAGGACATCCCATGTCAGACGTCTCCATCCTCGTCCTGGTCGGCAGCCTGCGCTCCGGCTCGAAGAACCGTGAGCTCGCCGAGGCCGCGGTCGACCTCGCCCCCGAGGGCACCACGCTCACGATCTTCGAGGGCTTGGCCGACCTCCCCTTCTACAACGAGGACATCGACCTCCCGGACTCGGCCCCCGCCGGCGCCACCGCGTTCCGCGAGGCGCTCGCCGCCGCCGACGCCGTCCTCGCCGTCTCCCCCGAGCACAACGGCACCATCCCCGCCGTGCTCAAGAACGCCATCGACTGGGCCTCGCGCCCCTTCGGCGCGAGCGCCATCTCCGGCAAGCCCGTCGCCGTCGTCGGCAGCGCCTACGGCCAGTTCGGCGGCGTGTGGGCCCACGACGAGGCCCGCAAGGCCTTCGGCATCGCCGGCGCGAACGTCCTCGGCGACATCACGCTCTCCATCCCCGGCTCGGTCGTCCGCTTCGCCGAGACGCATCCGCGCGACGACTCCGAGGTCGTCGAGCAGCTGACGGCCGTCCTCGCCGCGACCGTCTCGGCCGCCCGCGAGGCCGTCGCCGCCTGACGCACGACGCACACGGGCTCGCGCGGACGCGCGGGTCTGCACGTGAAGGCCGCACCGACACCCGTCGGTGCGGCCTTCACGTGCTCGGCTCGCACCTCTCGTCGAGGCCAGCACCGCGGCCTTCGCCTCAGCGCGCGACGATCTCCCATCGCGCCAACGCGTCGGCCACCTGCCGCAGGAACGGGTCGACGGCATCGGCGGCGTAGACCTCACGCCACCGCGTCAACGGGAAGTCTGCGCTGCGCACCTCGGACGACGTGACCGTCGCGGCAGCGGCGGTCCCACCCTCCTCGTAGTGCCGGAAGGCGACGACGCACCGGTCGAGCAGGGTGTCGACGTCGACGCACGCATAGCCGTGCCGGAACTTCATCGCCGGGAACCGGGCCCCCACCACGTCGTCAGCAGATGTCATCGTCACACCGTAGGCGATGACGCCGCGTCTTCTGCTCTCCGTCAGCGCTGCTCATCGATGTGCAGGCACGGGACGGGCTCAGCGGTTACCCCGCACGCCTCAGCCCATCGGTCTCAGGGCAGGACGTGCTCGGCCCGGTACCTGTCCAGGACGGCGAGCAGCGCGCGCTCGGTGCTCACGTAACCGGTGTACCCGGCGAGGCGAGAGCGCGTCATGTCCGCGAGCATGTCGCCCTCACGACCGAGGTCGCCGTCCGTGTGCCACCACGAGGCGACCCGCGAGAGGTCCGGCTCGACGAGGCCGTGCTCGGCGACGAGGCGCTCCCAGACCGGGGCCGCGTCGGCCATCTGCACCTCGAGGGTCGCCGGCTCGTCGCCGGGTCCCTGCGGCTCGACTCCCAGGTGGGCCGCGAGCGCGGGCCACAGCCTGCGCCACCGGACCTGGTCGCCGTCGACGATGTTGAAGGCGGTGTCCGCGGCACCCGGGGTGGTCGCCGCCCACAGCTGGTGGTCGGCGAGGAGCGCCGCGTCGGTGAGGTCGACGAGGGAGCTCCACGCGCTCACGGAGCCGGGGAACACGAAGGGCCGGCCGGTGGCACGGACGACCGCGGCGTAGGCGCCGAGGGTCGACGCGAGGTTCATGGCGTTGCCCACGGCGTGCCCGATCACGGTGTGCGCGCGGTGCACGGACCAGGTGAAACCGTGCTCGGTGGCGGCAGCGGAGAGCTCGTCCTCCTGGGCGTAGTAGAAGTTCTCGACCGGGCGGCGCTCGGCGTCCTCGAGGAACGGGGTGTCGGGCAGCTCGCCGACGCCGTAGGCCTCGAACGGGCCGAGGTAGTGCTTGAGGCCGGTGACGAGCGTGACGTGGGACAGCGTGCCCTGCGGGCCGAGGACGGCGAGCAGGTCGCGGACCATGCCGCCGTTGACACGGATGTTCTCCGCCTCGGTGTCCTGCCGCGCCCAGGCCGTGATGAACACGTGGGTGGGGCGCAGGTCGCCGAGCGCCTCCTGGAGGCTGCCCCGCGAGGTGAGGTCCGCAGCGACGTGCCCGGCGCCCGCGACGTCGACCGGCCGCCGCGACAGACCGGTGGTCTGCCAGCCGGCAGCGACGAGCTGCTCGACGAGCGCCGAGCCGGCGATGCCGGTGGCGCCGACGACCAGCGCGTGCGCGCCCTCGGGCGGGGTACGCACCGGGGTGGGGGCGCGGTCGGGAGAGGTGGTCGCGGGGGTGGGCGTCACGGGGGTGGGCGTCGCGTGGGTGGGCACAGAGGCCTCCAGTCGGTGGTGGTCCAGCGGTCGGTCAGCAGTCGGTCAGCGGTCGCCGGTGAGGAACAGGCCGAGCAGGCACAGCAGGCCGACGATCGTGGTCCCCCACATCAGCGGCCGCATCCTGCGGCGCATCGCCTCGCCCGCAGCGCCCTCTGCGCCCCAGCCGCCGCGCTTCGTGACGGTCAGCTGGAGGGCCAGGAGGGCGACGACGGACAGGACCCACCCGACGCTCAGCAGTATCTCGTTCATCGTCTCCATGGTCGTGGCGGTCCCGACCGGTCGCATCCTGGGGCGACGTGCCGTCGGGCACAGGAGAGCAGCAGCCGCAGCGGCGGCGGGTCGTCGGTGGCAGCGCTCTCCCGCATCGGGAGGCGTCGTCCAGCGCAGCGCGTCGTCTCAGCCTCCGAGAATCTGCCGTGACCGCTAGGTGGCCGTGGTCGTGCGCCTAGGGTGGCCAGAGACCTTCCGGGGCGCGGACCGCGTGCCCGGTCGCTGCACGCCCCGCCGACGCCCCCCCGCCGACGCACGCCGAGAGCAGGAGCCCGATGACCGACCGCACCGCCCCTCGTCCGCCGCAGCCGAGCCGCGCCTACCTCGAGGCTCTCGACGCGACGACCCGCCGCAGGGCCGCGGCCTTCGTGCCGCTGGTCTCGGGGCACTCTGGCTCACCCGCCGACGTCCGCGAGCGCGTCCTCGCACGGGCCGCGACGCAGGAGGACGACGTCGTCGCGCTGGCCCACGAGGTGTTCGAGCACGCCGAGGAGGCCTTCGAGGAGGTGCAGAGCGTCGCGGCGCTCGCCGCGCTCCTGCGCGAGCACGGGCACGCGGTGGAGGTCGGGACGCACGGACTCAGCACGTCGCTGCGCGCGAGCGCCGGGCAGACGGACGGTCCGACGGTCGCGATCGTCGCGGAGTACGACGCGCTGCCGGAGATCGGCCACGCCTGCGGGCACCACATCATCGCGGCGGCCGCGACGGGCGCGTTCCTGGCGCTCGCCCAGGAAGACCTGCCGGGTCGTGTGCTGCTGCTCGGCACCCCTGCGGAAGAGGGCAACAGCGGCAAGGAGATCCTCGCGCGGGCCGGGTTCTTCGACGGGGTCGACGCCGCGATCATGGTCCACCCCTTCGGGTACGACGTGGTCGACCAGCCGTTCCTCGGGCGCCGCCAGCTCGTGGTGCGGTACACCGGGGTCGCGGCGCACGCGTCGGCCCAGCCGTTCATGGGGCGCAACGCCCTCGACGCGGTAGCGCTCAACTACCAGGCCGTGGGGCTGCTGCGGCAGTACCTGCCGCCGAGCGACCGGGTGCACGGGGTGGTCCGCGAGGGTGGGACGCGCCCGTCGATCGTCACCGAGACGGCGGTCGTCGAGTACTACGTGCGCTCTGCCGAGGCGTCGACGCTCAAGGACCTCTCGGCGCGTCTCGAGGACATCGCGCACGGCGTCGCGCAGGCGACGGGGACCGTCGCCGAGCTCGCGTGGGACCCGGTGCCGTACACCTTGCCGCTGCGCACCAACGGGCCGCTCGCGGCCCGCTGGGCCGAGCACCAGGCCGGGCGCGGGCGCACCGCGCTCGCCGGTGGCGTGGTGCCCGCCGAGCTCGCGGCGTCGACGGACTTCGGCAACGTGAGCGTCCGCATCCCGTCGATCCACCCGATGATCGCGGTGAGCGACCCCGAGATCGCGCTGCACACCCGCGAGTTCGCGGCCGCCGGAGCCACGGAGGCTGGTGACCGCGCTGCCCTCGACGGGGCGGTGGGCCTCGCGCTCACCGCGCTCGACTGGTTGTACGACCCGGCGCTGCGGGCGGACGTCCGGGAGGACTTCGAGGCCGCCGGTGGCGTCGTGGACGTCGCGGGGTACTTCGCATGAGCGCCGCAGCAGCGTCGGCCGCGACGCCCGTCGTCCACGCGGTCCACGAGAACCCGGAGTGGTTCGGTGTGTTCGCCGAGGCCCTCGAGGCCGAGGGCGTCCCGTACCGGGAGCTCGTGCTGACCGGTGGCGTGCTCGACCTCGACGACCCGCCGCCGCCCGGCGTCGTGTGGTCGCGGTTCAGCGCGTCGTCGCACACCCGCGGGCACGGGCTGTCCAAGGAGCACACGCGGGCGGTCCTCGCGTGGGCCGAGGGGGCGGGCCGCCGGGTCGTCAACGGGCGCGCTGTGCTGGAGCTCGAGGTGTCCAAGGTCCTCCAGCTGAGCGCGCTGCGCGCCGCCGGGATCGACGTCCCCCGCACCCGCGTGGTCGTCGGCACCGAGCACCTGCTCGCCGCCGCGCAGGACTTCCCGACGCCCTTCGTCACCAAGCACAACCAGGGCGGCAAGGGCCTGGGCGTGCAGCGCTTCGACCACGTCGACGAGCTCGCCGCGGTGCTCGCGGCCGGGGACTTCGAGGAGCCCGTCGACGGCGTGACGCTGCTCCAGGAGTACGTGCAGCCGCGCGACGGGTCGATCACCCGCGTGGAGATCGTCGGCGGCGAGCACCTCTACTCGGTGCGGGCCGACACCCTGCGCGGCGGGTTCCAGCTGTGCCCGGCGGACGCGTGCGCCGTCGACCCGACGACGGGGCGCCCTGTGCTGCCGCCCGGCGCGACGCTCGCGCCGGAGCCCGGGGTGTCGTTGTTCTCGCTGCGCGAGGAACTCGACCCGGGGATCGTCGAGAAGTACCTCGCGTTCACGCGGGCGCACGGCATCGAGATCGCGGGGATCGAGCTCATCGAGTCCGCCGACGGGCGCGTGCTCACCTACGACGTCAACACGAACACGAACTACAACCCGCAGGTCGAGGCGGCCGCTCCGCGCAGCGGGCCGCGTGAGGTGGCGCGGTACCTCGGGAGGTTGCTGGAGGAGGAGCGGGCGCGCGGCTGAGGAGGGATCTGTGCACGTCGTCGCGCCTTGCTTACACTTCTGGCGGAAGTGTAAGCAAGGCAGCCGCTTGATAGCACTTCCGAGTTCCGAGGCCCGGCCGCCGACGGTTCGACCTACAGGTTCAGCACGTACTGCCGGCAGACGTAGACCCTGCTGAACTCCGCGCGCAGCTGTGCCTCCATCTCGAGCGGAGCGTGGGCGAAGGCGCGCACAGGCGTGGACAGCCCTTCCGGCGAGCGGAACCCTCGTGGGTCGTCGCCACCCTCCTTGTGGACATGCACGTACCGGTAGCGCTCGACGAAGCCCTGGGCCTGGTACCAACCGTTGGCCGCGGCGTCCTCTCGCGTCCAGGCGTCGAGGGACCCGAGACCCTGCGCACGGAGGCGCCCCACCGCGACCGCGAGCATCGCCGCGCCGATACCGCTGCGTGCGTGGTCCGGGTGGACGGCAAGGGTGTCGATGGTCGCCTCGGCCGCGTCGACCTCGACGTCGACGTCGAGGATGCCGACCACCTCCTCCCCCTCCGGCGACGGGGAGACGGCCACCAGCCCGACAGACCGCTCCTCCAGGGGAGCCCTCCGAGGGCGCACGTCGTCGTAGTACTGAGTACTGAGTACTGAGGAAGGAGAGCACCCGGCACCGCAGCCAGCCACGCTCGTCGGCGCTCTCGTAGTCACGGACGTGAAAGGGCGCAGGAGGCTTCGGTGTACTGCTGTTCTGCTGGGTCGTCCGCATGGCTCGGGTCCGTCCGTCGTCTGGGTGTGCTGCAGGGCCCGGCGTGATCGGCCGGGGTCACTCGCAGATCGCTCATCTCGACGACATGAGCACCATGCTGGCGTGAGACAGGGGTCGTGTCATGCCTTTTGATGCCGCTCTAGTCCTGCGCCGTGCCAGCTCCGTCGCTCGAGGGCCTGGCACGAAGTCGGCACATCCGGTACTATCAGACCAATAGACCCCCTCCCAAGCCTCTCGACGATGCTCACATGGGAGGGGCCTTTTTTTCTTCGCGGGGGGCGGATGAAACCAGGTCTGACGGTGGAGCAGCAGGTTGCGCTCCTCGCCCAGCGCGATCTCGTCATCGACGACGAGGCTGCCTGCAGGACGTTCCTCGTCTCGTGCAACTACTACCGGCTCTCTGGCTACGCTCGATACTTCCAGCGCGCCCCGCACCTCGGCGACGACACGTTCAAGCCAGGAACGACCTTCGAGGACGTCCGCGCTGCCTACGTCGCCGACGAGGCACTGCGTGAGGCCCTCGGCAAGTCTCTCGCTCGTGTCGAGCTCATGCTGCGGACGCACGTAGCACGCGTGATCGCCGACGCGCACGGACCCTACGGGAGCTTCCTCGAGGAGCGCTTCTACACCGACGTCGGCGACGCCGAGCCGACAGTCGAGTCGCTCCTCCGCGACATCAGGCGAAGCAAGGACCGTCACATCCTGCGATATCTGGACGGCGACGACTTCAGCAGGCTCCCCGTATGGTCCGCCGTAGAGGCCTGGTCCTTCGGGACCTTGTCTCGAGCGGTCGAGCGAGGAGCGAGAGGGTCTCTCTCCGACTCCGTGGCCACCAGCGCCGGGATCGCAAAGGCCGGGTTCGCCTACCGCGTCAGATCTCTGGTCTACCTCCGCAACCGGTGCGCCCATCACAGCCGCCTGTGGCACCACTCAGTCCTCGACGCGGGGCCGACACCGAACAACGTCCGGAAGAAGGCGAAACGACTCGCAGGACAGTTCGAGCCGCGCTCCGTCCTCGACGTCGTCGCCTCGCTGGACGACATGGCCTCGCGCGGGAACGCCGCCGACCCCGTGCTCCCTCTGCTCCTGGAACGCCACACTCGGGACTCCGTGTTCTGGAAGGGTCTGGCCCGTCCGCAGAGCCCGCGAGACCACAGCGCCTGAGCACCGGCATCGCCGAGGCGACTCCGTCAGCCGAGGGCAGACAGCAGCGGGAACCAGTGCCGCTCGGTGAGCGGAGAACCGGGGCCGCGCGTGTCGACCCACTGTCCCTCGACGGCGGGGACGCCCGTCGTCTCCCAGACCACGAAGTGCGCGAGCGGGACGGGCCAGCCGTAGCCCGGGACGCCCTCCGCGAACACGTTCCGCACGAATCCCACCGGCGCCAGGGGCGCGGCCTGGCCGAGGACGTCGTGAGCGAGGCGCTCCGCCGTGGCGCGCCCGTCAGGGTCGGAGGGCTCGACCGCGCGGGTCGGCAGGTCGAGGGCGGCCGTCTGCTCCCGGGGGACGCAGAAGACCTCGGTCCCGCGACGCAGCAGCAGCCGTACGAGGCAGGCCGGGGTCGGAGCGGTGGAAGAGCGCACCACCTCGGCGCGCGACCCGGGCGGCAGCCAGGGGGCGTCGGGGGTCGACCGGACCAGGACGTCGCTCTCGGAGGGCATGGTCCCACCCTAGGCCGACCAGCCCCGCGCTTATCTACCGATCGGTAGGTAAGATGGTGCGTGTCCGACGAAAGACACAGCCGACGGGCACACCAGCGCCCGCGGCGGACGCGCGACGAAGGGTGACCACGGTGGACCAGCTGTTGTTCGGTGCGGCGTACTACGACGAGTACATGCCGACCGACCGGATCGACACGGACGTCGAGATGATGAAGGCCGCGGGCATCACCGTGGTGCGCATCGCCGAGTCCACCTGGAGCTCCCTCGAGCCCCAGCCGGGCGTCTTCGACTTCACGCACGTGGACCGCGCGCTCGACGCCTTCGAGGCCGCCGGCATCCACGTGATCGTCGGGACCCCGACCTACGCGGTGCCCGCGTGGCTGGTGCAGTCGTACCCCGAGGTCCTCGCGGTGACCAACAACGGCGAGGGTCGCTACGGCGCCCGCCAGATCATGAACATCACCAGCCCGACGTACCGGTTCCACGCCGAGCGCGTCATCCGCCGCCTCATGGAGCGCACCGCGCACCGCCCGGGCGTCATCGGGTTCCAGGTCGACAACGAGACCAAGTACTACGAGGCCGCCTCCCACGACGTGCAGCGCGGGTTCGTCAAGTACCTGCGCGCGGAGTTCGACGACGACCTCGGCGCGCTCAACGACGCCTTCGGCCTCGCCTACTGGTCCAACCGCATCGACGCGTGGGAGGACTTCCCCGACGTGCGCGGCACGATCAACGGCTCGCTCGGCGCGGAGTTCGCCAAGTACCGGCGTCGCCTCGTCGAGGAGTTCCTCGGCTGGCAGGCCGGGATCGTCCGCGAGTACTCGCGCGACGACCAGTTCGTCACGCAGAACTTCGACTTCGACTGGTCCCCCGGGTGGTCCTACGGGCTCCAGCCCTCCGTCGACCACTTCAAGGCCGCCGCGACCGTCGACGTCGCCGGGGTGGACATCTACCACCCGACCCAGTCGCGCCTCACCGGCAAGGAGATCGCCTTCGGCGGCGACATGACCCGTTCGATCAAGGGCGGTGACAACTACCTCGTCCTCGAGACCCAGGCGCAGGGCCAGGTCGGCTGGCTCCCCTACCCCGGGCAGCTGCGCCTCCAGGCGTACAGCCACCTGGCCAGCGGCGCCGACGGACTCATGTACTGGCACTGGCACTCGATCCACAACTCCTTCGAGACCTACTGGAAGGGCCTGCTCAGCCACGACCTCGAGACCAACCCGACCTACGAGGAGGCCGGCGTCTTCGGGCGCGAGGCCGCCGCCGCGGGTGACGCGCTGCTGCACCTGCGCAAGTCCAACAGGGTCGCGATCATGGTGAGCAACGAGGCGCTCACCGCGCTCCAGTGGTTCACCGTCGAGACCGGGTTCATCGACGGGGTCTTCGGCAGCTCGATCGGCTACAACGACGTGCTCCGCTGGGTCTACGACGCGCTCTTCGAGCTCAACGTCGAGGTGGACTTCGTGTCGGCCGACGACCCGGACCTCGGCCGGTACGCGCTGGTCGTCGCCCCCGCGCTCTACTCGGCGCCAGAGTCGACCATCACCCGTCTGCGCGAGCACGTCGAGGCCGGCGGCCACCTGGTCACCACCTTCCGCACCGCGGTCGCCGACGAGCACGTCACCGTGTGGCACGACCGCGCACCGCACGGGCTCACCGGCACGCTGGGGGTCACCTACAACCAGTTCACGCGGCCCGACGGCGTCGGGCTCACGCTCCACGGAGACCTCGCGGAGGCCGCCACCACGCAGGGAGTCGAGGACGCACCGCAGGCGCAGCGCTTCATGGAGCTGCTCACCACCGAGGGCGCCGAGGTGCTCGCCGCGTACGACCACCCCGCCTACGGGGAGTACGCGGCGGTCACCCGTCAGCGGTCGGACTCGGGGTCGGGTGCTGGATCCGCGCTGCACCTCGGGACCATGACCTCCCCCGAGCTCGTCCGCGCCACCCTCGCCGTCGCCGTCCGCGACGCCGGGGTGTGGGACTGGCCGCAGGAGCTCGCCGGGACCGTCAGCGTCCGGCGCGGGACCAACGCCCGCGGCCGGGAGCTCACCTACCTGCTCAACTACTCAGCCGAGCCGGTGACCCTCGACAGCCCTGTCGCCGGGCGGTCGGTGCTCGGTGACGTAGAGGTCGCAGTCGGCGAGACGCTGACGATCGGCGCCTGGGACCTGCTGGTGGTCGAGGGCGAGATCGGCTGAACCGCAGGCCGGTCGGCTGGCCAGGTCGGCCGGCCGGCTGGCCAGGTCGGTCGGCCGACCGGCCAGGTCGGCCGGCCGGCGAGGTCGTGAGTTCGGAGCGAGTTCGGCACTGATACGGCACGAACTCACTCCGAAGTCACGAACTCAGCAAGGTGCTGGTGGGCCCAGGCCACGGAGGCAGCACGACAGGGTGGTGGTGGCAGAGTGCGCCGCCACCACCCGACCCGGAGTGCCGCGAAACGGCTACGGCTCGACGACGAAGGTGTTGAGGGACCGCGCCTCGAGGGTCGCCGTGAAGCTCTTCGACTCGTCTCCGGGGACCGTGAAGGCGAACTCCTCGTCGCGGTCGAGGGCGTTCTGCACCACGACCACGATCGACCCGTCGGGGTTCTCGTACGCGGAGCCCTGCGCGCTGAACCGGCCCGTCACACCGAGCGGCACCGCCCCAGGGCGCACCGCGGAGGAGTAGTGCTTGAGCACGTAGTACTCGGGGTTGCGCGTGAAGGTGCGCGCCTGGGTGTCGACGGTGATGAGCGAGTTCTGCGGCCAGCCCCAGGTGCTCAGACCACCGGGCTCGAGCGCCATGTTCCAGTAGGTGTACCCGGTCGCCCCGTGCTGCAGGTAGTGGCGGACCAGGTGGAAGACGTACTCGGCCTCCTCCCAGTTGTTCTCGCCGAACCCGCACTCCGACTCGGTCTGCATGATCTCGAGCTCGGGCCACGCGTCGTGCGTGCGGGCGACCGCGTGCTGGCCGGCCCACTGGTAGCCGATCCCGGCGATGTGCTTGCGGGCGTCGTCGTCGAACAGGATGTTGTCGACGAAGCGCGCGTAGTTGGTGAGCGCCTGGCCGGTCGCGGTGAACTTCATGTCCTCCGGGCCGTTGAGGGTCCCGAGGAAGATCTTCGCCGTGAGACCTGCGGCCTCGAAGGCGGGGCCCATGTGGTCGCGGACGAAGACCCGCAGCTGCTCCGACGTCCACACGCACGACGGGAACTTCTGGTCGGCGAACACCTCGTTCTGGATGTGCACCTGGCTCACGGTGATGCCGCGCTCGGCGTAGGCCTGCACGAACCTCACGAAGTACTGCGCGTACGCGTCGAGGTTCTCCTGCGTCATGACGAGGGTGCCGGAGTTGTACGCGGGCGGGTTCTTCATCCACGTGGGAGGGCTCCACGGCGAGCAGTGCAGCACCATGTCGTCCTGGTAGCGCTGCGCCTGCCGGATGAACGGGATGACCATCTCCTCGTCGCGCTCGACGGAGAAGTGCTCGAGCGCATAGTCACCCGGCGTCTCGTCGTAGGAGTACCAGGACGCGGCGAAGTCGTTCGCGCCAACAGCGGACCTGTTGACACGGAAGTTGAGCTCGTCCGGGCTGAAGAGCTCGCGGTAGACCGTCTCCTGGTCCGCCGTGCTGAGCGCGCTGATCGCGCGGTAGCCGAGCTCGTTGAACGTCCCGCCGAAGCCGCGCAGCGTCTGACCGCGCGATCCGGTGAGGGCGAGCCCCCGGGCGTCGGACGCACCCGGGGTGGGTGCGCCCCGGTCTGCCCAGAGGGCGTCGGCGGTCGAAGCGGTCCACGTCGTGGTCACGAGAGTCTCCTGGCTGGTGGTGCGGGTGCGGTGGTACAGGTGGGCGGTGGTGCGTGCGGGGCAGCAGTGCGGGTGGCGCGGGTGGTCGGGGTCCGGGGGCGCGTCAGCGCACGGACTTGATCCGGGTGATGAAGAACGCGCCGAGCAGCGCGGCGACGATCGCCACCGGGAACACGACCGAGTAGCTCCCGGTCGACACCACGAGGGCGGAGGTGAGCAGCGGCCCGACGGTCTGGCCGGCCGTCGTCGACAGGTTGAGGATGCCGAGGTCCTTGCCGGCCTGCTCCTCGTCCGGGAGCACGTCGACGTTGAGGGCCTGGTCGACCGAGGTGTAGACGCCGTAGCCGAAGCCGGCGATCCCCGCGAAGAGGAACATGCCCATGGGCGTCGGCCAGATCCACGGCATGGCGATGCCCACCGCGAACAGCACGCTCGACAGGACGACGGGGAGCTTGCGCCGCCCGATGAGGTCAGAGACGGGTCCGGCTGCGACCGACCCGACGAGGGAGACGACGAGGAGGATCACCGACATGGTGGCGATGGTCCGCGCGGACTCGGCGACCGTCTGCCCCACGTGGTCCTGCACGATGTAGAGCTGGTACGCCATGATCATCTGGTAGCTGACCAGCATGAACAGGCGACCGGCGAAGGCCAGGTAGAAGTCCGGTGCGTTGCGCGGCGGCCTGAACGAGCGGAGCAGCTCGCGGAAGCCTGCCGCGGCGGGCGGGAGGTCGACCGCGGAGCGCTCACGCGGCCAGACCACGAGGGCGAGCACCGCGGATCCCGCCATGAAGGCCCCTCCGAGGATGAAGCCCGGCAGCGAGGTCGTGATGAAGGCTGCGCCGACGAGTGCGCCGAGCGGTGCGCCGCTCGCGAGCCCGCCGCCGTAGAACGCGGACATGGTGCCGCGGACCTTCATCGGGACCCGGTCGGCGAGGACGGCGACGGCCGGGGCGAGCATCATGTTGAGGCCGACCATCGCGACGCAGTAGCTCACGGTGATGGTCAGCGGCGAGTCGAGGACGCCGATGAGCGTCAGCGAGATCCCCGCGATGACGCCCCGGCGAGGATCCACGGCGCGCGCCGCCCGAACCGGCCGCGCGTGCGGTCGGAGAGGTTCCCGAAGAGCAGGTTCGACACGAGCGAGACCACAGCCGTGACGGCGCTGATGGTGCCGAGCAGCGCCTCGGGCGAGGACACCCCGATGTCGCGGAGGCGCTGCGGCAGCAGCACGGCGGCGACGATCTGCAGGCCGACGATCCACAGCAGGCCGAAGCCGAAGAACCCGGCGCCGAACCTCAGGGTGAGCGCACGGCTGAAGGGGGCTCCGGTGTCGGGGGCGAGGTCGGTCCCGGACGTGGTCGGGGTCGGGCCCTCGGCGGCGAGGGAGGTGCGGGTGTCCATGGGAACCTTCTTTGGTCATGGGAGTCGAGCGGCTCATCGGCGAGACGCGGGCCTTCCGGAGAAGGCTCACCACTACCGAGTGATCGGTAGATAGATGCAAATTACGACCGCGCGGTAGGAATGTCAACACCCGCCTCCACCGCCCCTCGCCGACCAGGCGGTACGGTGCGGGGATGACCGGAACCCCCACGGACACACCACCGAGACGCCGCGTCCGCCTCTCCCGCGAGACGCGGATCGCGCAGATCCTCGAGGAGTCCACGCGCCTGGTCAGCCAGCACGGCTTCTACGGGTTCTCGCTCCAGGACGTCGCGACGGCTGTCGGCATCAGCCAGGCCGGCCTGCTGCACTACGTGGGGAGCAAGGAGGGCCTGCTCCAGCTCATCGTCGAGCAGCGCTACGACCGCCGCTTCGACCCCGAGGCGTACGTGGCGAGCGGCGACCCAGCCGCGACCCACCCTGACGGAGCCTCGTTCCCCGGCTACTGCCGGTTCCTCGTGCGCAACAACGCCGCCGAGCCCCAGCTCGTCCGCCTGTACATGGTGCTCGGCGCCGAGGCGATCTCCCCCGAGCACCCCGCGCACGAGTACTTCGACGCGCGCCCCGACGGCACCTGGGAGCTGTACTCCCGGACCCGCTGGCGGCTCCCGCCCGAGGTCGGCACCTGGGACGACGCACGCGACCTCGTCGAGATGGCCATCGAGGCCATGGACGGCGTGCAGCTGCGGTCGTTCCGGTCCCCCGCCGTGTGCATGGTCGACGGCTGGGCCCGCTTCGAGCAGGTCCTGTTCCCGTCACCGGTCTGGGACGACTACCGCTGAGCGGACCAGTACTGCTGAGCAGGGAGGTGTACCTCTCCCCATCGCCCGCGGTGGTGGCGACGCTCGTCGCGGGCAGATGATCAGGACCTGGCGTCAGACGACGCCGCTGGACCTGACCGGGGAGGCACGCACATGGCGACATGGGACGAGGAGACGGGGCCGTCGCACCGCGACCACATGGTCGAGATGCTCCGACCCGTGCGGTCGCCGTCGCCGTACCGCGACGACCGCTCCGGGTCGTGGTGGGCCATCCCCCTCGCGCTGCTGGCGGGTACGGGCCTGGTGGCGATCGGTGTGGCGCTGATCCGTGGCACCGACGACGCCGGCCCGGTGATCGGTGTCGCCTTCGTCGCGTGGGGGCTGTCCTTCGTCACGCAGTACGGCGCCCTCGCCTGGTATGCCGTGCAGGTGGGGCGCCTGCGCCGCCGCCGCGAGCAGGCGGCGCTCCGCGGAGACCCGGCGCCGCCGCTCACCGACTTCGACGTCAGGCAGTTCCACGTGCCGATGCGCCCGACCTACTCGACGACCACCGGCGTCTTCGGGCTGGTCAACCCCGGCGACGCCCCGACCCCGCGCCTCATGGAGGTCGCCCAGGTGATCGGGTTCATCACCATGATCACCATGTGGGGTGCGGCGATCATCGGCGTCATCGCCGCGAAGGTCGGCTGACTCTCCTTCCCCCCGCCCGCCCTCGACTCGCGCACGGACCCACGATCACACCGGGGCGCGACGCCGAGGTACACCCTGGGGTCCCTCGGCGTCGCGCCCCGTCCCTCGGGGCGGGGGTCAGTCGAGGACTGCCGTCGCCTCGACCTCGACGAGGACGTCGGGCATGAACAGGTACTCGACGCCGATGAGGGACGCCGGCGGCATCGGGGTCGGGAGGTCGAGCTCGGCGGCGACGCTCTCGACGCCCGCCATGAACGCGTCGATCTTCTCGGGCGCCCAGTGCGTGACGTAGAAGGTCAGGCGGACGACGTCGCGGAACGAGGCGCCGGCGCCGGCCAGCCCGGTCGCGGTGTTGCGCAGCGCCTGGGCGACCTGCCCGGCGAGGTCGTCAGGGGCCAACGGCGTCCCGTCGGGCCCGCGGGAGATCTGGCCGGAGACGTGCACCTGGCGGGTGCCGGTGCCGATCGCGACGTGGTGGTACGGGACGGGCTGGGGCATGCCCTCGGGGCTGAGCAGCTGGACGGTCACGGGACTCTCCTCAGGGGTGGGACTATCAGGTGTCCAAGAGATACCTGGTCGCCGGAGAGCACCCCAACGAGACCAGGTATCGCACCGGAGACCACCCGAGCCGGAGAGCACCGCCATGAGGACAGCACCGAGCGTCACCCCGGCGCTCTCGCCGCACGACACGCACGAGCACCACGACCACCCGGAGGTCGGCCCCGCGCACCGCGACCTCATCGCCCAGGTGCTCGACACCTGGTCGCTGCAGGTGCTCGCCGAGCTCTGCGACAGGCCGTCGCGGTTCAACGAGCTCCGTCGGGCGATCCCCGCCGTCACGCAGAAGTCGCTCACCGCGACCCTGCGCCGGCTCGAGCGCAACGGCGTCGTCGCCCGCGAGGTCGTCGCCACCCGCCCGGTCGCGGTCCGCTACAGCATCACGCCCCTCGGCAAGACCTTCCGGGAGCCGGTCGACGCGCTCCTCGCCTGGACCACAGCGCACATGGCGGACGTCGAGCAGGCCCGTGAGGCCTTCGACGACGCCACCGACGCCGAGCACGACGTCAGGTAGCCCCGCCGAGTGCCGGGGCGCGACGCCGAGGTACTTCCCGGAGTACCTCGGCGTCGCGCCCCGTCCCTCGGATCAGGTGGTGGGGCGGGTGAGGCGGGCCAGGCGGAAACGCTCGGCGACAACACCCACCGGGCCGTCGACGTCCTCGGTCGCGAGGTCGCGCAGGACGCGGCCGAGGGAGGGCGCGAACTTGAAGCCGTGCCCGGAGAACCCGGCCGCCACGGTCACGCGGCCGACCCGGTCGAGCACGAAGTCGTGGTCGGGCGTCGTCGTGTACGTGCACGAGATCGGGACCGCGGTGCTCGGGTCGACGCCGGGCACCCACTCGGCCACGTAGTCGAGCAGCTGGTCGAGCTGCGCCTGCTCGGGCTGGAAGCTCCGGTGGTCCGGGTCGGTCCGCGGGCCGACGCCGTGGAACCCGACCTTGATGCCCTCGCCCGGCGTCGCGAGGCCGTAGGTGCCGCTCGGCCAGCGCCGTCCTGGTCCGACGAGTGCCGGACCGGGGTCGTTGGTGAAGCTCGGCCAGGACAGCTCGTCCGGCGCACCGACGCGCAGCGCGAAGTGCGCGGGCTGCTCCTGGGTGACCACGAGCGGGAGCGGTGTCCCGGACGCCCCGTCCGGCACCGAGCCACCGAGCAGCGGCGCCACGAGCCCTGCGCTCCACGCCCCGACCGCCACGACGACGCGCTGCGCGATCACCTCACCGCTGTCGGTGAGCACCCGGACACCGCCCGGTGCGGTCTCGAGCCCCAGCACCGCGGTCGAGTGCCGGACCTGCGCACCGCGAGCGCGGGCGACCGCCTGGAACGCCTCGACCGCGCGGTCGGCGTGCACGCGGCCCGCCGTCTCGGTCTCGTGCAGCACCCGCCCGTCGAAGCGCAGGCCGGGCCAGCGCTCGGCGGCGGCCTCGGCGGAGAGCCACTCGTGCGGCACGCCGCGTGCCACGAACGCCGCCGCGATCTCCTCTCGGCGGGCGTCGCCCGCTCCTCCGCTGACGCCACCGGTGAGGGTGAGCAGCTCGACGCCGGCCTCGGCCTCGAGGGCGCGCCAGTGCCCCAGGGCCTCCTGCGCGAGGTCCAGGTACTCGGGCTCCGCGTAGGTGGTGCGGTAGATGCGCGACGCCCCGTGGGAGGCGCCGCGCACGTGCCCGGGCTCGAAGCGCTCGAGGAGCAGCACCTCACGGCCCGCGGAGGCGAGGGCCCAGGCCGCGGCCGACCCCATCACCCCGCCGCCGACGACGACGGTCTCGACGGTCTCAGCGGTCTCGGTCATGCTCGCTCCTCGGGTCTGGCTGGGCTGTGGCTCTCGCTGGGTACATCGTCGCGGTCCGGGCAGTGGTCAGCACGCAGTGGTCACGAGGTGGTCAATCACGGTCGTCGGCGCCCACCGTCCGCAGCGCCAGGCCCACGCAGCACCCCGGCACCTCACCTCCGTCTCACCTCCGCCTCACATCGCGAATCGTACGTTCGTGATCATCGGGCCAGACCTCACGAAGACGTCAGGTCCTGTCAACCGGTCCTGTCCGGGCCCGGTCGACCAAGAAGGCCCCGAGGTGAGACGCACCGCGGGGATCTCTCACGGAAGGAACGCCACCATGGCATGTCCACGTCGTCTGATCGTCGGTCCTGTGCTGGGGGCGCTGGTCGCCGCCGGTGCCCTCGCGACACCCGCGGCAGCCACCACGCCCCACCCCGTCAGCACCACCACGACCGAGGTCCCTCTCTCCGTCGACCCGCAGCAGCCCGGTACGCCTGCGGCTGCGCCCGCGTCGACAGCGCGGTGGCAGCCGTCCGCCGCGCCCACGATCCGCACCGCGCAGGTGCCCTACACCTTGGACGCGCCGCCGGTGACGCTCGGCGCCGTCGCGGACTCGACCGGTTTTGCCGTCGCCGGGGTCGTCTGGGACGACACCGACGACGTCACGGTCTCGTCCGTGCAGCTGCGCACCCTCACCGGCGGAACGTGGTCCGACTGGGAGTCGATCGAGCCCGAGGAGTCCGATCAGGACCACGGACCCTCCGCAGGGTCCCGGACCGCCGGCACGGACCCGATCGCCGTCGGCGAGGTCGACCGCGTCGAGGTGCGCGTCGTCGCCGACGGCACGCCAGCGAACGCACGTCTGGCGGTCGTCGACCCGGGGTCCTCGGACGCCGACGACATCCCTGTCGACGTGCCGCGCGAGGGCGGGACCCCGACGGTCCTGCCGCGCTCCGCCTGGGGTGCTGACGAGTCGATCATGACCTGGCGCCCGCAGCCTGCCACCGTCCAGGGCACCGTGATCCACCACACCGCCGGCACCAACGACTACACCCCGGAGCAGGTCCCGGCCATCCTCCGTGGGATCTACACCTTCCACGCGCAGACCAACAACTGGGGCGACATCGGCTACAACTTCCTCGTCGACAAGTTCGGCCGGGCCTGGGAGGGACGCGCCGGCGGCATCACCAACGCCACGACCGGGGCCCACGCCTTCGGGTTCAACGCCTGGACGACCGGGATCTCGGTCATGGGCAACTACACCACCGCCCCGATCTCCGACGCCGCCTGGGACACCGTCGCCGACCTCGCGGCATGGAAGCTCTCCGAGCGCGGCGTCGACGTCGACGGCACGATGACGGTCAACGGGAGGACCTACCCGGCTCTCGTCGGCCACCGAGACGTCGGTGTCACGGAGTGCCCCGGTGACCAGCTCTACGAGCGGCTCGACGAGCTGCGGGCGGCCGTCGGCGACCGGCAGGCCACCGACCACCCGGTCGTCGGCACGTCGCACGAGGCCGACGCGGCGGCCTGACCCGCACGCGGCCGCACCGTGACCGCTGCCCGGCCGAGCGGCCGGGACCGACCTCAGGCGCCCTCTCCCCCGCCGTACGGGGGAGAGGGCGCCTGAGGTCTCCGTCGTGTCGTCGCCAGGTCGGCACATCAGTCGACGCCCACCCTCAGACTGCGGTGAACCCCTTGGCGCGACCGCTGTCGGCCTCGGTCCACAGGTCGGTCTTCACCTCGGCGCGCACCTGGGGCACGACCTCCTCGGCGAAGCGGCGCAGCACGTCGTGCTGCTGCTCGACGTCGAGGAGGTGGTTGACCGACACCGACTGGAGGTCGTGGCCGTAGCTCTGGTGGTAGTCGAGGATCTTCTCGACCACCCGCTCGGGCGACCCCACGAGCGCCGGGCCGCGCTCGACGGCCTCCTCGACGGTGCGGAAGGCGGTCACCTTGCCGACGGCCTTGGGGTCGTAGCCGCGGGCGTCTGCCCGTGCGACCGCGCCCTCGTAGATCGGCCGGTACTGCTCGATGGCCTGCTCCGTGGTGTCGGCGAGGAACAGCCCGCCGGACCCGGACCCGACGTACGCCTTGGCAGGGTCGTGGCCGTGCTCGGCGTACTGCTCGCGGTACCGGTCGATGAGCACCTTGTAGTTCTCGCGCGGCTGGAAGGCGTTCGCGGACACGATCGGGTCGCCCCACCGGGCGGCGAGGTCGACGGCGAAGGCCGACGTCGCAGACCCGTGCCAGATGCGGAAGGGCCCGGCGTAGGGCCGTGGGAGGGTCGTGATCTTGTCGAGCGGCACGTGGTGGGTGCCCGACCACGTGACCTCCTCACCGGAGATCAGCTGGCGCAGCAGCTCGTAGTTCTCCTGCAGGTACTCGTACTGCTTGCTGATGTCGAGGCCGAGCACCGGGTACTGCTGCACCTCGTTGCCCTTGCCGATGACCATCTCGAAGCGCCCGCGGCTCAGCTGGTCGATGGTCGCGTAGTCCTCCGCGACACGGACCGGGTCGAGGAGCGAGAGCACCGTGACGCCTGTGCTCAGCAGGATGCGCGACGTGCGCGCGGCGATCGCCCCGAGGATCACCGTCGGGGACGACGACAGCACCTCGCCCGCGTGCCGCTCGCCGACCGAGAAGGAGTCGAGGCCGAGCTCTTCGGCGAGGACCGCCGTGTCGACCACGCGGTTGAGCCGGTCGGACGGGGCCACCGCCGCACCCGTGACCGGGTGCGGCGGGTTGAAGACGATGTCGAGGACCTGGAAGCGCATCAGGCGACCGCCTCGGCGGCAGCGGCGATCGCGTCCTGGCGGGCCAGCGCGGCGTGCGCGGCGGCGCGGCGCTCGGCGTCGGCGGCGTCCGAGGACTCCTGCGCCAGGGCCGCGTCGCGCTGCGCCACACCCTCCCGCACGAGCGGGATGACGTAGCGGCCGAAGTCCGCGGCGTCGTTCAGCAGGTCGTAGCCCCGTGCGGAGATGACCCGCACCCCGAGGTCGTAGTACGCGAGGAGCGCCTCGGCGACCTGCTCGGGCGTGCCGACGAGCGCGTTGGAGTTGCCCGCGCCGCCGGTGGCCTTGGCCGGCGCGGTCCACAGCACCGAGTCGTGCCGGTCACCGCGCGCGGCGATCTCCAGCAGGCGCTGCGACCCGGCGTTCTCCGGCTTGGTCAGCGGGTGACGACGGCTGATGGATCCACCGGCAGCAGCCTTGCGCGCCTCGATCTGGCCGAGGACCTGCTCGGCCTTCTCCCACGCGAGCGCCTCGGTCGGCGCGACGATCGGCCGGAAGGCGGCGTGGATACGTGGCGGAGTCGCGCGACCGGCGGCGGCCGCAGCCGCGTGCACGGTCTCGATCTGCTCCGACGTGCTCGCGAGCGGCTCGCCCCACACCGCGTAGATGTCGGCCTCGGCCGCACCCACCTGGAACGCCGCCTCCGACGACCCGCCGAAGGAGATGGTCGGCACCCGACCCTCGTAGGGCTTGATCTCCGACACGAAGTCGGCCAGCTGGTAGTACGTGCCCTCGTGGTCGAAGGGCTCGGCGCTGGTCCACGCCTTCTTGACGATCTGGATGTACTCCTGGGTGCGCGCGTAGCGCTCGTCCTTGGTGAGCGTGTCCCCCTCGCGCTGCTGCTCGTGGTCGTTGCCCCCGGTGATGAAGTGCACCGACAGGCGCCCCTCGGACAGCTGGTCGAGCGTCGCGAAGCTCTTGGCCGCGAAGGTCGGGTACGAGACGTTGGGACGGTGCGCGAGCAGCAGCTCGACCGAGTCCAGGCGCGAGGCGACGTACGACGCCAGCACCGACGGCTCCGGTCCGCTCGACCCGTAGGCGAAGAGGACACGGGTCCACCCGTTGTCCTCGTGCGCACGGACGATGCGCAGCAGGTAGTCCTTGTCGAAGGAGCCGGTGGTGCGCGCGGTGGTCTCGGAGGCGTCGGACGTGGTCGCGATGCCGAGGAACTCGACGGGCATGGTGTCAGGCCTTTGCTGTGAGGGGATCGGTGGAGGTGGGCACCTCGGTGGGCACCTGGACAGGCACCGCGGTGGGCGCAGAGCTGGGCGCGAGCTCGAGCACGAAGGCGAAGAGCCGGGTGCCGTCGTCGAGGACGCGCGTCTCGCGCTCGTGGAACCGCGCGAAGCCGAGGCGGTGATATAGGCGGTGCGCGGAGATCATCTGCGGACCGGAGTTCATGACGACGCGGCTCGCACCGCGCTCCCGGGCGAGGTCGACGACGTGCCGGGTGAGGGTCTCGCCGACCCCGCGGCCGCGGGCCGCCGGCGAGACGCCGAGCAGCCGGAAGTCGAGCTCGCCGGCTCGGGCCAGCTCGGAGATGAGGGAGCCGGCGCGCGGGGTCGCGACCGTCCCGAGGACCTGCCCGTCCGCGTCGACGGCGACCCACACCTCGTGGACGGCCGCACGCTCGGCGACGGCCGAGAGGCTCACCCGGTAGTCGTCCGGGATGTCGTAGTCGCTCGTGTAGGCGTCGACGAGGAGCGCGGCGACGACGTCGTGCTCGGACGGCTCGACGAGGCGGACCGTGACCGACGCGCTCCCGGGGCGCTCCCCCGCTGCTCGGGCCGCCTGGGACGGGCTCAGCTGGTCGACGGTCGTCACGAGTGGGCACCCGACCCGACGAGGTGCGTGGTGACCTGCCCGAAGGCATCGCTCACCGGGACGTCCTCGGCGTGCGCCGGGGTCTCGGAGCGGGCCGTCGTGGCAGTCTCGGAGGCTGCTCCTGCGCTCTCGGTGCCCGAGACAGGCGCCTCGAGGCCCCAGGCCCGCGCGAGCAGCTCGGCCGAGCGCACGCGGTGCGCCGGGTCGAAGGCGATGGTGGTCGTGAGGATCTCGTCGGCGCCGGTCACGCGCTGGAGCGCCTCGAGACGCGCGACGACCTGCTCGGGCGAGCCGACGAACCGGGTGGCCGTGCGGTCGAGCACGAGGGCCGTCTCGGCCTCGGTCCACTCGCGGCCGAGGGCGTCCTCGGGTGTCGGGTACGCGATGGCGCCGGAGAGGCCGGTGCGGATGGACAGCACCCACTCCGCGAAGGGCGCGCCGGCGTGCGTCGCCTCGAGCTCGGTCTCTGCGACGAGCACGTCCGCGGAGACGATCACGTAGGGCGCGTCGAGGACACCGGGCACGAAGGCCGCGCGGTAGGACGCGACGGTGTCGAGGATGGTCGCGGGGCTCACGTGGTAGTTGGCGACGAGCGGCAGACCGAGCGCGCCGGCCACCTCGGCGGACTCCCCGCCGCTCGACGCGAGCACCCAGAGCTGCGCGTCCGTGCCCTCGACCGGGGCACTCACGTGGGGCACGCCGTCGGCGTCCGTGTAGGTCCCGGCCTGGAGGCCGAGGACCAGCTCGAGCTCGTCGCGGAAGGGCGCGGGCTGGCGGTTGGCGGAGACGACGCGCTGCTGGCCGAGGAGACGCTCGCGCAGGGCGGAGTCGGTGAAGTCGATGGGCGGGGCGGACGGGACGTGCAGACCGTCGACGTCCCGGGCAGGGGCTGCCGGCTTGCGCGGGGGTGCGGCCGGCGGGGTCGAGGAGCCCTCCGCGTCAGGCTGGGCGGCTGGCTTCGGCGGCGGGGTGAAGGCCCGTCCGACACCGAGGTCCACGCGACCCGGGTGCAGGGCGGCGACCGTCGCGAGCTGCTCGGCGGCCACGAGCGGGCTCGTGGTGCTCAGCAGCACGGCGCCCGTGCCGACGCGCAGGTGCTCGGTGCGACCGGCGACCAGCGCCGCGAGCACGGCGGGCGAGGCCGAGGCGACACCTGCGGACAGGTGGTGCTCGGCGAACCAGTACCGCGTGTACCCGAGCGCGTCGGCCCGCTCGGCGAGCGCGACCGAGTCACGGAGCGTCTGGGCGCCGGTGGCTCCGGCAGAGACGGGTGCGAGGTCGAGGATCGAGAGGGGGACGCGGCTCATGGTGGCTCTCCTGGTGGTGCTGGGTGGTGGTGCGGGTGCGGTGCTGGGTGGTGGTGCTGTGCTGTGCTGCGGTGCTTTCAGGTGCGGGCCGGGTCGCCGCTGAGGAGACGCCCCGGCCCGCACCTGGCTGTGGTGGGCTGCCGGGTCAGGACTTCGGCAGGCCCGCGGGGTTGGTCTCGGACTCGGTGATGGCCTCTTCGGTCAGGCCCCAGCGCTCGAGGACCTTGTCGTAGGACCCGTCCTCGATCGCGTGGTTGATGGCCGCGGTGATGGCCGGCGCGAGGTCGTTGCCCTTGAGGGTCGCGGCCGCGATCTGCGCGGTCTCGGGCCATCCGCCGTTGACCGTGCCGACGACCTTGAAGTCCTGCGGGGCGACGGCCGCCTTGTACGCCGAGGTGGCGTTCGGGCCGAAGGTCGCGTCGATGCGCCCGGACTGGAGCGCGAGGGTCGTGTCGCCGTCGTTCTCGAAGTACTCGATGTTCACGGGGTCGAGGCCCTCGGCCTGGTTGGCCTCGTCCCAGGCGAGCAGGATCTTCTCCTGGTTGGTGCCCGAGCCCACGGCCACGGTGAGGCCCGCGACGTCGGCCGCCTCGTCGATCGAGGTGATGTCCTCGTTGTCGGCCTGGACGAGCCAGCCGAGCTGGTCGACCCGGTAGGACGAGAAGTCGAAGAGCTCCTTGCGCTCCTCGGTGACGGTGACGTTCGAGATGGTCGCGTCGACGTCGCCCGACTGGATCGCGAGGGGCCAGTCGGCCCACGCCTTGACCTCGAGCTGGACGTCCTTGCCGAGCGCGTCGCCGATCAGGTACGCGATGTCGGTCTCGTTGCCGATCGGCGTCTTCTCGTCGTCGGCGAGGAAGGCCAGCGGTGCGACGTAGGCGCTCACCGCCACCTTGAGGGTGTCGACGTCCTGGTACGCCTCGGGGAGCAGGGCGATCGCCTCGGCCGACTCGGTGGTGGTGATGCGGTCCTGGTCCGGCGTCGTGTTCACCGTGAGACCCGCGGCCTCGGCGTCGGCCGCGAGCTGGTTGCCACCGGGCTCCTCGGCGTTGCTCGAGGAGCAGGCCGCGAGCGCCGCGACGAGAGGCAGGACCAGGAGGGCTGCGCCGATCCGGCTGCGAGACGTGAGGTGGCGGGTGGTGGGACGGGACATGAGGGTGGACCTTCCGGGTGGTCTCGCGGGAGGCGAGAGGGTACGAGCGGGGCTGCCGCGGCCGGTCGGCCGGGCAGGAGACGGTGGGGTGGTGTGCTGCTGTGGCGCCGTGCTGGCGCTGTCAGAGGACCTTGTCGAGGAACGCCTTGGTGCGGGCGTGCTGCGGGTCGTCGATGACCTGGGCCGCGGGGCCCTGCTCGACGATGCGGCCGGAGTCCATGAACACGACGGTGTCGGCGACCTCGCGGGCGAAGCCGATCTCGTGGGTGACGACCACGAGGGTCGTGCCGTCGTGCGCGAGGGCCTTGATGACGTCGAGGACCTCGCCGACGAGCTCGGGGTCGAGGGCCGACGTCGGCTCGTCGAAGAGCAGGAGCCGTGGCTTGGTGGCCAGGGCCCGGGCGATCGCGACGCGCTGCTGCTGGCCGCCGGAGAGCTGGCGCGGCCGGGCGTCGGCCTTGTCGGCCAGGCCGACGCGGGCCAGGAGCTCGCGGGCCTCGACCTCGACCTCGGACCGCTTGCGGCCCTGTGCGCTCACCGGTGCCTCGACGACGTTCTCGAGGACGGTGAGGTGCGGGAAGAGGTTGAAGCTCTGGAACACGAAGCCGATCTGCGTCCGCTGGGCGAGGATCGCCTTCTCCTTGAGCTCGCGGAGCGTGTCGCCGCTGCGCGAGTACCCGATGAGGTCGCCGTCGAGGGCGACGAACCCGCTGTCGACCTTCTCGAGGTGGTTGACCACCCGGAGCAGGGTCGACTTGCCCGAGCCCGACGGGCCGAGGATCACGGTGACCTCGCCCGGCTGGACCGTGAGGTCGACGTCGTGGAGGACCTCGAGGGTGCCGTAGCTCTTGTGGACGCCGTGGACCTCGAGGAGGCCGCGGGTGCCGGTGATGACGGTGCTCATACGGCATCTCCCTCGGTGCGGGTCGTGCTCGGGCGTCCGGTCCGGGTGAGGTGCCCTCGGCCGTTGCCGGTCCGCACCGCGAAGGCGGGCGGGAGCGACGGGTGCGGCGGGCGCCCGGTGAGGCGCGACCAGGTGCGCAGGAGCGTCCACCGGGCCACCTGGATCGGTGTCGGCGGGAGCGTGCGGACCGCGCCCTTGGCGTAGTGACGTTCCACGTAGAACTGGATCACGGTGATGACCGTGGTGATGATGACGTACCAGATGGCCGCGACCATGAGCAGCGGGACCACCCGCTGGTTGCGCCCGTAGATGACGCCGACGGTGTAGAACAGCTCGCCGTAGGCCAGGACGTACACGACCGAGGTGCCCTTGACGAGGCCGATGATCTCGTTGACCGAGGTCGGGACGATGGTGCGCATGGCCTGCGGGAGCACGATGCGGGTGGACTGCCGTGCCCGCGGGATGCCCAGGGCTGCGGCGGCCTCGTGCTGTCCCTGGTCGACGCTGAGGATGCCGGCCCGGACGATCTCCGCCGAGTACGCCGCCTGCGAGAGCCCGAGGCCGAGGATCGCGGCCCCGAACTTGTTGATGACGTCGAGGGTGCCGAACTCCGCGAAGGACGGCCCGAAGGGGATCCCGAGGCTGAGCGTCGGGTAGAGGTACGCGAGGTTGTACCAGAGCAGCAGCTGGAGGATCAGCGGCACGGACCGGAACACCCACGTGTAGGCCCACGAGACGGCGCGCAGCAGCGGCGAGCGGGACAGCCGCATGAGGGCGAGCACCGTGCCGAGCCCGAAGCCGATCACCGCGGCGACGAAGGTGAGCCGCAGGGTGCCCCAGAGCCCCGAGAGGATCGACGGCCAGGTGAGGTACTGGAAGACGATCGACCACTCCCAGCGCTGGTTCGTCACGAGCGAGCTGACGACCATCGCGAGGAGGACGGCGACGGCTGCGGTCGCGACGTAGCGCCACGGGTGGCGCGCGCCGACGACGCGCAGGGACTCGAGCTCGGCGCGCGTCGCACGCGGGAGCGCCGAGGGGGCCGGGCCGGTCGAGCGGTCGACCGGCGGGGGCGACGCCGGGCTACCCGTCGAGGGTGGGGTGGAGAGTGCTGAGCTCATGACGGACCTTCGGGTGTGCGGGGGGCCCGGGAGACCCGGGGGCGGGTGCGTCGACCGCCGGTGCGCGTGAGGTCACCTCGGACAGAGCCACTTCTCGAAGGCGAGCGGGCCGGGCTGCCCCGGCTGGGTGGCCGGGTCGTACAGCGGTGCGTAGCCGGCCGACAGGTAGAGGCCTGCGGCCTCCGGCTGGCGCGGTCCGGTCGTGAGGTAGATGCGCTCGTAGCCGTTCTGGCCGGCACGTCGCTCGAGCTCGGTGAGCACGAGGCGCGCGAGGCCGCGGCGTCGGTGCGCGTTGTGCGTCCAGATGCGCTTGAGCTCGGCGGTCGGCACGGCCGGGGTACCGTCCGCGGTGCGCGCCACGTCCGGGTGGGCGCTCCGCTGCAGGTCGCCGAGCTCGGGCTCGGTCCGGCGGCGGTAGGCCCCGCCGGCGACGGGCGCGCCGGCGGACAGCACGAGGATGAGACGGCCGTGCGGCTCGGCGAAGTCCGCCGCGGGGTACTCCGACATCTCGCGGAGCAGCTCCTCCTCGGTGAGGTGGTCGCTGTAGCGGGTCGCGTACTCGTGCGCGAGGTCCTCGAGCAGAGGCCGCACGAGCGGGTCGTCGAGGTGGACCTCGCGGACGTCGAGCGCGTCGGCCGAGGTGGCGCCGGCCGGGCGGCGGGTCACGGTGCTCATCGGGGGTCCTTCTCTCCGGCGGTCACGGGGACCGGGAGGTGGTTGCCGTCGACCGGCCGGGGGCAGGTGCCGTGGTCGGAGAAGGCGGCGGGGAAGTTGAGCGCACGGTTGAGGTCGAGGCGCACCGTGGTCGGGAGCCCTCCCGACGCCGGGGCGTCGCCGGACGCTCCCGCACCGGGAGCAGCCTCGTGCACCGGAGGCAGGGACACGACGCGCCACTCGGCGGTGTCCTGGGTGGTGTCGGAGAAGAGCACCGACCCGGTCCCCGCCTGCTGGCCGGTGATCGCGAGCGTGGTCGTCACGCCGTCGCGGACGACGTCGAGCTCGCCGACCACGCGGACGTGGTGGCGCAGGCCGGGCTGGGCGGCCCGGACGAGCGTCGGGCGGGGCTCGTCGTACCAGCGCACGGGGGCGTCGAGCACCCACGACGGGTCGTAGGCGTAGGTCGGGACTCCGGTGAAGCCGGTGCGCGCGGGGGCCTTCGGGTCGCGGACCCGCACGACGTACCGCCCGGTGCGCAGCGCCACCTCGGCGGCGACCCCGTCGGCCCCGAGGGCCGCGAGCGTCGAGCCCGCCTCCGGGACGACGACGGTGTGCTGGCCGTCGAGGGCCGCCTCGTCGGTGTCGCGCCCGGTCCGGGTGTCCCAGGCCCGCAGGCCCTCGGACGCCGTCGCACGGACGTGCGCGCCGTCGGCGTCGGCCCACCACTCGCCGGCGATCCCGGGGATGCTCTGCGGCGTGCCGGAGAGGAACCGGAGGGCGGTGAGCGTCAGCCAGCCGTGCTCGCCGGTGAGGCCCCGCTCGCGCTCGGCGTGCCAGGAGGCCCACTCTGCGGCCGCGGTGCTGGTGCTGGTCTCGGTCGAGACCGCGTCCACGCGCTCGCTCGTCGGTGTCGTCGCCGTGGTCATGCTCGTGCCCCTTCGAGGTCTGCTGCCTGCGAGCCGCCCACGCCGGGGAGCTCGAGGCCGAGGTGGTCGCGCAACGTGGTGCCGGTGTACTCGGTGCGGAAGGAGCCACGCTCCTGGAGCAGCGGGACCACCTGGTCGAAGAACGGGTCGAGGCCCTCGGGGGTGAGGTGCGGGACGAGGATGAAGCCGTCCGAGGCGTCCTCCTGGACGTAGCGGTCGATGTCGTCGGCGACCTGCTGCGCCGTCCCGACGAACTGGTTGCGCCCGGTGACCTCGATGACGAGGTCACGGATCGACCAGCCGTGGGCGGCGGCCTTCTCGCGCCAGGCGGCGACGACCGGGCCGGGGTCCTTGACGTGCCGGACCTTGCCGCGGGTCAGCGAGGCGTTGTCGACGTCCGGCTCGACGTCGGGCAGCGGCCCCTCGGGGTCGTAGGCGGTGAGGTCGCGTCCCCACACCTGCTCGAGGTAGGCGATGGCCGTCGGTCCGGAGACCTGCTGGCGGCGGATCAGCGCCGCCTCCTCTGCGGCGTCCTCGGCGGTGTCGCCGAGGACGACCGTCGTGGCCGGGAGGATCTTGAGCGAGTCCTCGGTGCGGCCGTAGGCGGCGAGGCGGTCCTTGACGTCGCGGTAGAACACCTGCCCGTCCTCGAAGCTGCCGTGCAGGGAGAAGACGACGTCGGCGGTCGCGGCCGCGAACTCGCGGCCCTCGCCGGAGTCGCCCGCCTGGAACAGCACCGGGTGACCCTGCGGCCCGCGCGGTGTGGTGAACGTGCCGTGCACGTCGAAGTGCTTGCCGTCGTGGTCGACCCGCTGGACGGCGCCCTCGCGGAGGAACTCCCCCGTCTCCGCGTCGGCGTCGACCGCGTCGTCGGACCACGAGTCCCACAGCTGCCGGGCGACGTCGACGATCTCGGCGGCGCGCTCGTAGCGCTCCGAGTAGTCGAGGAACCCGCCCCGGCGGAAGTTCGCGCCCGTGAAGGCGTCCGAGCTGGTCACGAGGTTCCACGCGGCACGGCCGCCGGAGAGCAGGTCGAGCGTCGCGAACTGACGGGCGAGCTCGTAGGGCTCGTTGAAGGTGGTGTTGATGGTCCCGGCGAGGCCGAGGCGGTCCGTCACCGCGGCGAGCGCGGCGAGCACCGGGAGCGTGTCCGGGCGGCCGACGACGTCGAGGTCGTGGATGAGGCCCTTGTGCTCGCGCAGCCGCAGTCCCTCCGCGAGGAAGAAGAAGTCGAAGCGGGCGGCCTCGGCCCGGCGGGCCAGGTGCTCGAAGGACGAGAAGTCGATGTGGCTGCGGGAGCGCGGGTCGCTCCACACGGTCGTGTTGTTGACCCCGGGGAAGTGCGCTCCGAGGTGGATCTGCTTGCGGGGGCGGCCGTCGGGACGGGGCGCGGGCGTGGTGGTCATGTGCTCGTCCTCTCAGGCGATCGCTGCGGCGTAGCGGTTGGCGGGTCGGGCGAGGCCGAGGCTGTCGCGCAGCGTGGTCCCGGTGTACTCGGTGCGGTAGATCCCGGCACGGCGCAGCAGCGGCACGACGCCGTCGACGAGCGCGACGAGGTCCGTCTGCAGCGAGGAGGGGCGGACGGTGAAGCCGTCGGCCGCACCGGCGAGGAACCACTCCTCGGCCGTGACGGCCAGGTCTCGGTCGGTGCCCACGTGGGTGTACGAGTCGGTGTCCCACGAGACGCCGGCGAGGCCCTCGAGGAGGTCGAGGCGGGCCTGCGCGCTCGCGCGGTCCGGGCCGATGACGGCGTAGAGGTCGACGAGGACGATCACGTCGTCGGGGTCGCGGCCGTGGTCGGCGGCGGCCGACCGGACCTGCTCGCGCAGCGCCCGGGCCTCCTCGAGGGTCGTGGCGCGGACCCGCACCACGTCGGCGTGCTCGGCGGCCACGGCGAGCGCTGCGTCGCTGTCGACGCGGACCACCACGACCGGGTGGCCCTGCGGGGGGCGCGGCGTGATGGACGGGCCCTTCACGGCGAAGTGCACGCCGTCGTGGTCGACGTAGTGGAGCTTGTCGCGGTCGACGAACCGCCCGGTCTCGACGTCGCGGATCTCGGCGTCGTCCTCCCAGCTGTCCCAGAGCCTGGACACCACGTCGATGGCCTCGGCCGCCTCCGCCCACGCCGCGGCGACGTCGGGCGCCTGGCGGCGGCCGACGTGGGCCGCGTCGTCGGCGCCGGTCGACACGGCGACCTGCCAGCCTGCGCGTCCGTGGCTCGCGTGGTCGATGGTCGCGAGGGCCTTCGACACGTGGAAGGGCTCGGTGTGGGTGGTCGTGACGGTCGGGACGAGGCCGACGCCCTCCGAGCGGGGCGCGAGGCGGGCGGCGACGAGCGCGGCGTCGAGACGCCCCTGGACACCACCACGGCGGCCGGGCTGGAGCGAGAACGCGTCGTCGAAGAGCACGAGGTCGACGGTGCCGCGCTGGGCGGTCGAGACGAGGTCCTGGAGGCGGTCGGCGTCGAAGAGCTGACGGGCCTGGGAGCCGAGGGTCCGCCAGGCGGCCGGGTGGGCGCCGGCGTCGGTGAGGTCGACGGCGAGGTGGAGGGTCCGGGTGGTCGGGCTTCCGGGGGTGCTGGACGACATGTCGAAGAGTCCTTCGTGACGGTGGTCGGCTGCCCTGCGGGCCTCTGCCGGGTGTCGTCAGGCGTCAGAGGACGTCAGACGGCACGGCGAGGACGGCGGGGCGCGCCGGCGATCAGGTGCAGCGGGTGCGTCGGCCGTCCGCCGGGTGGGCGAGAGCGGCGCGGGGCGCTGGTCCGGGTGTGCGGCCGCGCGGTGGCGGGGGCAGGTGCCGGTAGGACGAGAGGTCGTGGACCGCTCGGAGGTGGTGGGCACGTCGCGGCGAGAGACGGTCGGTTCCGGAGGAGCTCGTGTGAGCTCTCACCAGGCCCGTGGGCTCGCGGGGACGGCGGCGCGGCTCAGGCCGCGCGGGTGGCGCTCAGCTCAGTGGCGACAGGTGAGCGGCGCACCGGTGACGGGACAACAGGTCATGGACAGCCCGGGTTGCGGCTGCGCCGTGCCCAGTGAGCGTCCAGTCATGATGTCTCCTTGTCAGTCCGCCGGTGCGGCGGGCCCACGGACGAACCCGTGGACTTCGGTGCTCCGGAAAGTATGCACCCGCGAGCCCGCTGTCAACGGTTGTCCCGAAGTGTTCGCATGCTGGACGAAGGTCCCTTGCGTGAGACGGCGCTGGCCTCTCGGGCGAGACGCGGACCCGGTCGGTGTTGCGCCGCTGGTCAGGAGGCCTCAGGACCTCGCGCCGCTCGCGAGAGCGACGAGCGCCTCGCGGTTCGGGCCGCTCCACGGCAGCGCCGCGCGGCTGAGCCGCTCGGCGGTGCGCCGCACGAGCAGCGCGACCCGTGCCTGCGGGTCGACGACGGTCTGCTCGAGGTCGGAGAGGCCGAGCTCGACGAAGACGAGGAGCGCGTCCGGGCCGACGTCCGGTGCGCTCTTGCCGTCTCCGGTCACCTCGTCGGCGGGCATCGCCTCGACGACGACGTGGCGGTGTGCGAGCTCGTGCTGCGCGCCGGCGGCACCGCCGAGCGCGCGGTAGACCTCGAGCGTGGCCGCGTGGCCTGCCGCGACCCAGCAGTCGTGGTGCCCGTGGTCCGGCTCGACGTCCTCCGAGCCGTCACCGCAGAGCATGGACGCGTCGACGTCGATCCACGCGACCTCGGGGTCCTCGAGGGCGAACCTCTGACGTCGAGGGCCCTTGGCGGACCGCACGGTCGGCCAGCGGCGGCTGGTCGTCCAGAGGTTGGTGGCGCTCGAGAAGTCCAGCTTCGACATGGCCACCCACGCCTCGACCGCCGGCGCGCCGCGGAGCTCCTCGACGCTCCGCGCGAGCGTCCCGCGCAGCACCCGGGCCTCGTCGAGCAGGCGTGCGAGGTTCACGTGCGCCGGGCTGGCGTCGCCGAGGGCGAGCTCGGGGTCGAGGAGGTGGACCGTGTCGTAGCCGCGCACCAGCTCCGGCGCGTCCGCCACCCGCTCGACCGCGTCCGGCCCGGCGAGGATCACGCCGTCGAGCACCCGCAGGAACCTCAGCCGGGCGAAGGGACGGTCGATCCCGGAGAAGGGCTCGACCCCGAGCGCCCGACCGTGCTTCTCGGTGTCGAGCACGTCGTAGGCCTGCCGCAGCTGGTCGGCGGCCGTCGTGAGCCTCTCCTCGGGGAGCTCGCGCGCCCAGCGGGACCACCGGTCGACCGCGTCCGGGGTGGTCGTGCCGCCGAGGGGCGTGAGGAGCTCCCAGAGCTGCGTCCACTCCTGCGGCGAGGAGCTGCGGCGACCGAGCCTGCTGAAGATTCCCATCGGACCATCGTGCGCGAGGCAGAGGGGGAGCGCTCCTCGAGCCGATGGTGAGCGGTCCCCAGCGGGTCGGGGTGCGGGACAGGGCCACCGGTGGCAGGGCGCCCTGGTGCCCCGAGGTACGTGCCCGGGCCTGGCTGAGACCTGCTGACGCTCGTCGTCAGGCTGGGACCGCCACGCCGGCCGCGGCGACGAGCACCTCGGCGGCCCCGCGTGCCTGCGCGGCGACAGAGGCGTCGCCGGAGATCGCCGCGGTGGTCTGCGCGCCCTCGGCGAGGATCGCGAGCTGGGCTGCGAGGGCGGGCGGTGCGCCGGCGTCGGCCACGAGGCCGGCGACGTAGCGCTGGAAGGAGGCCTTGTGCTCGCGGGCGGCCTCGGCGACGGCGGGGCGCGTGCCGCCGAGCTCGCCGAAGGCGTTGATGAACCCGCAGCCGCGGAACTCGTCGTCGCAGAACCAGTCGGCGAGGTAGTCGTAGATGGCCAGGAGCCTGTCTCGCGGGTCGGCTGCCCGGGCGACGCTCTCGGCGAGGCCGCTCTCCCAGGTCTGGTGGCGCCGGTCGAGGACCGCCAGGACGATGTCGTCCTTGGACGCGAAGACCGTGTAGAGGCGCCGCAGCGAGACGCCGGCCTCGGTGCGGAGCTCGTCCATGCCGACGGCCGCGTACCCCTTGGCGTAGTAGAGCCTGTCAGCGGCGTCGATGATGCTCTCGCGGAGGTCGTCGGTGGTCATGCCGTCCATTCTAGTTGCGGGGAGAACGTTCGTTCTCTACGCTGGAGAGCAGAGCGAGAACGACCGTTCTCACCGTGATCTGGAAGGGACTTCCCATGGGACGCATCATCGTCGGCCAGGAGAACACCTCTGACATCGAGCTCTACTACGAGGACCAGGGCGCCGGCCAGCCCGTCGTGCTGATCCACGGCTACCCCCTCGACGGCCACAGCTGGGAGCTGCAGAGCCGCGAGCTGCTCGCCGCCGGCTACCGCGTGATCACCTACGACCGCCGCGGCTTCGGGCAGTCCAGCAAGGTCGGCTCCGGGTACGACTACGACACCTTCGCCGCCGACCTCGACACCCTCCTCGAGACGCTCGACCTGCGCGACGTCGTCCTCGTCGGGTTCTCCATGGGCACCGGCGAGCTCGCCCGGTACGTCAGCCGCCACGGCCACGACCGCGTCGCCAAGCTCGCGTTCCTCGCCTCCCTCGAGCCCTTCCTCGTGCAGCAGGACGACAACCCGACCGGTGTCCCCCAGGACGTCTTCGACGGCATCGTCGAGGCGGCGCGCAAGGACCGCTACGCCTGGTTCGAGCAGTTCTACGGCGACTTCTACAACCTCGACGAGAACCTCGGCTCGCGCGTGAGCCAGCAGGTGGTGGACGCGAACCGCACCACCGCGAACGGCTCGGCCCCCGTGGCCGCCTACGCCGTGGTCCCCGCCTGGCTCGAGGACTTCCGCGCCGACGTGGCCGCGGTCCGCGAGTCCGGCAAGCCGTCGCTCATCCTGCACGGCACGGCCGACAACATCCTGCCGATCGACTCGACCGGACGCCCCTTCCACGAGGCGTTCCCCGAGGCCGACTACGTCGAGGTCGAGGGCGCCCCGCACGGCCTGCTCTGGACGCACGCCACCGAGGTCAACGAGGCGCTGCTGGCGTTCCTCGCGAAGTAGCAGCACGGCCGGGGCCGTCGCACGAGCCCGTACGCCTGAGGGGCGCACCTGACTGGTCAGGTGCGCCCCTCAGGTCATGCCCAGCCCAGGGACGCCTGAACCTCAGCCCAGGGGATGCTCGGCGCGTCGTCGCTCATCGCCTCGTCGAAGGCCGCGACGTCTGCAGCCTCCGCCACGGGGTCGTCGAGCGGGTTCGTCACCACTCCGCCTCAGCCGAAGATCGCGGGCAGCGTCCGGGTGTGGACCTCGCGGGCCTCGTCGAGGGGCAGCGTGAAGACGCCGTCGATCTCGAGGGTCTCAACCCCGTCGATGCTGTGGCCGGCCTCGCCGATCTTGAGGTGCGGGACGCCGCGGGCGACGCAGGCGTCGACGAAGCGGACCTCTTCGCCGCGGGGCACCGACACGAGGGCACGTGCGGTCGACTCGGAGAACAGCGCCTCGAAGTCGGTCACGCCGTCGCGAGCGGTGACTCCGGCGATCGACACCTTCGCGCCGACGCCGAAGCGCAGGCAGGACTCGACGAGCCCCTGGACGAGACCCCCCTCGGAGAGGTCGTGCGCGGCGTCGACGAGCTCGTCGCGCGTCGCGTTGATGAGCACCTCGGCGAGGGACTTCTCGGCCGCGAGGTCGAGGCGCGGCGGCACACCACCGAGGTGGGAGTGCTCGACGTCGGCCCAGGCGGAGCCGTCCAGCTCGGCGCGAGTGGTGCCGAGCAGGAAGATGGTCTCCCCCGCCTCGCGCCAGCCGGAGCCGGTCGCCCGGGACACGTCGTCGAGGACACCGAGCACGCCGACCACCGGGGTCGGGTGGATCGACGAGTCGATCTGGCCGGGCTCACCGGTGCCGTTGTACAGCGAGACGTTGCCGCCGGTGACAGGCACACCGAGCGTCTGGCAGCCGTCGGCCAGACCCTCGATGGCCTCGACGAGCTGCCACATGGAGTCCGGGTCCTCGGGGGAGCCGAAGTTGAGGCAGTCGGTGATGGCCAGCGGGCGGGCGCCGGTCGCCGCGACGTTGCGGTAGGCCTCGGCGAGCGCGAGCTGGGCGCCGGTGCGCGGGTCCAGCTTGGAGTAGCGGCCGTTCGCGTCGGTCGCGAGCGCGACTCCGAGACCGGTCGTCTCGTCGACGCGGATCACGCCGCCGTCGTCAGGCTGCGCGAGGGCGGTGTTGCCCTGCACGAAGCGGTCGTACTGGTCGGTGACCCATGCCTTGGAGGCGAGGTTCGGCGAGCCGAGGAGGCGCAGCGCGGTCGCGCGGAGCTCGTCGCCGGTCTCCGGGCGGGCCAGGCCGGCGGCGACGGTGGTGTCGGCGTTGAGGCCGTCCTGCCACGACGGGCGCGCGTAGGGGCGGTGGTAGACCGGGCCCTCGTGCGCGACGGTCTTGGGGTCGACGTCGACGATGCGCTGGCCGTGGTGGTCGATGGTCAGGCGGCCGGAGCCGTTGACCTCTCCGACGACGGCGGTCTCGACGTCCCACTTGCCAGTGATGGCGAGGAACTCGTCGAGCTTCTCGGGCGTGACGACCGCCATCATGCGCTCCTGCGACTCCGACATGAGGATCTCGCCGGCGTTGAGCGACGGGTCGCGCAGCAGCACGTCGTCGAGCCACACGTGCATGCCGCCGTCACCGTTCGACGCGAGCTCGGAGGTGGCGCAGGAGATGCCCGCGGCGCCGAGGTCCTGGATGCCCTCGACGACCTTGGCGGAGTACAGCTCGAGGCAGCACTCGATGAGCACCTTCTCCATGAAGGGGTCGCCCACCTGGACGCTCGGGCGCTTGGCGGGGACGCCGTCCTCGAAGGTCTCGGAGGCGAGGATCGACGCTCCGCCGATGCCGTCGCCACCGGTGCGCGCACCGAAGAGGACCACCTTGTTGCCGATGCCGGAGGCGTTGGCGAGGTGGATGTCCTCGTGGCGCAGCACGCCGAGGCACAGCGCGTTGACGAGGGGGTTGCCCTGGTAGGAGCTGTCGAAGACGAGCTCACCACCGATGTTGGGCAGGCCGAGGGAGTTGCCGTAGCCGCCGACGCCGGCGACGACGCCGTGGACGACGCGCGCGGTGTCCGGGTGGTCCACGGCGCCGAAGCGCAGCTGGTCCATGACGGCGACGGGGCGAGCGCCCATCGAGATGATGTCGCGGACGATGCCGCCGACACCGGTCGCGGCACCCTGGTAGGGCTCCACGAAGCTCGGGTGGTTGTGCGACTCGACCTTGAAGGTGACGGCCCAGCCGTCGCCGATGTCGACGACGCCGGCGTTCTCGCCGATGCCGACGAGGAGGTGCTTCTTCATCTCGTCGGTGGTCTTGGCGCCGAAGGTCGACAGGTGCACCTTGGAGGACTTGTACGAGCAGTGCTCGGACCACATGACGGAGTACATCGCGAGCTCGGCGGCCGTGGGGCGGCGTCCGAGGATGTCCCGGATCCGCTGGTACTCCTCCGGCTTGAGGCCCAGCGCCGCGAAGGGCTGCACCTCGTCCGGGGTGCTCGCGGCGTGCTCGACGGTGTCAAGGGTGGGCTTGCTGGGGGCGGTCATCAGATCCCTCATGGGTATGTGCCCTGCATCAGGCGGGCACGGTCGGCCGAGACGAGGGCCAGTTTAGCCGTGGAGGGATCGGCGGGGAGCCACGTCTCACCCGCACGGGAGGGCCCGACACCTGAGCCGCTGCTACGTCTGGTCGCCGTCACCACGCTCGAGCTCCTCGTCCACGACAGCCTGGAGCTCGACGGCCGAGGGCAGGGCCGCGCGGGCGTCGGCCGGCAGCCCCTGGTAGTCGGCGACCGCGACCGGCGCAGCGGTCGACGCGAGCGCGTAGGTGACCGCGGCCCCCTTCTTGCCGGTACAGAGCAAGATCCCCACGGTCGGCGCATGAATCTCCGGGCGGCGGAGCTCTCCGTCGACGGCCGCGACATAGGCGCCGAGCTGCCCGAGGTGCGCCGGCGTCGAGGGGCCGACCTTGAGCTCGACGACCACGTACCGCAGCTGCTCGACGTGGAACAGCAGCAGGTCGATGACGAACTCGTCGCCGTCTCCGAGAGGGAGCCGGAACTGACGGCCCACGAGCGACATGCCGCGGCCGAGCTCCATGAGCGTGTCCTGCAGACGGTCCATGAGCGCCTGCTCGACGTCGCGCTCGCGCCGGGTGGTCACCATCGACAGATGCTCGAAGACGTACGGATCCTTGACCAGCTGGCGGGCGAGGTCGGAGTCGGTCCCGTCCAGGGCTGTGTCGAAGTTGGACGGCGCTGAGCCGACGGCCGCACGCAGACCGGCGACGATCTTGTGCTCGAGGACGGCCCGCGACCACCCCTCGTCGGCCGCACGGGCGGCATACCAGTCGCGATCGTCACGAGTGTCGAGGCGGTCCAGGAGGACGGTGATGTGCCCCCACGGCAATCGTCCAACAGCTTGTTGGACGATCTCCGCCTCTTCTGTCCAGACTTCCGCGACCTTCCGCATGTAGAGCAGGTTCGTCCGTGACCAGCCGCGCTGCTCCGGGAACTCTCTCCTCAGGTCGGTGGCGAGTCGGCTGACCACCCTGGACCCCCACCCGTCGACCGTCTGCCGGTCGAGGATCTCCCGCCCGATGGACCAGTAGAGCCGCACGACCTCCGTGTTGGCTGCGCGAGCCGCGCGAAACTGGGTCTGCCGCACCTGGTCCTTGAGGCGCGCCAAGACCTCGCCGTAGCCAGCCATCTGCAGAGCCGATTCGTCATGATCCGTCACCATCGCGCCAGTATGGCATCACCCACGGACATCGATCAGCGCCGCCTCACACCATCCCCTTGAGTGCGAGATAACCAGTCGCGACCGCGACGTCGACCGCGCGCGGCACCGGCACCACGCAGTCCTGCGGGCCGACCTGTCCGGTCGCGACCTGGGCGAGGCAGAGGGTCTGGAGGGAGAACCCGATGTCCATCGACTGGATCGAGTTGCCGCGCGCGCCCGGTCCGGCGAGGTTCACCATGTGCCCGCTGCCGAGGACGTGGACCGTGCGACCGTCGGTGAAGGTCACCGACCGGACGTCGGGCAGCGTCTCGCCAGCGGTCACGCCGGGCAGCGCCTCGATGGCGTCGAGGTCGATCTCGTCGGGCTCGTGCCCGGCGTTGGCGAGGACCGCCCCGTCGCGCAGCAGGTGGGTGTGCTCGGGGCCGAGGACGCGCCCGCCGCCCGTCACGGTGATGACGACGTCGGCGTCGACGAGCGCCGCCTCGAGCGAGGTGGTGCGGAAGCCGTCCATGAGGGCCCGCAGGCACATGACCGGGTCGGCGTCGACGACCGTCACCTGGCTGCGGGCGTTGCGGAAGGTGTCGGCCACCCCGCGGCCGCACCACCCGTACCCGACGACGACGACCCGCTCGCCGTGGGTGATCCGGTTGGTGAAGCGCAGGTACGACTCGAGGACGCTCTGCCCGACGCCGTGCTGGTTCTCGGCGAAGGCCTTGATGGGGCTGTCGTTGATGACGAGGACGGGCATCGCGAGCGCGGCACGGTGCGGTTCGAGGACCTGCCGCCCCGAGGTGGTCTCCTCGGTGCCACCGAGCAGCCCGGCGTACGGGCGCTCGAGGTAGCGCAGGAACAGGTCCCCGCCGTTGTCGAGGAGCAGCTGCGGCTCGGCGTCGAGGACCTCGTCGATGTGCCGGGCGCGCACCGCACGGTCGCGCGTCGGCTCGCCGACCACCCGGACGCCGCTGGCCCGCAGGTGCTCGACGGTGCCGGGCTGGGTCGACCCGAGGTTCCCGGTCGCGACGACCTCCGCGCCGCCCGCGCGCAGCGTCGCGACGAGGGCGGCCGTCTTGGGCTCGAGGTGGATCGCCGACCCGACGGTCAGCCCGTCGAAGGGCCGGGTCTGGGCGATCTCCTCGCGGATCCCGGCCATGAGGCGGCACTGCTGGTCGACCCAGGCGATCCGGGCGGCGTCGGTCATCAGGGGGCTCCTCGTCGTGCGTCGACGGGTCGTCCCGGGCGGGTCGGCGGGTCCGTCATACGTATGACGGATACTGTAGGCGCGTGCCCAGAAATCGGTCAACCACCCACCCGGCGACGAGCGCCGCCGGCGCCTCGTCCGCGAGCGCGACGCCGCCCGGCGCCACGCCGACCACCGCCACCGAGGTCGCCCGGGCGGCCGGGGTGTCGCAGAGCGCCGTCTCGCTCGTGATGTCGGGCAAGTCGGGCGGGCGCATCTCCGCGTCGACCGCCGAGCACATCCGGGAGGTCGCGCACTCGCTCGGGTACAGCCCCAACCTCGCTGCCCGGGCGCTGCGCACCGGATCCTCGGGACTGCTCGGGCTCGTGGTGCTCGACGCCTCGCACCCCTTCTACGGGCAGATGCTCTCCGCCGCCGACGACGCCGCCGCGAGCCGCGACCTGTCGCTCTCGATGATCCAGACGCGCGGGCACGCGGCCACCTGGGAGCAGCGCCTCGCCGACCAGCTGTCCTCGGGACACCTCGCCGGGGCGATCGTCTGCGGGGAGCGCCTCGCCGACGCGTCGCCGCTGCGGGCCTGGGCCGACCGGCTGGTGTTCGTCGAGGTCCCCGAGCCAGGGATGCGGTCGGTGGTCCTCGCGACCGCCGCGGCGACGGACGCCGCGGTCGCCCACCTGGCGGCAGCAGGGTGCACGGAGGTCGCGTACCTGGCGGCCGACTACCCGTCGGCGGTGTTCGCCGGGAGGTTCGCCGACTGCGTCGCCGCGGCCGACCGCCACGGGGTGGCGCTGCGCGCCGACCCGGCGTGGCGGGCGACCTTCGACGTCGAGACGGCCACGGCCGTGGCCGGGCGGATGCTCGACGCCGGGGTCCGCGCGGTGGTCTGCGACGACGACCTGCTCGCCCTCGCCCTGCACCGCGCCGCTGCGGGTCGCGGCGTCCGGGTGCCCGAGGACCTCGAGATCGTCGGGGTCGGCGACCTCGACGCCGCGCGCCTGGTGAGCCCAGAGCTCACGACGGTCCGGCTGCCCGCCGCGGAGATCGCCGCGGCCGCCGTCGACCTCGTCGCCGACGCGCTGGCAGGGCACGAGACGGCGTCGGTGAGGACGGTCGCGACCCCGCTCGTGCTGCGCGGGACGACCACCGGCTGAGCGGCGGCGCCACCTCCCCCGGCCCCACGGGCTCCACAGACCTCGCGGGCTCCACCAGCTCCACGAGGAGGGAATCTCCTGGCTCCACGGGCGCCGGGACGTTAGCGTGCACAGATGACCCCGCAGCCTGCCGCCCACGACCTCTCCCTCGCGGCCCTCTGGCCGGTCAGCGGCCTGCGGGCCACCGCAGACGTCGCGACGCCGGGTGGCACAGGGGGCGTGCGCACGCTCGAGCTGCGCTACCTCGACGACGACCTCGTGGTCGAGCTCGCGCGTCTCGCGTCGCGCGGTGTCCACTCCCCCGACGCGATGCCCTTCGACGTCCCGTGGACCCGTGGCACCCCGCTGGAGGTCGCCCGGAGCGTGCTCGCCTACCAGTGGGGCGCCCGCTCACGCCTGTCCCCCGAGCGCTGGGCGCTCGAGCTCGGAGTGGTCGTCGACGGCGTGCCGGTCGGCATCCAGGCGCTCCAGTCGGACGAGTTCCTCGTGACCGGCAGCATCGAGACCGGCTCGTGGCTGGGGCTCGAGCACCAGGGCACCGGCGTCGGCACGGCCATGCGGCTGCTCGCGCTGCACCTCGCCTTCGACGGGCTCGACGCCCGTGCGGCGACGACGAGCGCCTGGGAGGACAACCCCGCCTCGAACGCGGTCACACGCAAGGTCGGCTACGAGCGCGACGGCGCGCGCACCGAGGTCCGCGAAGGCACCGCAGTCGAGAAGCTCCGCTACCGCCTGCGCCGCGGCACCTGGGAGGCGCGGCCCGCGCACCAGCAGCTCGACGTGACCTTCCACGGGCTCGACGGCACCCGAGGATTCCTGGGCATCGGCTGACGGGGCGGGGGCGGCCACGATCTCCGGGCACGGCCGCACCGGCCGACGGCTGTCGTGCCGCCCGCCCTCCCCGCACCCGGCGTGAGACTCTGTGTCCATGCCCGACAACGCCTCCCTGTTCCCGGGAAAGCACTTCATCTCGACGGTCCTCTCGGCGCTCGAGACCAAGACCGCGATGAGCAGCGCGCTGGTCCGCCAGTACCTCATGCGGGCGGCGATGGCCGGCGTGATCATCGGCGTCATGTACACCGTGAACTTCGCGGTGGTCGCGGCGTTCCAGGAGGTCGACGACAGCCTCTACCAGGTGGGCAAGATCGTCGGGGCGCTGTTCTTCGGGTGGGCGCTGGTCTTCATCTACTACAGCAAGTCCGAGCTGCTCACCTCGAACATGATGATCGTGTCGATCGGGCTGTACCACCGGCGCACCAGCGTCGTGAAGGGCCTGCGGATCCTCGGGCTCTGCTTCCTCGGCAACATCCTCGGCGGCCTGCTGGTCGCCGCACTGCTGCGGTTCTCGACGCTGACCAGCGGCGCGGCCGGCGACCTCATGGTCAGCGCCACCGACCACAAGGTCGCCTACCTCACGGAGGGCGTCACCGGTTGGACGGACCTGCTGATCCGCGCCGTGCTGTGCAACTTCATGATCAACCTCGCGATGCTGCTCGTCTACAACGGGCTCATCAAGGACGATCTCACCCGGTGCCTCGTCATGGTGGTGGCCGTGTTCGTGTTCGCCTTCACCGGCCTCGAGCACTCCGTGGCCAACACGGTCCTGTTCCTCGTGGTGGGTCTCCAGGGAGGCCTCGACGTCGGGCTGGCGGCCGGGAACGTGGGCATCGCCCTGCTGGGCAACCTCGTCGGCGGAGGCCTGCTCATCGGGCTGTACTACGCCTACCTCAACGACGACTCCCACTACCCCGCGGAGAGCACCACCAGCACCTGAGCCCGCTCCGCTCATGGCGATCGTGGTCCAGCGTCCCGTGGTCGTCCCAGGGGTGCACGCACCCGCATACCGTCCACAGCACCTCCGTGTCGACGTGGCGCCCGGTGCCCCGGACAGGGCAGCATGCCCCCATGCCTCTTCTCACTCTCCCGTCGGTGTCCCGCCGGATCGCCGACGAGCTCGCCGTCGGCGAGCACCAGGTGTCCGCCGCGGTCGCGTTGCTCGACGGCGGCGCGACGGTGCCTTTTGTCGCCCGCTACCGCAAGGAGGCGACCGGGGGCCTCGACGACGCCCAGCTGCGCACGCTCGACGAGAGGCTGCGGTACCTGCGCGAGCTCGACGCCCGCCGTACCGCGGTCCTCGCCTCGATCGAGGAGCAGGGGCGCCTCGACGACGCGCTCCGGGCCTCGATCATGGCCGCCGAGACCAAGTCGCGGCTCGAGGACATCTACCTGCCGTTCAAGCCGCGCCGCCGGACCAAGGCGCAGATCGCCCGCGAGGCCGGGCTCGAGCCGCTCGCCGACCTCCTCCTGGCCGAGCCCGGCCGTGACCCGGAGACCGAGGCCGGTGCCTACGTCGACGCGGACCGCGGGGTCGCCGACACGCAGGTCGCCCTCGACGGCGCCCGGTCGATCCTCGTCGAACGGTTCACCGAGGACGCCGACCTCGTCGGCGAGCTCCGCGAGCGCGCCTGGAAGGCCGGGGACCTCGTCGCCCGTGTCGTCGCGGGCCAGGAGACGGCGGGCGAGAAGTTCTCCGACTACTTCGACCACCGCGAACGGCTCACGAGGGCACCCTCGCACCGCATCCTCGCGATGCTCCGCGGCGAGAAGGAGGGCGTCCTCCTGCTCGACCTGGACCTCGACCCGCAGCCGGACGGCGCACGCCCGGTCCGCGGCGAGCCGTCCTCCTACGAGCGCAGCATCGCCGCACGGTTCAGGATCCAGGCGGCCGGGCGCCCCGGTGACGTCTGGCTGGCCGAGACCGTCCGCCTCGCCTGGCGCGGCAGGGTGGGCACCCGGGTCGACATCGACCTGCGGCTGCGCCTCCGCGAGCGCGCCGAGAAGGACGCGATCGGCGTGTTCGCCGCGAACCTCCGTGACCTGCTGCTCGCCGCACCGGCCGGGCCGCGGGCCACGCTCGGGCTCGACCCGGGCTACCGCACCGGCGTGAAGGTCGCCGTCGTCGACAGCACCGGCAAGGCCGTCGACACGGCGGTCGTCTACCCGCACCAGGGGTCGGGCCGCTGGGACCAGTCGCTGGCCACGCTCTCCGCGCTGGTCACCAAGTACTCCGTCGAGCTCGTCGCCATCGGCAACGGCACCGCCTCCCGCGAGACCGACACGCTCGCGGGCCAGCTCGTGGGCCGTCACCCCGGCCTCACCAAGGTCGTGGTCTCCGAGGCGGGCGCCTCGGTGTACTCGGCCTCCGCGTACGCGAGCGCCGAGCTCCCGGGCATGGACGTGTCGCTGCGCGGTGCGGTGTCCATCGCACGACGCCTGCAGGACCCGCTCGCCGAGCTCGTCAAGATCGACGCGCGGTCGATCGGCGTCGGCCAGTACCAGCACGACCTGCCGCAGGGTGACCTGTCGCGGTCCCTCGACGCCGTGGTGGAGGACGCCGTCAACGGCGTCGGCGTGGACGTCAACACCGCCTCGGTGCCTCTGCTGACGCGGGTGTCCGGCCTGAGCACCTCGCTGGCAGAGTCGATCGTCGCGCACCGGGACGCCCACGGGGCGTTCACCTCGCGCCGGGCCCTCAAGGCCGTGCCGCGCCTCGGTCCGAAGGCCTTCGAGCAGGCCGCCGGGTTCCTGCGCGTGCGGGGCGGGGACGAGCCGCTCGACGCCTCTGCCGTGCACCCTGAGTCCTACCCGGTGGCACGCGCCATGGCGGCGAAGGCCCGCTGCGGACTGGGCGAGCTCATCGGCAGCACCGAGACGCTCCGCGGGCTCCAGCCGGTCGACTTCGTGGACGAGCGCCACGGGCTCCCGACGGTCCTCGACGTCCTCGCCGAGCTCGAGAAGCCCGGCCGGGACCCCCGCCCCACCTTCGCCACCGCACGCTTCGCCGACGGCGTCGAGAAGGTCGCCGACCTGGTGCCCGGGATGGTGCTCGAGGGCGTCGTCACCAACTGCGCGGCCTTCGGGGCCTTCGTCGACGTCGGGGTCCACCAGGACGGGCTCGTGCACGTCTCGGCGCTGTCGGACCGGTTCGTCTCCGACCCGCGGGAGGTCGTCAAGCCTGGCGACGTCGTCACCGTCAAGGTGCTCACCGTCGACGTGCGGCGTGGTCGGATCGGCCTGACGCTCCGGCTCGAGGACCCCGTCCCGGGCGCTGGCGGGGCTGATGCTGATGGGAGCACGGGGAAGACCAGGGGCGACGGTACGACCCGGGGCACTCGGACGGACAAGAGCGCTGAGGGTGCCAGGAGCACCGGGGCTGCCGAGGACGGCCGGCGACGCGGGCGCCCGGAGAAGGATCGGCCAGCACAGGGCCGAGGGCGCGGTTCCTCCGGGAGACCACCCGCACCCGAGGGAGCGATGGCCGAGGCCCTGCGCCGAGCAGGGCTCAGCCCGAGCTGACGTGCGGCGTGCGGCGTGGGGCTCGCAGGCTCCGTCAGGTCAGGTCAGTACCGCGACACCCTCGACCGTGACCTTCGCGCCGCTCGACCCGAACCGGGTGCCGTCCTTCTTCCACCATGCGGGGACCTCCCCGGTCGGTGCGACCCGCACCGTCCAGCGCCCGGCGGGCAGTGCTGGGCTCACGTAGACCGGGCCGTCCGCGGTGACCTTGGAGTAGAGGTCCACCAGGTGTGAGCGGGCCTCGCCGTCCTCGCCGACCAGGTCGACACGCGCGTAGCCGCTCGCGCTGTCCGACGTCCCGAGGACGGCGAGACGACCGCCGCCGGCCGGGAGGTCGACCTCCACCTCGAAGCGGGTCGCCGGGTCGTCGGAGACGAACCGGTCTCCGGCCACGACGCCCGGCAGATCGACGCGTTCCCCCGTCTCCGGGTCCCACGCAGGCCAGTACTCGCCGAGCCGGGCGCGGCCGTCCTCGACGAGGAGCGGCAGCCACACCTGGGTCGCCGCCGACGCCTGGTGCGGGAACGACCACCGGTCGCCCATGTACACCGGGACCACCTCGTCGCCGCGCCGGACCCGCGCGACGAAGGAGCACTGGGAGTCGTGGGTCAGCGTCCCCGGTGCGGCGAGAGTCCCGGCGTGGCGCCACGGCCCGCGGACGGACGGTGCCGAGAGGACGTAGTTGTCGTTGCGCTCCCACGAGGTCTTCCCGGAGAAGAGCAGGTGGTAGGTCCCGTCGACCTGCCACATCGCCGGGGACTCCCCGCCGGGCGCGACCTGCGAGGCGACCTTCTCCTCCGCGACGAGGCAGTCGTCGCTCAGGCGGTACACGTCGCCCTCGTGGACCAGCAGGTAGGCGGTCCCGTCGTCGTCCTGGAAGGTCCCCAGGTCCCAGCGCCGGACCGGCTCTCCCTCGAAGAGCAGCGGCCCGTGCCAGCGGTACTCTCCGGCGACCGTGTCGCAGGTGGCGACGCCGACGACGGGGTCGGTGTACCCGAGGTCGTCGGAGTGCAGGAGCATCACGAAGGCCCCGGTCGTCGGCGACCGCAGGACCTTGGGGCGCTCGCCGATCCGTCCGGGCCCCAGCGGCCCGTCGGGCTGGACGGGCAGGACCACCCGCTCGAAGGTCCAGGTCGCCAGGTCGGTCGACGACCAGCACCCGACGCCGTCGAACCGGTTCTCGTCGTCCGTCTTGTGCTCGCCGAAGAGGTAGTAGCGCCCGCCGTCGTCGACGAGGCAGGCGCCGTGGGCGTTGACGACCTCCCCGCGGTCGTCGAACCAGGGGACGCCGTTGAGGACGAGGGCCATCGCCCCATCATGGCAAGCGCTTCCCGTCGGGGCGAGACGACACAGCGCGCACCGAGGCGTGACGCACCGTCGAGTCCAGCACCTCGGAGGTGCCGCACCGCAGAGGGGTGCGGCACCACCGCGGTGGCGCCGCACCCCTCGGAGGTCTCGGGTGCTGTCGTCAGTCCTCGAGCGCCGGGTAGTCCGTGTAGCCCTCGGCACCGGAGGCGTAGACGGTGGCCTGGTCGAGCTCGTTGAGCTCGCGGCCCTCCTGCCAGCGGCGGACGAGGTCCGGGTTGGCGATGACCTGGCGGCCGACGGCCACGGCGTCGGAGTGACCGGCCACGACGATCTCGGTCGCCTCGTCCCGCGTGGTGATGACACCGAAGCCCGAGTTCGCGATGGTCGGGCCTCCGAAGCGCGTGCGCAGGTCCCGCACGAGCGCGCCGGTGGGCTCGCGGTGCAGGATGCTCAGGTACGCCAGCCCGAGGGGCGCGAGCGCGTCGACGAGCGCGCCGTAGACGGCCTGCACGTCGGCGTCGTCGGTCTCGAGCGCGCCCTGGATGTTGTGCGCGGGCGAGATGCGGATGCCCACGCGGTCCGCGCCGACGGCCTCGACGACCGCCGTGACGGTCTCGACCACGAAGCGGATGCGGTTCTCGACCGAGCCGCCGTACTGGTCCTCGCGGACGTTCGACGCAGGCGACAGGAACTCGTGGAGCAGGTAGCCGTTGGCCGAGTGCATCTCGACGCCGTCGAAGCCGCCGACCTCGACGGCGTTGCGGCTGGCGGTGACGAAGGCCTGGGTGATGCCGTGGATCTCGTCGACCGTGAGGGCGTGCGGCACCGGGTAGGCGACCTTGCCCTCAGGGGTGTGGGTCTCGCCGTCGATCGCGATCGCGCTGGGCCCTTCCACCTGGCGGCCGCCGTTGATGCCCGGGTGCGTCACACGGCCGGCGTGCATCACCTGCGCGACGATCTGCCCGCCACGCTCGTGCACGGCGTCGGTGACCCGGCGCCACCCGGCGAGCTGGGCGTCGGTCACGAGACCCGGCTGGCCCACGAAGCCCTGGCCGGCGTGCGTCGGGTACGTGCCCTCGCTGACGATGAGGCCGACCGAGGCGCGCTGCGCGTAGTGCTCGACGACGATGTCGCCCGGGACGCCCTCGGAGCCGGACCGCATGCGGGTCAGCGGCGCCATGACGACGCGGTTGGCGAGGGTGAGCGCACCGAAGGTGGTGGGCGTGAAGAGGTCGGTCATCAGGGTCCGTTCGTCCGAGGGAGGGGACGTCCTCGCCAGGGCGAGGATCCTCAGGTCACAACAGTGCCGGGACGTCGTTGCTTCCAGCCGTGGCGCACGTCACGCACCGCAGACCTGGACGGCGTCTTCACCGATGACGGCCTCGGCGTCGCTAGAGTCGGTGCGCCGGTCCAGACCAGGACTCGGCACGACCGCGGCCGCACGGCCTAACGAGCCGACCGAGGAGCGAGCACGTGGCGAGACCGCCGACACGTCGGACAGCGCTGACATCGCTGACTGCGACGGCGTTGCTCGTCGCACTCCTGGCCGGGTGCTCGACCACGCCGGACCCGTCCAGCCCTGGCTCCTCCCAGACCTCCACCCCGACCTCTACGGCGCCGTCAGGCGAGTCGGCTCCCGACGAGCCCTCGACCCAGGCCCCGACACCCGAGGCGACCGCCGAGTCCCCCGCCCCCGCCCCCTCGCTGCTCGTCCACGTCTCGGTCGAGAGCGGCTCTGTCGTGGCCGAGGTGGTGGACCTGTCCGGTGGCCCGACCGTCGCGTCGCCACCGGACGGCGACACCGGCACCGTCCTCACCGTCGTCGTAGAGGACCCCGCCGCCCCCGTGATCCTCGACGTCCCCGAGGCCGTCGGAGGGTCGGTGCAGGTCGCGGCCGACCGGACCGCGGCGGTGCTCCACGCAGACGGCCGTCTCGCCCTCGGGCTGGCTCTGCCGAAGGCCGAAGGGACGAACGGCACGCAGGCCCGTGTCCGATGGGTGGAGACGGCAGAGGGCGCCCAGCCCGGGGACGGCCCCTCCCTGGTCCTCGACGTGAGCGCGGTCGACCCGGCTGTCTTCCCGCTGGTGGTCACGACGCAGCTCGGGGCCTCCGTGGTCGCGTCGGCGTCGTGGGGAGACCGCGAGGGTGGCCGCTCGCTCGCCGTCACGCCGACCGACTGGGGCCGGGTGTCGGGCGCGACGGGCAGCGCGACCGCCTGGGCGGACCTGCTCGCCGTCGAGCCGGAGGCCGACACCCCGGGCATGGAGACCCAGCTGCAGTGCCACCTGCTCGGCGCCCGCGACAAGGCGACCTGGAACCTCGAGCCGTGGCGGCCCGACCTCGGCCTCGTCGAGTACGCGCTCGCCCGCTGCAACCCGACCTGACCCGAGCGCCGTCACGCTCCCCACCCGCCCGTCCCCATGCCCGAGACGCGATGGGGCGGACCTCTGCGGAGGGGTTCGCCGGCGCGCCCCGGGCATGAGTTCGGGTGGAGGCGGGGCGTGGTGGGGATGGGACGCTGCTGGGTCAGGGGGTGGGGGCGGGTTCCGGGCGGCTCGGGCGGCTGGTGAGGGCGATGGCGACGCAGACCAGGACGAGGCCGACGACCTCGAAGCCGTGCGGCACCTGGCCGAGCATCACGACGCCGACGAGCAGCGCGGAGACGGGCAGGATCGCGAGCAGGATGGCGAACTGCGCGGGGCGCAGGCGGCGGAGCACCACCTGGTCGATCGCGTAGGGGATCACGGACGACGCGACCGCCACGCCGACGAGGGCCAGCGCGCTCTGCCACCCGCCGAGCAGCGGCAGGGCACCGGGGCCGGCGAAGGGCGCGAAGACCAGCGCGCCCGCCACCATCGCGAGGGCGAGCGGAGCCAGGCCGGTCCCCTGGGCCGAGACCCGCCGTCCCAGCAGGATGTACCCGGCCCACGCGGCCGCGGCCGCGAGGATGAGCACGAGGCCGAGGACCGCACCCTCACCCCCGTCGTTCACCGTGACCCCGGCGAGCATGACGACGCCGCAGAGCGCCAGCGCGATGGCGACCCGCTCGCGGACACCCTTGCCGGTGAGCGCGGCGACGGCCACCGGCCCGAGGAACTCCATCGCGACGGCGTTGCCGAGCGGCAGGTGCTCGAGGGCCGCGTAGAAGGTGAGGTTCATCGTCGCGAGGACGACGCCGAAGAGGACGCAGGCGAGGAGCGTCTGCCGGGTCCACCGCGTCCGCCACGGGCGCGCCCAGGCGACAAGCACGAGGGCGGCGACGGCGATGCGCGCCCACCCGACCGAGACAGCAGACGCGGTGTCGAAGAGCCCGACGGCGATCCCGGCGCCGAGGTACTGGCAGACCCCGGAGAGCAGGAACAGCAGCGGGGCGGGGAGACGGTGCACGTGCACACTGTCGCACGAGCACCGTCTCCGAGGAGAGGCCTCCCGGGGCAGGAGCACCGACCTGCGATCGCCGCGGTCGCCCCGTCGTCGGGTCAGCCCGGACCGGTCACGCCTTCTTCTTGCCCATCGCCTTCTCCGACACCGGCTCGTCGCCGCTCGCGCGGGCGACCCGCCGGGCCTCGCGGGCCTCGTCCTGGCGCTGCTTCTCGACGCCCGTCGCGATGGTCGCGCGGACGTGCTCGGGGCCGTAGCCGAAGCCGTCGACGAGGTCCTGGGCATAGGGCCGCAGCCGTGCGACGAGCCGGTCGGTGTACGACGACACGGTCCGGGCGCGCTGCGCGGTGAGACGCCCGTTGATGAGGTACCAGGCGAGGTTCTTCTCGATCACCGAGAGCCCGTAGAGGTCGCGGACCCAGGTGAGCACCAGCTGCGTGCCCGGGTCGTCGACGTCGCCGAGAGCCTTGCTGAAGGCCTCCCACTGGACGAGGTCGGCGTGCGCGCGGGCCGCCTCGATGAGCTCGTGCTGGTGGGTGTTGAACAGCGCGGCGGCCTCCTCACGGCCCATCTTGGAGGCGGGGCGCAGGGCGTTGGCGAGCTCGGCGACCATCGTCTCGACCCGGTCGGTGAGCAGCTCGCGCTGCGCGACCTCCTCGCGGAGGTGCCCGGCCGAGCGGCGCACCTCGCCACGGTCCTGGAGGGTCTGGGCGACGCGGCCGAGCGGCGTCCGGTAGAGCACGCTGTCCGCGGCACGCTCGACGACGAACCGCGCCATGCCGATGCCGTCGATGCCCTTGAACCCGGCGGCGTAGTCGGCGAGCAGCCGCTTGCCCACGAGCTGGAGCAGCACCGTGTTGTCACCCTCGAAGGTCACGTAGACGTCCATGTCAGCACGCAGCGACACGAGTCGGTTCTCGGTGAGGAAGCCCTGCCCGCCGCAGGCCTCGCGCGCCGTCTGCAGGGTCTCGAGCGCACGCCACGTCGACACGGGCTTGAGGGCGGCCGCCATGGTCTCGAGGTCCTCGCGGGACTCGGGGGTGTCGGTCTCGCCGGAGAACACCGCGTGGAACAGGTCGAGCAGGCGGTCGTGCGCGAAGTGCCCCGCGTAGGCGTGGGCGACGAGCGGCAGCAGACGCCGCTGGTGCTCGCCGTAGTCGAGCAGGACGGTCTCGTCGGAGCCCGTCCCGGACGAGAACTGCCGGCGCTCGTTGCCGTAGCGGACCGCGGTGGCGAGGGCGATCTTGCTCGCCACGCCGGCCGCGCCGTCGAGGGACACGCGCCCCTGCACCAGGGAGCCGAGCATGGTGAAGAACCGCCGCCCGGGGCTCTCGATCGGCGAGGAGTAGGTACCGTCGGGCGCCACCTGGCCGTAGCGGGCAAGCAGGTCCTCCCGGGGGACGCGCACCTGGTCGAAGTGCAGCCGTCCGTTGTCGATGCCGTTGAGCCCACCCTTGAGGCCGTCGTCGTCACCGCCGACGCCGTCGACGAAAGGCCCGGCGCTGCCGTCAGGGAGGGTCTCGCGGATGGTGGTGTAGAAGGCGTGCACCCCGTGGTTCACCCCGTGGGTGACGAGCTGGGCGAAGACGACGGCGGCCGTGCCGTGCTCGGCGGCGTTGCCGAGGTAGTCCTTCCACGCCGCCCGGAAGGGCGTGTGGATGACGAACTCCTCGGTGCCCGCGTCGTAGGTGGCCGTCGTCGCGATGCTCGCGACGTCCGAGCCGTGGCCGGTCTCGGTCATGGCGAAGGCACCGGGGACCTCGATGCTCATCGCCCCGGGCAGCAGGCGGTCGTGCTGCTCGGGGGTGCCCAGGTGCAGGATCGCCGCACCGAAGAGGCCCCACTGGACGCCGGCCTTGATCTGCAGCGACGGGTCGGCGACCAACAGCTCCTCGAAGCCGGCGATGTTGCCGCCCGCGTCGTCCGAGCCGCCGAGGCGCTCGGGGAAGGCCCGCAGCACCTCGCCCTCCTCGACGAGGAGCTTGAGCTGCCCGAGGACGCGCTGACGCGCGTCGTGCATACTCGCGCCCTCGACCTTGGAGAAGCGCGGGTCGGCGCCGATCTCGCGGGCCCGTCGGCGCAGCCCGGCCCAGCGGCCGAGCATGAGCGTCTGGAGGGCGGGGACGTCGACCGTCGGCTGGTCGCCGTCGGCCTCGGGGGTGGTGCGTGCTCTCTGGCGGTCCGAGACGGTTGTCATGCTGAACTCCTTCGTACAGGCGAGGACGGTGTCAGGGGTCGACGCCCGACGGTGGGCGCCCGGCGGCGGTGGCGGCGGTGGGGTCGAGGCTCAGGCGGTGGGCTCCTCCAGGCGGTCCTGGGTGCGACGCGACCGGGCGAGGAACCCGACGGGCCCTCCCCACAGCCACGCGGTGACCTTGTCGGTGAGCTCGAGGCGGGAGGGGGCGTCGTCGTCCGTGCGGTGCGCGAGCCACCACTCACCGGCGCCGCGGATGAACCCGACCGCACCCGAGCCCCAGGCGGCCGCGTCGACCGGGTCGGCGTCCATCTCCTGGGCGAAGGGCAGCGCGACGATCTCGACCATCGAGTCGAGGAACGGCAGACCGGGGGCGGTGCGGGTGACGAAGTAGTAGACGTTCGGCGAGTGCTCGATCATCTCGAGGTACACGGCGACCATCGAGCGCAGTGCGTCGCGCGGCGTCGTCGCCGTGCCCGCTGCCGCGGTGAGCGCGTCGCGCATCTGGGCGACGACCGCCTCGCCGACGGCGAGCTGGAGGCCGGGCTTGTCGACGAAGTAGCGGTAGACGATCGACTTGGACGTCCCGGCGTGCGTGGCGATCTCGTCCATGGAGACCTCGGGGCCGGCCTTGTGGACCGCGCGGCGGGCGGCGTGGACGAGCTCGACGCGGCGCGCGGCGCGGTGGTCGTCCCAGCGCGTCGACCGACCGTCGGGGGAGGCTGCGGTGTCTTCGGTGACCTGGCTCACGAGACTCACGGTATCAGGTACCCACGGTCTCGGACAGGGGGCGGACGCCACGCATGCCAGAGCCGCGCGCGACCGTCCCGACGCACGACGACGGCGCGACGGGTCTCCCGTCGCGCCGTCGTCGTGGCTCCGCGTGCTGGCGGGCTCGCGCCTCACATCCCCCGGGTGCCGAAGCGGTCGCGCCCGGCGTCCTGAGGGCCACCGGCCATCTCTGCGAGGACCTCGGCGCGCAGCCGACCGTGGTTCTCTGGGTTCGGCGCGGCACCCAGCAGCAGCTTCGTGTACTCGTGCTGCGGGTTCATGATCACCTCGTCGGACGGGCCGCGCTCGACGATCTTGCCCTTGAACAGCACGATGATCTCGTCCGAGAAGTGCCGCGCCGTCGCGAGGTCGTGCGTGATGTAGAGGACCCCGAGGTTGTCCTCGCGCTGCAGGCGGGCCAGCAGGTTGAGGACGGACAGCCGGATCGACACGTCGAGCATCGACACCGGCTCGTCGGCGACGAGGAACCGCGCGCCGGGCGCGAGGGCGCGGGCGATCGCGACGCGCTGGCGCTGCCCGCCCGAGAGCTCGTGCGGGCTGCGGCTCGCGTACGCGGCCGCAGGCGTGAGGCTCACGCGCTCGAGCAGCCGCTCGGTCTCCGCGTCCGCCTCGGCCTGCGTCTTCACGCGGCCGTGCAGGCGGAGCGGCCGCTCCAGGTGGTGCTGGATGGTGTGGAAGGGGTTGAGCGACGCGAAGGGGTCCTGGAACACCATCTGCACGTCGTGGCGGTACCCGGCGAGCTTGCGCCCGTGCGTCGCGCTCACGTGGCCGTCGAGCAGGATCTCGCCCGACGACGGCGTCTCGAGCTTGGCGATCATGCGGGCGATGGTCGACTTGCCCGACCCGCTCTCCCCCACGAGGGCGATGGTCTTGCCGGGCTCGAGCGTGAACGACACGTCGTCGACGGCGCGGAACTTCTTGCCCCGCCCGCCCTGCAGGCGGAAGTCCTTGACCAGGTGCTTGACCTCGAGAGTCTTCATGGTCAGGCCTCCTCTCCGGTGCGGATGAACGACCCGCGGTCACCGGTCAGGCTCGGGAAGGAGCTGAGCAGGCGCCGCGTGTACGGGTGCTGCGCGTTCTCGTAGATGTTCGCGGCCGTGTCGAGCTCGACGATCTCGCCCTGCAGCATCACCGCGATCCGGTCGCTGATCTCCAGGAGCAGCGGGAGGTCGTGGGTGATGAAGACGACCGCGAAGTTGAACTCCTCGCGCAGCCGCATGATCTCGCGGAGGATGCCGCGCTGGACCACCACGTCGAGGGCTGTGGTGGGCTCGTCCATGATCATCACCTGCGGGTTGAGCGCGAGCGCCATCGCGATCATCACGCGCTGGCGCATGCCGCCCGAGAGCTGGTGGGCGTAGCTGTCGAGCCGGTTCGGGTCGACCCCGACCTTGCGGAGGAGCTCCTGCGAGCGCTCCTCCTTCTGCTTCTTGGTCATGCCGGGTCGGTGCGTCGTGAACACGTCGTGGAGCTGCGCTCGGATCGTGATGACCGGGTTGAGCGAGTTCATGGCGCCTTGGAAGACCATGGAGATCTTGTCCCACCGGAACGCCCGCAACGCCTCGCCCTCGAGCCTGCGCAGGTCGACGTCGGTGCCGTCCTGGTCGTGGAAGGTGATCTCGCCGGACGTGAGGTTCGCCGGGGGACGCAGCAGCTGGTTGATCCCGTAGGCGAGGGTCGTCTTGCCGCAGCCGCTCTCGCCCGCGAGCCCGAGGATCTCGCCGCGGTGCAGGGTGATCGACACGTCGCGGACCGCGTGGACCACGGGCGACACCTCGTAGTCGACCGACACGTTGCGGGCGGTGAGGACAGGCTCCCGTCCGTCGACCGAACCGTGGGCTGCGGGGCTGCGCTCGGCAGCGAGGGGGGCGTTCACTGGTCACCCTTCTTCTTGGCGCGCTTCTTGGCGTCGCGGGTGTTCTTCGCCGCGATCGACCCGGCGCGCAGCTTCGGGTTGATGGTCTCGTCGATGCTGAAGTTCACGAGCGACAGCGCTCCGCCCAGGAACGCGATGAGCAGGCCTGGCGGGATGAACCACCACCACGCCCCACGGGTGAGCGCCGCACCCGACTGCGCGTCGTTGAGCATGGTGCCCCACGTGACGCTGCCGGTCGGGCCGAGCCCGAGGTACGACAGGCCCGCCTCCCCGAGGATCGCCGCGACGACCGCGAAGAGGAACTGCCCGGCGAAGAGCGGGAGCAGGTTCGGCATGATCTCGACGAGGATGATGCGCGTCGGCTTCTCGCCGGCGACCTTGGCGGCCGAGACGTAGTCGCGGGTCCGCAGGGAGCGCGCCTGGCTGCGCAGCACGAGCGCCGACCCGGCCCACGACGTCACCCCGAGGATGACGGCGAGGAGCCAGATCGTCCTGCCGGGGATGTACGAGGAGACCACGATCATGAGCGGCAGGCCGGGGATGACCAGCATCACGCTGCTGATGAGGAACATGGTCTCGTCGACCCATCCGCCCAGGTAACCACCGATGACGCCGAAGATCACCGACAGCACGAGGGTGATGACGCCGGCGGTGAGCCCGATGAGCAGCGAGCCGCGACCGCCGTGCGCCAGCTGAGACAAGACGTCAGCGCCGAGCTGGGTGGTGCCGAGCAGGTGGCCGTCCTCGCCGGGCCGCAGCAGGGATGCGTTGTCGAGCGCCGTCGGCGACTCCGTGAAGAAGGGCACGATGACCACGAAGAGCACGATGGCGACGATCACCCCCAGGCCGACGACCAGCTTGGGCGACCGCCGGAGGAGCTGACCGAAGCGCCGCAGCGCCCCACGCCTGACGGCTGCCGGGCCGTCTGTCACCGCCACCGGGGTGTCGTCGAGGACCTCGACGGGGCTCAGCGCCCCACCGCTCGCCTGTGCAGCGAGCTGCTGCTCGCGGATGTCGTCAGCCATTGTGCCGTGCCCTCGGGTCGATGAAGCCGTAGAACATGTCCATGATGAAGTTCGCTGCCAGCACGGTGAGCGTGATGACGAGGAACACCCCCTGCATGAGGGCGTAGTCGTTGCCCTGGACCGCCTGGATCATGAGCCGTCCGAGGCCGGGGTAGGTGAAGACCTGCTCCATGACGATCGAGCCCGAGACCACGAACCCGAGGGCGATGGTGAAGCCGGCGATCGACGGGAGCGAGGCGTTGCGGACCGTGTAGGTCATGAAGATGCGCGAAGGACGCAGGCCCTTGGCCTCGGCGGTGGTGATGTAGTCCTCCGAGAGCGTGGAGACCGTCATGTTGCGCATACCGAGCAGCCACCCGCCGACCGAGCTGAGGATGATGGTGATCGCTGGGAGCGTGGCGTGCCGCAACGCGTCGAGGAAGAAGGCGAAGGAGGCCTCTGGGTTGTCGAAGGTCCACGTGTCCCAGCCTCCGATGATCGGGAACCAGCCGAGCGACACGGAGAAGATGTAGACGAGCAGCAGCGCGAGCCAGAAGTAGGGCACCGACTGCAGGAGCGTCGTCGCGGGGATGACGTTGTCGGCCCATGTGCCGCGCTTCCACCCCACCCACGCCCCGCCGAAGATGCCGAGGAGGAACGAGATCACGGTCGCGGTGCCCACGAGCGCGAGGGTCCACGGCAGGGCCTCACCGATGAGGGTGGTGACCGGCGCCGGGTAGTTCGAGATGGAGACCCCGAGGTCTCCCCGGAAGATCGACCCGATGTAGCTCCAGTACTGCGTCCACATCGAGGCACCGTCGTCGGTGCCGAGGAGGAGCTCCACGCTGCGGATCATCGCCGGGGTGACCTCGCCGCCCAGCCGCGAGAGCTTCTGCAGCAGGATGGTGGCGGGGTCCCCCGGCAAGAGCCTGGGAAGGACGAAGTTGAGCGTGACGGCGAACCACAGGGTCAAGACGTAGAACGCGATCCGTCGGACATAAAATTTCATCGATCAACACTTCCCATGAGCTCGGAGCTCCTCCTCAGACGTCGCAGATCAGTCGGCCGGCGTGATGTTCGCCGCGATGATCCCGGAGGACATCGAGCCCCAGGACGGCGGGAACGCGTACAGGTCGTCCTCGGTGGGCCAGCCCGTGTAGTCCTTCGTGTTCATGAAGGACAGCGTCGAGTTGATGACGAGCGGGATGTACGGGAGATCGGTGACGATGGCGTCCTGGATGATCGCGTACTGCTCGAGGCGCTCCGCGTCGTCGTCGGTCGCGGCGGCGGCCGTGACGGCAGCGTCGACTGCCGGGTCGCTGAAGCGGGAGAAGTTCCAGTCACCCTGCGGGACGGTGGTCCCGACGGGCTGCGTCTTGTCCGTGGTGAACCAGTCGCGGTAGATCTGGAACGGGTCGGCGACGTTGGTGCCGTTGACGCCGTGCACCATGAGCTGGAAGCTGCCCGAGGTCTTCTGCTCGTCGACCTCGGCCTGCGACGCGGTCGAGGCGGTGATCTCGATGCCCGCCGCCTTGGCCTGCTCGGCGATGAGCTTCGCCGCGTTGTTGTAGTCGGTCCACCCGTCGATCGACACGAGGGTCATGGAGACGCGCTCGCCGTCCTTGGCGAAGATGCCGTCGCCCCCCTTGACGTACCCGGCGTCGGTGAGGACGGTCTCGGCCGCAGACACGTCTGCGGACTGCGGGCTCTCCTCGGGCATGCCCTCGGCGACCCACTTCTGGTCACGTGGCATGAGGGCGAAGGTGGGCGAGATGATGCCGGCCTTCTCGGAGAACGCCTTGGAGTCGATCTCCGTGCGGTCGATGGCGAGGTTGATGGCCTGCCGGACGGCGACGTCCGTCTGGGGGCCCGTGCAGCCGAGCTCGGCGTTCGAGCAGGTGTAGATGACGGTCGGGTCCTGCGGGGTGTTGAGCATCCCGATGCGGCCGTCGGCGGTGACGGGCTCGGTGTCGGCGATGAACATCGCGGTCCAGTCGACCTTCCCCGTGGTCAGCAGGCTCTGGGCGGCGTTGTTGTCGTTGATCCCCAGGTAGCGGAGCTTGTCGACCGTCGGCTTTCCCTCTTCCCAGTAGTTCGGGTTCTTGGTGAGGGTGAAGGCCTGCGACGAGGTGGACTCGACCATGTACGGCCCGGTCCCGACGGCCTCTTCGTTGGTCCAGGCACCAGCCTCTTCCGGCGTGATGTCCTTCCAGATGTGCTCGGGGACGATCGCGGCCATGAAGAGCCCGGCGGCGGTCGTGTACTGCGCGGTCTCGAAGGTCGCGACGACGGTGGTGTCGTCGGTGGCCTCGGCCGAGACGAGGCCGATCGGCTTGGCCGGCTCGTAGTTCCAGGTGAAGGCGACGTCCTTCGCGGTGAAGGGTGTGCCGTCGTTCCAGGTGACGCCCTCGCGGGTCTTCACGGTGAGCTGGGTGCCGTCCTCGTTGAACTCGAAGCTCTCGCCGAGCATGGGGACCGGGTCACCCGAGGCGGCGCGGTTGTAGTAGAAGAGCGGCTCGTAGATGGGGCCGAGCGTGCCGTTCTGGATGCCGGTCGAGTACGGGTTGAAGTTCGCCACGAGCGGGGTCTGCGCGCCTGCCCACACGTTGAGGACGGTGCCCTCGGCGTCGTCGCCGCCTCCTCCTCCGCCCCCGTTCGAGTCGCTGCTGCACCCTGAGACGATCAGGGCGAGGCTCGAGGCCAGCGCGGCTGCGGGGAGCAGTCGCCTGAGGCCCTCAGTTCGGATCATCGTCGGTCCTTTCGTCGTGCGACGTCGTGACGTCGCTCACGCCCCGGTCGTCAGAGGCTTTAGTAAGGGAACCTAACGAACAGACTAGGGCTGTGGATGAAGTTTCGCCGACTGTTACCTAATCGAGACGCAGGACACACCCCACCAGTGGCGATGCGTCCCGTCCTGTCCGGTTACGCGCGGTCCGGGACAGACGATGGACACGATCCCACGCGGCGGATGGTCGGGGGCCTTCGCCGGGAGGGACGTCGCCGGACCTCGACGTCAGGGGCGGGCGACCGCCGATCGGAGCGCCTCCGCGGCGGCCAGCGCCACAGCAGGGTCCGTGACCTCGAGGCCGGCGCCGGCACCGCCGCCCACTCCCCCGTCGGCGCTCCGGACCGCCTTCGCCGACAGGTGCACCGCGTCGACGCCGACGGCCACGAGGGCCGCGACGTCCTCGGGGCGGACCCCACCACCAGCCATGACCTGGAGCCGACCCGCGGCTGCGTCGACCATGGCACGCAGCACGGCGAGCCCGTCGAGGCTCCGCGCCGCGCCGCCCGAGGTCAGCACACGGGTCACCCCGAGCGCGCAGAGCGCCTCGACGGCCGACGCCGGGTCGTCGAGGGTGTCGACCGCCCGGTGGAAGGTCACCTCGGCGCCGTCCGCCGCCTCGACGAGGCGGGCGACCGCGTCATGGTCGACGGTCCCCGACGGGGTGAGCGCACCGACGACCACACCGGACGCGCCAGCAGCCACGAGCGCACGGACGTCGCGCAGGTGGACGCCGGTCTCGGTCTCGTCGTAGACGAACCCACCGGCACGGCACCGGACGAGGGGGTGGATCTCGAGCCTCGCCTCTGCCGCGGCGACCGCAGCCGCGACGAGCCCGACGCTCGGCGTGAGCCCGCCGGTCGCCCCGAGGGCGACGCACAGCTCCGCCCGCACCGCTCCGACGTCGGCGGCGACGCGCACCCCGGCGACGTCTTGGACGGCGATCTCCAGCACGGGCGTGCGCAGCACCTGCAGCTCCTCGGGGTCGGACGACGCACTAGCCGCGGCGGCCGTGCACACCCGGGTCAGCGTAGGGCCTCGTCCACAGCCCGGGCCTCTCACCGGGACCGCGACCGAGGTACCAGGTACCGTGGGTGTCGGTAAGTCTTCGCGCTGTCCGGCCGGGACCTGCCCACCGCACCAGAGCGACACCCGAGCGACGACGCGAGGAGACGAACGTGCCCCGAAGGACCCCTGCAGCACCCGGTGAGGACCACAGCTCGACAGCCCAGGCCGAGGCGCGACGAGCGCTCCGGGACGCGGTGATCGTCGGCGGGAACCGCATCCCCTTCGCCCGCGCGGGCGGCACCTACGCCGACGCCGGCAACAAGGACATGCTGACCGCCGCCCTCGACGGGCTGGTCGCCCGGTTCGGGCTGCAGGGCGAGCGCCTCGGCGAGGTCGTGGCGGGCTCGGTCCTCAAGCACTCCCGCGACTTCAACCTCACCCGCGAGTGCGTCCTCGGGTCCGCGCTCTCCCCCACCACGCCGGCCTACGACCTCCAGCAGGCCTGCGCGACGGGTCTCGAGGCCGTGGTCTCGGTGAGCAACAAGATCCGGCTCGGGCAGATCGAGTCCGGCGTCGCCGGTGGTACCGACACCATCTCGGACGCCCCGATCGCGGTGAGCGAGGGGCTGCGGCACGCGATCCTCAAGGCCTCGCAGGCCAAGACGCTCAGTGCCCGCCTCAAGGCCTTCGCCGCCGTGCGCCCGGGCGACCTCGCACCCGCAGCCCCGCGGACCGACGAGCCGCGCACCGGGCTGTCGATGGGCGAGCACCAGGCGCTCACCACCGCGCGCTGGGGCATCAGCCGCGAGGACCAGGACGCCGTCGCCCTCGCGAGCCATCAGAACCTCGCCGCCGCCTACGAGGCCGGGTTCTTCGACGACCTCGTCACGCCGTTCCGCGGGCTGGCCCGCGACCAGAACCTGCGCGCGGACACCTCCGCCGAGAAGCTCGGCTCGCTCAAGCCCGCCTTCGGCACCTCGCTGCCGACACCGGCCACCATGACCGCCGGGAACTCGACGCCGCTCACCGACGGCGCCTCCGTGGTGCTCCTCGCGTCACGCGACTGGGCCGACGAGCACGACCTGCCAGTGCTGGCGCGGGTCGTCGACGCCGAGACCGCCGCGGTGGACTACGTGCACGGCCACGACGGGCTGCTCATGGCACCCGCCCACGCGGTGCCGCGTCTGCTCGCCCGCGCCGGGCTCTCCCTCGACGACCTCGACTTCGTGGAGATCCACGAGGCCTTCGCGTCGACGGTGCTCACGACGCTCGCGGCGTGGGAGGACGACGAGTACTGCCGCACCGAGCTCGGCCTCGACGGCGCCCTCGGGTCGGTCGACCGCAGCCGCCTCAACGTCGTCGGCTCCTCCCTCGCGGCCGGTCACCCCTTCGCCGCGACGGGCGGGCGCATCGTCGCCACGGCCGCCAAGCTCGTGGCAGCCCGCGCTGCCGAGACCGGCCAGGTGTCACGCGCGCTCGTCTCCGTCTGCGCCGCAGGAGGCCTCGGCGTCGCCGCCCTCATCGAGTCCGTCCCCGGGGACACCACCACGACCGACGCGACTGCGGACGGAGGACGGCGATGAGCGACGGCTACATCTCCCTGGTCAACGGTGGTCTCGGCGCGAAGGTCGCCAAGACCCTCGGGCTGCCCCGCCCGTCGGTGCTGCGCCGCTTCACCGAGGGCGCCCCGCTCACCGCGGGTCCCGTGCTCGTGCTGGGCGCCACCACCGGCACGGGCGAGGACTCCGACATCCTCGCCCAGCTGCTCATGTCGACCGGCTTCGCCGCAGCCGACCTCGAGGTGCACCGCACGGTCGTGGGGACCGAGCACGTCCCGTGGGGTGCGGTCGTGCTCGTGCTCACCGAGGTGACGCACCCGGACGACCTCTCGGCCCCGGCGCTCGACCTCGCCTCGACGCTGCGCTCCCTCGCCCCGGGAGGGCGCGTGGTCACCGTGTCCCGCACGGCGACCGCCGACGACGCACCTGCCGTCGCCGCAGCACGCCAGGGCGTCGAGGGCCTCCTGCGCTCGGTCGCCAAGGAGCTCCGCGGCGGCGCGACGGCCAACGGCGTCGTGCTGACCGACGACGTCGACCTCGCCGCCCCGTCGGTGGGAGCGGCGCTGCGGTTCCTGCTCTCGGCGAAGTCCGCCTACGTCGACGGCCAGACCCTCACCGTCGGCTCGGCAGCCGGGTCGGCCGTCGACTGGTCCAGCCCGCTCGACGGCCGCGTCGCCGTCGTGACCGGTGCCGCGCGAGGCATCGGCGCAGCGATCGCCGAGACGCTGGCGCGCGACGGGGCCCGCGTGGTCGTGGTCGACGTCCCGGCGGCCGGCGAGTCCCTCGCTGCCGTCGCCAACCGCATCAAGGGCACCGCCCTCCAGCTCGACATCACCGCCCCCGACGCCGGCGAGCGGATCATCGAGCACGCCGTGTCCCGGCACGGGAGCATCGACATCGTGGTGCACAACGCGGGGATCACCCGCGACAAGCTCCTGGCCAACATGACGCCCGAGAAGTGGGACGCCGTCCTCGCCGTGAACCTCGCGGCCCAGCTGCGGATCGACGACGCGCTCATGCGGTCCGAGCACTTCACCGACGCGCCGCGCATCGTGTCGTTGGCCTCGACGAGCGGCATCGCGGGCAATCGTGGTCAGACGAACTACGCGACCTCCAAGGCCGGGGTCATCGGCATGGTCCGGTCGACCGGCCGGCTCATGGCGAAGGTCGACGGGACGGCGAACGCCGTCGCCCCCGGGTTCATCGAGACCGAGATGACGGCCCGCATGCCCTTCGCGACCCGCGAGGTCGCCCGCCGCCTCAGCTCGGTGCAGCAGGGCGGCCTGCCGATCGACGTCGCCGAGGCGGTCGCCTTCCTCGCCGGGCCTGCCGCCGGCGGGATCAACGGCACGACGCTGCGCGTCTGCGGGCAGAACATGGTCGGCGCATGACGGGCTCCCTGCGGACGGTCAAGACCCTCGCCTCTGTCCCCGAGCTGCGCGGCCTCTACGCGAGGGCGCTGCTGCCGCGCCGCACACCCGACCCGGCGACGGCCACCCTGCCGTCGGTCACCTACCGGGTGGCCGACGTGGTGGCCGAGCCCGAGCACCTCGTCGCGTACCAGCGGCTCCTCGGCGAGCCGGTGGACGGCACGCTCCCGGCCGGGTTCGTGCACGTCCTCGCCTTCCCGGTCGCGACGGCCCTCATGGTGCGCGACGACTTCCCGCTGCGCGTCGCCGGGATGGTGCACCTGGCGAATGCCGTCACCGTGCACCGCGCCGTGGGCGTCGCCGAGCAGCTGCTCGTCGAGGCCCACGCCGAGAACCTCCGCCCGCACCGCACGGGCACGCAGGTCGACCTCGTCACCGAGGTCTCCGCGCGCTACGGCGCAGGCGACAGCACCGAGGTCGTGTGGCGCGGGGTGTCGACGTACCTCGCCAAGGGCGTCCACGCCGGTGGTGCGCCGCGCGCCGACGACCCGACGGTGCGCGCCGCGTCGGACGGCAGTGCGTCGACAGCCTCCACGTCAGCCGGCGACCGCCCGACCTTCACGCCGCCGACCCCGACCGCCCGGTGGTCCCTCGACGCCGGGGCCGGCCGTCGCTACGCCGCGGTGTCGGGCGACCACAACCCGATCCACCTGTCCGCGCTGACCGCGAAGGCTTTCGGGTTCCGGCGGGCGATCGCCCACGGCATGTACACGGCCAGCCGCGCCCTCGCCCAGGTGGGGCCCACCCGCGGCGAGGCCTTCGACTGGACGGTCGACTTCGCGTCGCCCGTGCTGCTCCCGGGGACGGTCGACCTCGCGTTCACGCCGCGCGGGGACGTCCGAGGTGCTGAGGCTGCTGCCCCGGGCGGGTCGGGCCTCTCGGGTGCCTCGGACCACGGCGCTGGCTTCGACTACGTCGGCTGGGATGCTCGCCGGTCCCGTCTGCACCTCTCCGGCTCAGTGGTCCCGCGGGGCTGATCCGGCCAAGCCCGGCACGACCAGACGCAAGGACCGGCCGCTCCGGCACACAGTCATGTCGTGGGGTGCACCAGCGCCTCCGTGACGCAGGGGGCAGTCATGATCTCGACCAGGCAGAAGGGCATCGCCGGTGTGCTCACGCTCGGGCTGGTCCTCGCCGGCTGCGCGGACGGTGGCGCCGTCCTCGCGGCACCGGCCCCCGACCCGCTGGGCGAGCCGCAGCGATACACCACGTCGGCATTCATCATCCAGCAGGGTGACGAACCTCCGGAGCTCTGCCTGAGCACGGTCATGGAGTCCAACCCACCGCAGTGCGGTGGGCCGACGGTCGTCGGCCTCGACTGGGCCGACGTCCCCGACGCCGAGACGGTCATGGGTGTCACCTTCGGCTCGGCCTGGGTGGTCGGGACCTACGCCGACGAGACCTTCACGCTCACCGAACCGGTGAGCAGCGACCCGCCGGCAGGGCACGTCCCGCCCGGCTCGACGCCTCCCACCTACTCCCCGCCCAGCGGCGACGCGCCGTCGGCCGAGGACGGGGAGGCGGCCATGAGCGCTCTCGGCGAGCACGCCACCGAGGTCGGGCTGCTCGTCTGGTCGCCCGACCCGACCACCGGACGGTTCAGCGCGGACGTGATCCGGCTCGACGCCAGCACGGAGGCGCGCATCCACGAGATCCTCGCGTCCTGGTACGAGGCCGACCAGATCGACCTGTACAGCAGGCTGGAGCCTCTCCGCTAGCCCGAACCAGTCGCCTGCGACATACCGGCGGCAGGCCAGCACCCGTGGCAGCCACCTCAGGCTGCGCGGCGCGCCACGGCCGCGAGCGCCGCGGCCCTCCCCGCGCGGGTGGCGCCGATGGTCGACGCACCTGAGCCGTAGCCGGCGAGGAGCACGCGGGGGTCGCGGTCGACGTGGACGCCGTCCGTCGCGATGCCACCGCCGGGCTCGCGCAGGCGCAACTGCGCGAGGTGGTCGACGGCGGGCCGGAAGCCGGTGGCCCAGAGGATGACGTCGGCGCGGACCTCTCCGTCGGGGAACACGACCCCGGTGGGCGTGATCTCGGTGAACATCCCGCGGGAGACGAGCACGCCGTCGTCGATGCCCTGCTGGTAGACGGGCGTGAGCGGAAGGCCGGTGGCACCGACGACGCTCAGGGTGGTCAGGCCGGCGGAGGTCCGCTCGACCACGCGGCGCTCGACGTCGCGCCCCCACTCCTGGTCGAAGGCTCGGTCGTCGAAGACGGGCGGCCGCCGGGTGGCCCAGGTGGTCGTGGTGACCTTGGCGAGCTGCAGCAGGAACTGGACGGCCGAGGCCCCACCGCCGACGACGACCACGTGCTGGCCGCGGAGCTCCTCGGCGGAGACGAAGTCGTGGGTGTGGAGCTGCCGCCCGAGGAAGGTCTCGCGCCCGGGGTACGCGGGCCAGTAGGGCCGCGTCCAGGTGCCGGTGGCGCTGACGACCGTGCGGGTGGTCCACGAGCCTGCGTCGGAGCTGACGACGAGCGGTGAGCCTCGGTCGACACCGCGGTCGTCGACGTCCACGGGCCCGTCGGGCCCCTCGAGCGGGCGGACGTCGCGCACGCGGACCGGTCGGACGACGTCGAGCCCGAAGGTCTCCTCGTAGGTGCCGTAGTAGCGGCTGACCGCGACCGACGCGGGCTCGGTCGGGTCGGGGGCACCGATCGGCAGGCCGGGCAGGTCGTGGATGCCGTGGGCGGCGCCGAGGGTGAGGGAGTCCCAGCGTTCGCGCCAGGCGCCGCCGGGCCCGTCGCTCGAGTCCAGCACGACCATGTGCTCGCCAGGCTCGAGCCCGCTCCGGCGCAGGTGGTAGGCGGCCGACAGCCCGGCCTGCCCTGCCCCGATGACCACGACGTCGTACACCTGCACTCCTTGCTTGAACGTTCAACTGCTAGCGTAACCGCCTCCACCACCCGGATGTTCCCGTCCGCCTCTGGACGACGTGCTGTCAGCCCTCCGTGAGAACCTGGACGCATGCCCACCTCGGAGACCACCGGACACGACAGCGCCCCGAGCAGCACCTCGACAGGATCCGCATCAGCCTTCGCCCCCGAGGCCTACGTCGAGGTCCTCACCTTCGACGGGACGGACCTCAGCGGGATCGACGCGGTCGACTCCCGGATCATCGAGTGCTCCTTCACCGGCACAGACCTCTCCGGCGCCGAGCTCGCCTCGTCCCGTGTGAGCGACTGCACCTTCGACGCGGTCAACGCCTCGACGCTCGACGTCTCCTCAGGCGACTGGCAGGACGTGACGGTCCGCGCGAGCCGGCTCGGCGGGGTCCAGGCCTACGGCTCGCAGTGGTCCCGGGTGACCTTCGAGGGCACCAAGATCGACTACCTCAACCTGCGCGAGGCCCGGCTGACGGACGTGACCTTCACCGACTGCGTCATCGGCGAGCTCGACCTGGCGTCCGTCCGCGGCACCCGGATGAGCTTTGTCGGGACGCGCATCGCCCAGCTCACGCTGTCCCGGGCCACCTTGACCCGCGCGGACCTGCGCGGCGCCGACCTCGGCCAGATCACCGGGATCACCGGCCTCAAGGGCACCACGGTGAGCACCGACCAGTTCCTCGACCTCGCGCCGCTGCTCGCCGCCCACCTGGGCATCTCGATCCAGCCCTGAGGAGGGTCGCCGACACCCCCGGAACGGCTCCGCCCCGGCCGGGTGGACCAGCCGGGGCGGAGTGCCGGGCGGGCTCCAGGAGCGCCCGCGGGGCGAGCACGGCTCGCGAGCCGTGAGACGAGAGGCCGGACGTCAGGCGTCGACCAGCGCACCCACCGGGCGGGCGACACCCTGGGCACCGGACCGTGCACCGGCCTCGGGCGCGGGGCCACAGCCCTCGGCGGCGGCGATGAAGCCGGCCGCAGCGGTCGCGATGAGGCCCGAGAGCCCGCTGCCCTCGGGCAGCGGACGGGGGTCGTCGGCCACGGTCCAGCAGGCGTCGACGATCTCGTAACGGGCCGTCGGGCCGTCGGTGACGTAGCTCTCGAGGGCGGAGACCAGGCGGTCGACCTCTTCCTGCGTGGTCCCGACGCCGACGCTCGCGCGCACCGCCCCCGAGGCGTAGCCGAGGCGGGCAAGGAGCGGGTGGGCGCAGAAGCGACCGTCGCGCACGCCGATGCCGTGCTCGGCCGACAGGTACGCGGCCACGAGGCCCGGGTCGTGCCCGACGACCGAGAAGGTCACCACGCCGACCGGGTCTGCGGCGTCGGCCCAGGCGCGCACCACCTGGACGCCGGGGATCGACTCGAGCCCGGTCACCAGCCGCTCGCGCAGGAACGCCTCGTGCGCCTCGAGCGTGCCGGCGGGCAGCGCCGCGAGGGCGTCGCAGGCAGCGGCCAGTGCGACCGCGCCGACCACGTTGGGCGAGCCGGCCTCGTGGCGGGCCGGGGCGTTCGTCCAGACGACCTCGTCGATGTCGACCTGACGGACGGCGCCGCCTCCGGCGAGGTACGGGGTACCGGCGTCGAGCCAGTCGCGACGGCCCACGAGCGCGCCGGACCCGAAGGGCGCGTAGGTCTTGTGCCCCGAGAACGAGATGTAGTCGACGTCCGTGGCCTCGAGCGAGAACCGGCGGTGCGGGACCAGCTGGGCACCGTCGAGTGCGACCCGCGTCCCGGCGGCGTGGGCGATCGCGACGACCTCGGCGACGGGCAGCAGCTCACCGGTGACGTTCGACGCCCCGGTGAGGGCGAGCAGCGCGTAGGGGGCGCGGGCCAGCTCGTCACGGATCGCCTCGAGCGTCTCGGCGACGGTTGCGGCGCCGTGCAGCACGGTCGCGCCGCCGGCCGACCGCTGCCAGGGCAGCAGGTTGGCGTGGTGCTCGACGTCGAGGACGAGCACCCGGCCCGGGGTGCCGTCGGCGTCGGCCGGGATGCAGCCGGCGAGCAGGTTGAGGGAGTCCGTGGTGTTGCGGGTGACGACGGTGACGTCGTCGCCGCGCGCCCCGACGAAGGCGCCGATCGTCTGGCGCGAGGCCTCGTAGAGGGCCGTCGACACCTGCGAGAGGTACCCGGCGCCGCGGTGCACGGACGCGTAGAGCGGCAGCACCTGGGTCACGCGGTCGGCGACGGCCTGGAGCGCGGGGGCGCTCGCTGCGCAGTCGAGATTGGCGTAGGTGACCGTGCGGCCGTCGACGAGCGGGACGAGGGTGTCCGAGCCGACGACCGGCAGGCAGGACTGGGACTCAGGGGTGGCAGACATGGATCCTCCAGGACGGTGTGGGGATCGACGCACCTGGGTCCGACCGAGTCCCGCGCTTGCCGGAGCCCGTCTGGGTCCGGCCAGGTCGTCACCCGGGGCACCCCACCGCGGAGGAGGGTTGCCGGCCAGCAAACCGGGGTTACGCGCTGGCACTCATGACCTGCGTCAAGGATTGGCGCGCCTCGGCGTCCATGTCAATCAGCGAGCACACTCTGTCTTGCATGCTGGACTGGCTGTCTCATTCTGGCGGTCGGGGGTGATGCTCAGGGGGACAACCATCCAGAGCGGCTGAGTGACCTGGCACGACGACGCCGCAGCAACCCCTCCACGCACCGCGCGTCGGGGCGAGGGTGCTACCGCCAGGACCGATGGAGGATCCTCATGAGCTACGCAGGCGACCTGACCCCCCAGCAGGCGTGGGACCTGCTCGAGTCCACCCCCGACGCCGTCCTCGTGGACGTGCGCACCGTGGGCGAGTGGCAGCAGGTCGGTGTCCCCGACATCGCCGACCTCGACGGCGACCGCGAGGTCGTGTTCGCCGAGTGGGCCACGGCCTTCGGCCCCAACCCGACCTTCGTCGAGCAGCTCACCGAGGCGGGTCTCGCCCCCGGCGACGGCCGCCCGGTGATCTTCCTGTGCCGCTCGGGCAACCGGTCGATCGGCGCAGCCGTCGACGCCACGGCCGCGGGCCTCGGGCCGTCGTACAACGTGCTCGAGGGCTTCGAGGGCGACACCGACCTCTACGGCCAGCGCACCGTGAACGGCTGGCGCCTGCGGGGCCTGCCGAGCACCACCTACACCGCCGGGGAGTGAGCCCCGATGTCGACCGCCCCCGACGCCTCGACCTCCGCCCCTGCCGATGACGGCTCCCCCGCCGTCCGCTCCCTGCGTCCTGCGACGGTCTCCGTCCGCGGCGGCCAGGTGCGCTCGGAGTTCCAGGAGACCTCCGAGCCGATCTACCTCACGCAGGGCTACGTCTACGACCGTGCCGCCGACGCCGAGGCCGCCTTCAAGGGCGAGACCGACCGGTTCATCTACTCCCGGTACGGCAACCCGACGGTCCACATGTTCGAGGAGCGCCTGCGGCTCCTCGACGGTGCCGAGGCCTGCTACGCGACGGCGACCGGCATGTCCGCCGTCTTCACCTCGCTCGCCGCGCTCGTCCGGTCCGGCTCTCGCATCGTCTCGGCCCGCGCACTCTTCGGGTCGACCGTCGTCATCTTCGACGAGATCTTCGCGGACTGGGGTGTGACGGTCGACTACGTGGACGGCCACGAGACCGACCAGTGGGAGGCGGCGCTGGCCACCCAGGCCGACGTCGTGTTCTTCGAGACGCCGTCCAACCCCATGCAGGACATCGTCGACGTCGAGCGGGTCTGCGAGCTCGCGCACGCGGCCGGCGCCGTCGTGGTGCTGGACAACGTGTTCGCGACACCCATCCTCCAGAAGCCCTTCGAGCTCGGCGCGGACGTCGTCGTCTACTCGGCGACCAAGCACATCGACGGGCAGGGCCGGGTGCTCGGCGGCGCGATCCTCGGCTCGACCGAGTACATCGAGGGGCCGGTGCAGAAGTTCATCAGGAACACCGGGCCCTCGCTCAGCGCCTTCAACGCCTGGGTGCTGCTCAAGGGTCTCGAGACCCTGCCGATCCGCGTCGCCGCGCAGACGGCCGCCGCCCTGAAGGTCGCCGAGCACCTCGAGACGCTGCCGGGGATCACCCGGGTGCGCTACCCGTTCCTGCCCTCGCACCCGCAGCACGCGCTCGCCCTCAAGCAGCAGACGGGCGGCGGGACCGTGGTGACCTTCGACCTCGCCGTGCCCGAGGGCACCGACCCGGAGGCCGCCAAGAAGCGCACCTTCGCGTTCCTCGACGCCCTCGAGGTCATCGACATCTCGAACAACCTCGGCGACGCCAAGTCGCTCATCACACACCCGGCGACCACCACCCACCGACGTCTCGGCCCCGAGGGGCGCGCCGCGGTGGGCATCGCGGAGACGACGGTGCGCCTGAGCGTCGGCCTCGAGGACGTGCAGGACCTCATCGACGACGTGGAGATCGCGCTGCAGGCCTGATCCTTCACCCAGAGGCTGGGCCCGTGCGCCAGGGGCCCAGGCGCGGCGGACGATGGTTGACTGGCGTGGTGACCGAGCAGCCCGCACCGCAGTCCGCCGCGCGCCGCGCCGCGTCGAGCACCACCCCGATGACCCGCCTGCTGGTGGGCCTGCTGGTCGGAGCGGCGGGCACCGCGGCCACGGCGGTCCTCGGCGAGCTGCTGGTCGCGCCCCTCGTCGGCTGGGCAGCCGCCGCGCTGGCCTTCACCGCGTGGACCTGGTGGGACGTGTGGACGATGGACCCGTCCGAGACGGCGGCGCACGCCACCCGCGAGGAGCCGACCCGTCGGGTGGCGCACCTCGTCGTGCTCGCGGCGGCGCTCGCGAGCCTCGTCGGGGTCGGCGTCCTGCTGCTCGCCTCTCCGGAGGACCACCGGTCGCAGGTGGTCGCGGCCGTGGTCGCCGTCGTGAGCGTGGTGGTGTCGTGGCTGGCCGTGCACACGCTCTTCGGGCTGCACTACGCGCAGGCGTACTTCTCCGAGCCGGCCGGGGGCATCGACTTCAACCAGGACGACCCGCCCCGCTACTCGGACTTCTTGTACGTGGCCTTCACGATCGGCATGAGCTTCGCGATCTCGGACACGGACGTCAGGACGTCGGAGCTGCGCGCCGCGGTGCTGCGCCACGCGCTGCTGTCGTACCTCTTCGGCTCGGTGATCATCGCGTCGGTGGTCAACCTCGTCGCAGGCCTCTGATGTCACAGGTCTCTGATGTCGCAGCGCTCTGACGCCCCAGGGCTCTGACCCCGGGCGCTGCACCCACCGCGACGCGCACGAGGCCCCGGTCAGGTTCGACCGAGGCCTCGTGCGGGCGGGTGCGCGTCAGGCGGTGACGAGCGTCCCGAGGACCGAGGTGAAGAAGGTCAGACCGTCGGTGCCGGCACGGGGGCCGGCTTCGGCGGCCGTCCCGAAGCCCACCTCGACGGCGTGCTCGGGGTGCGGCATGAGACCGACGACGTTGCCCGCCGCGTTGGTGATGCCGGCGATGCCGCGGCGCGAGCCGTTGGGGTTCTCGCCCGCGTAGCGGAACACGACGCGCCCCTCGCCCTCGAGCTCGTCGAGGGTGTGCTCGTCGGCGACGAACTGGCCGTCCTGGTTCTTCAGCGGGATGGTGATCTCCTGGCCGGCACGGAAGCCGCGGGTCCAGGCGGTGTCCGCGTTCTCGACCGTGAGGCGCTGCTCGCGGCACAGGAAGGACAGCGAGTCGTTCTTGATCATCGAGCCGGGCAGCAGGTGCGACTCGGTGAGGATCTGGAAGCCGTTGCAGATGCCCAGGACGGGCAGGCCGCCCTTCGCGGCGTCCACGAGGACGTCCATGACCGGGGCGAAGCGCGAGATCGCACCGGCGCGGAGGTAGTCGCCGTAGGAGAACCCGCCCGGCAGGACCACGGCGTCGACGCCGTGCAGGTCGGCGTCGGCGTGCCACAGCGGCACGGCGGTGGCGCCAGCGATGCGGACGGCGCGGGCGGCGTCGCGGTCGTCGAGCGTGCCGGGGAAGGTGATGACTCCTATCCGCGCGCCGGTGAGGACGTCGCTCATGCCTGGGCGCCCGGGACGGCCTCGAGGCTCGCGGCGTCGATCACGGCAACGACGTCCTCGATGACGGGGTTGGACAGCACGGTCGCGGCGGCCTCGCGGGCGGCGGCGAGGACCTCGTCGGTCACCGGCCCGTCGACCTCGAGCTCGAAGCGCTTGCCCTGGCGGACGCTCGTGAAGCCGGTGAAGCCGAGCCGCGGCAGGGCGCCGGCGACGGCCTTCCCCTGCGGGTCGAGGATCTCGGGCTTGGGCATGACGTCGACGACTACGCGTCCCACGGGGGCTCCTAGTGCTCGGTTCTGGTCACGCGAGGGCGTGAGGGCGGAGGCACTGCGAGGCTCGGGCGTCAGACGCCCGGTCGGTCCCCTGCGTGCTTCGCGCACAGTTTATCGCGCGGGCGCACGGGCGGGGGCCGCGTCTCGCGGCCGTACCGACCACGGTCATCGACCCGACGTGCCGCCCTCGGACGCCTCGTCGAGCCAGGCCGTGAGGAGCGGGCCGACCGGGTTGAGACGACGCGCGAAGGCTGCGTCCGTCTCGTCCGGCGGCAGGGTCGTGACGAGGAGCAGGACCTGCTCGCGGGCGACGCCCGTCCCGAAGAGCCCCTCGACGTCGAGGGCTCGCAGAGCCGCCTCCATGGCCGCGAGCCGGAGGTCGTGCTCCGTGGCGGCATCGGCCGGCGACATGTCGAAGAGGTCACCGCGCGCGGTGAACAGGTGCTCGAGGCTGGCGAGGTGCTCGTCGCCGTAGACCGCGAACGGGCTGTCGGGGAGGTCCCACCGGGTCTCGCCGTCAGGCGTCACGACCAGGTAGGGGCGCAGCGCCTCGCCGCTCGTGGCGAGCGCGTACACGCAGAAGGGCCCGTCGTGCTCGGCGTGCAGCTGCTCGACCGCCTGCCGGGTGGCGTGGGCGATCACTGCCGTCAGGGCGACGTCCCCCTCCGGCACGCTGCCGGCTCCGCGACCGGCGGCGGTCACGGCTCCTGTCAGCCCTCGGCCTTGCCGCGGCGCCAGTAGCCCATGAAGGCGACGGAGCGGCGGTCGATGCCGAGGTCGCTCACGAGGTGGCGGCGGAGGAGCTTGATGACGCCAGCCTCTCCGGCGATCCAGGCGTAGCAGTCGGTGAGGGGCCCGGCCGACGTGTCGGCGGTCGGGACCTCCCAGAGGATGGTGGTGTCGACGTCGACGTCCTCGAGCTCCGCAGCGGGCTGGCCCTTGGGCAGGCTGATGCGCTCGATGGGCACGTCGTGGCACGAGGTGTCGCACAGGCCGGCAGCCTGCTTGGCGGCGCAGAGCTGCATGTGGGCGCGGACCGCGCCGTCGAGGAGGCTGCCGTGCTCGACGGGGTCGGATCCGCCGCGGCTGCGCGGCAGCCAGGTGATCGACGCCCCGGCAGGCAGGGTGAGCGAGAGTGCGTCGGCCTCGAGCGGGACCTCGACGAAGGCTTGCGCCTCGGTACCGGGGGCGAGGGACTCGAGGATGGAGCAGATGGCCGGGGCCGCGGTCTCGTCACCCGCGAGGACGAGGGTGGTGGCCGACGCGGGCGGCGCCCACTCGATGCCCGACGCCGGGCCGTCGTAGCGAGCGTTCGGACCGATGAGGACGCAGGGCGTGCCGGTCTCGACGGTCTGGAGCCAGCGCGCGGCGGGGCCGTCGTGGCCGTCGTCGGACACGTGGACCACCATGTCGACGTCGACCTCGCCGAGGCCGACGTGCGGACGGACGGCGCGGACCGTGTAGGTGCGCAGCGGGCAGCGGAGCTCGTCAGGGAGCTCGCGCCACGCGGCGTACCAGGAGTCACCCTCGAAGTCGGCGGCGTCGGGACGGTGCCCGGCCTCGTTGGGGAGCACCAGCTTGATGCGCTGGTCGAGCCCGTCGGTGCCGAAGGCCGCAGCGTCAGGCCCCGTGAAGGTGACACGCACGAACGACGGGCTGAGCTCCTGCACCCGGGCGACGGTGACGTCGAAGACACGGTAGGCGGGCTCGGCACGCGTGACGGTCTCGGTCGTCGCTGTCGTCGTCATGCTTCGAGTATGGCATGCCTTACCTTGGAGAGGTAAGGCTCAACTCAGCAGGACGGTGTGCGAGATCCCACACGCAGCACCGCCCGAGGCGACACCAGCCCCGTGTGAGGGAGGCGCTGTCAGCCCCGTGCGAGCGGGCTGCTCGGCCCCTCGTACCCGCTCGCCGCCCGGAACTCGGCGAGCTCACGCACCGCCTCGGCGCGCTGTCGACGAGGGCGAAGCTCGGGCGGGACCCAGCCGCTGACGTGCTTGCGCCAGACCTTCCGCGCGCTGTACCGAGGCCCGACGACAGTGCTGAGGACCCCGAAGGCGACCCACCACGGCCAACCGGAGAGCATCTGCGTCCACACGTCTAGGTCTCCGACCACACCGAAGAACATTCCCATGGAGACGACGAGCAGGACGAGATAGGCGACGAACCACCGCAGCGCATGCAGCCGCCCGAGGAGGTCGTCGATCATCCACACCCGGTAATCGACAGGAAGGTCGGCTCCGAAGAGCCGGTACCGCAGCCACGGCAGCAGCGGCGGGTGCTCGCGGAACCGCAGCGCCCACCCGGCCCACAGTACGGAGAGCCCGTCACGGAGACGGACCGTCCGCGCATCCGGCCCGGCGAGGTCGAGCAGCGTCCCGACGAGGTCCTCGCCGCAGGAGAACCGCCACCGGCGCGGGTAGGCCCGCAGCCAGAGACGGGCGGACTGCTCCAGGAGAGTGCGCGAGTCACCCACGACCTGCACCCCCGTCGGTCGCGAACCCGTCCATGCCGTCGTAGCCGTCGCCGTCCCGGCGCAGGCTCGCGCGGTACTGGGCGAGCTCGACCTCGGCCTTCCACCGCTCTCCTCGAGGGCGGAGCTCGGGCGGGAGCCACCCGCTCACGTCGCGCTGCCAGATGTGGCGCGCACGAGCACGTGGCTGGACCACCGCCGTCACGAGCAGCATGCCACCGAAGCCCGTCACGATGGCCTCGGGGGCCACCGCGAGCAACGGCGCGAGGAAGGGCAGGACTGCGACGAGACCCAAGAGCACCACGGCAGCCGCAACGATGCCGGTCCCGGTGCTCCGGAGCGCGTGGAACCGGCCGAGGAGGTCGTCCATCAGCCACGGCCGGTACTGCGCGGGCAGCCCGCGCTCACGCAGCCTGTACGCGAGCCACGGCCCCAGTGGCGGGTGCTCGCGCCACCGCAGCGCCCACCCGGCGCGCACCACCGACACCCCGTCGCCCAGCCGCACCGTCCGTGCGTCCGGCCCGGCGAGGTCGAGCAGCGTCCCGACGAGGTCCTCGCCGTAGGCGTAGCGCCACCGCCGCGGGTAGGCCCGCAGCCACAGCCGTGCTGTGCGCTCGGTCGTCGTCATCGTCGTGGTCCCCCTGCCAGCCATGCTCACGCACCCCCTAGTGCTGGGCGTCCGAGCGCCCGTGGTCGGTCGAGCACCCGCTGCGCGCGGGCAGCGAGCCTCGCGAGGTTCTCGGTCTCGGTCTGCGCCGCCTGCGCGCCGAGGTCGGTCGCGCGGTAGTAGCGGCGCAGCCGACCGTCGACGATCTCCTCGCCGTCGGCGACGACGAACGCTGCGGCGAGCAGGCGGTCGAGGTTGCCGTACAGCGTCCCGGCGGCGAGCCTCACCTCGCCGCCCGAGATCTCGGCGACCTGCTTGATGACGCCGTAGCCGTGCTGGCGCTCCTGCACGAGCGTGAGCAGGATGAGGTACGCCTGCTGCGTCATCTTGAACGAGGTCATCACCCGACCGTAGCCACGACGATATATATCGTCAAGCGAACTATGCGGGTGCGCGCGACCAGGCTGTGCGCTCGACCTTCACACGAACCCGTGGCGACCTGACCGACCCGGTCACACCCATACCGGACACTTGGTGCATGCGTGCCTCACCGCCACACCCCACCGCCCGACCGCCTCTCGACGCCCGCTCGGCTCGCGCCCCACGACGGTGGCTGTGGGTGGTCTCGGCGACGTGCCTCGTCGCCCTCGGCACGGGCGCTGCGATCGGGTACTCGCTCACCCGCGACACGCACGTCGGCCGCGGCTCGGTCGGGAACGCGCACGCACCCGAGCACGAGGTGCCGCCTGCTCAGACCTTGGCGTGACGCGCCCGGCCGAAGGCGTAGACGCCGTAGGCGGCAAAACCGATCGCGACGAGCGTGAGGATCACGGCGCCGTAGGGAAGTCCTGCGAGCGCGTGGAGCGCGGAGTCGAGACCCTCGGCCTGCTCCGGGTCGCTCTGCACCGCGGCGACCACGAGCAGCACACCGACCACACCGAGCGCGGCCCCCTTGCCGACGTAGCCGACCCGACCGGCACGGCGGACCCAGCGTGACGGGCTCGACTCGAGGTCCTCGAGGAACTTCTCCTTCCAGCCCTTCACCACGTGGTAGACGCCGACCGCGACCACACCGACCCCGGCGACCCCCACGAGCACGCGACCCGCGCCCGACGACATCAGGCTCGACGTGGCGCTGCTGGACCCGCCGCCGGAGTCGCTGGTCAGCACCGTCACGGTGGTGAAGGCGAGCACACCGTAGGTCACGGCCTTGGCGGCGGCCTTGACGCGGTCCTTGGCCTCGCCCCAGGCGATCGCCTCGGTGGCCTGCCACAGCGCGAGCAGCACGAAGCCGACGAGCAGCACCCAGAGCAGCACCTGACCGGCGCCGTCGCCGGCGAGCTTCTGGAGCGCGCCCTCCTGGTCGGCCTGCTCGCCGCCGGAGGTCCACGCCAGCTGGACGGTCACCCAGGCCAGCAGGAGGTGCAGGACACCGCTCGCGGCGTACCCGAGCCGGGCGCCCTTCTCGACGAGGGGGTGGTCGCCGGCGCGGGAGGCTGCTTGCTGCACGTGTCCAGTCATGCGACGAGCCTGGCACCGGGTGACTCTCAGCGCACGCCCAGGCGCCGCCGACGTGACGCCCGCCACGTCGGCGCGAGCACCCGACGGTCAGCGGGAACGGCGAAGACCGGGCCTAGAGCCCGCCAGCCCTCAGAGCTCGGCGCCCGTGAGCCTGCGGTAGGCGTCGAGATACCGGGCACGCGTCGTCTCGACGACCTCGTCCGACAGGAGCGGCGGTGCGTCGACGCCGTCCTTGTCCCACCCGGACTCGGCCGAGACCAGCCAGTCGCGGATCGGCTGCTTGTCGAAGCTCGGCTGGGACTGCCCCGGGACCCAGCGGTCGGCGGCCCAGAAGCGCGAGGAGTCGGGGGTGAGCACCTCGTCGCCGAGGATGATCTCGCCCGTCGCCGGGTCGACCCCGAACTCGAGCTTGGTGTCGGCGAGGATGATGCCGCGCTCGCGAGCGATGCCCTCGGCCCGCGCGTAGACGGCCAGGGTCAGGTCGCGCAGCCTGGTCGCGTCTTCCAGCCCGATGGTCGAGGCCACGACCTCGAAGCTGACGTTCTCGTCGTGCTCGCCGACCTCGGCCTTGGTGGCCGGCGTGAAGATGGGCTCGGGCAGGCGTGAGCCGTCGACGAGCCCCTCGGGCAGCGGCACCTCGCACACGGAGCGGCTCTGCCGGTACTCGACGAGGCCCGACCCGGTGAGGTACCCGCGGACCACGCACTCGACCGGGAACATCTCGAGTCGGCGGCAGACCATGGCGCGCCCTGCGACGGCGTCGGGCACGAGGCCGTCGCCGGGCATCGAGGACGCCTCGACGCTGACGACGTGGTTACCGACGATGTCGGTGAGCTGCTCGAACCACCACAGGCTGAGCTGGGTGAGCACGGTGCCCTTGTCGGGGATCCCGGGGCTGAGCACGTGGTCGTAGGCGCTCACGCGGTCCGAGGCGACGACGAGCACCACGTCGCCGAGGGGGTGCACACCGCCGTAGTGGGCGAGGTCGGGCTCGTAGAGGTCGCGGACCTTGCCGGAGTAGACGTGCCGCCAGCCAGTGAGGTGGAGCGGCGCGTCGTCCGGCGACTGTACCTGCGCGCTCATCGGGCGTCCGCCGCAGCCTGCTCGGCGATGTCGGTGCGGTGGTGCGAGCCCGGCAGCACGATGCGGTCGACCCCCGAGTACGCCAGGCGTCGTGCCTCGGCGAGCGTCTCGCCGACACCCACGACGGAGAGCACCCGGCCGCCCGCGCTGCGCAGCACGCCCTCGTCGTCCGTCGACGTGCCCGCGTGCAGCACGTGCACCCCGGGCAGGTTCTCCGCCTCGGAGACGCCCGTGACCGGGCCGCCGGTCTGCGGGGCAGCGGGGTACCCGCCCGAGGCGATCACCACGGTGACGGCCGCGTCGTCGCGCCAGTGCAGCGGCGGCAGCTCGTCGAGGTGCCCGGTCGAGGCGGACAGCAGCAGAGCGGAGAGCGGCGTCTCGAGGCGCGAGAGCACCACCTGGGTCTCCGGGTCGCCGAAGCGCGCGTTGAACTCGATGACGCGGGTGCCACGGCTGGTGAGCGCGAGCCCCACGTAGAGCACCCCGACGAAGGGGATCCCGCGCGAGCGCATCTCGTCGACCGTCGGCTGCGCGATCCGCGTCAGCACCTCGTCGGTCAGGCCCTCCGGGGCCCACGGCAGCGGGCTGTACGCGCCCATGCCGCCGGTGTTGGGGCCGGCGTCGCCGTCGAAGGCACGCTTGAAGTCCTGAGCCGGTGCGAGCGGGACGACGGTCTCGCCGTCGCTGATGCAGAACAGCGACACCTCGGGTCCGTCGAGGAACTCCTCGATGACCACGCGCGGGTCTCCCCCGCGGTCCGGGTTGGCGAAGCACTCCTGCGCGTGGCGCAGCGCCTCGAGCCTGTCGGTCGTGACGACGACGCCCTTGCCGGCGGCGAGCCCGTCGTCCTTGACCACGAAGGGCGGGCCGAAGGCGTCGAGCGCGTCGCCCACCTGGTCGACCGTCGAGCAGACGCGGGCCATCGCGGTCGGGACGTCCGCGGCGGCCATGACGTCCTTGGCGAAGGCCTTGGACCCCTCGAGGCGGGCGGCGTCGGCGCTCGGGCCGAAGACCGGCGTGCCCGTCGCGCGCACGGCGTCGGCGACCCCGGCGACGAGCGGCGCCTCAGGACCGACGACCACGAGGTCGGCACCGATCTGCTCGGTGAGCGCGGCGACCGCGCTGCCGTCGAGCGCGTCGACCCGGTGCAGGGTCGCGAGCGCTGCGATGCCCGGGTTCCCGGGCGCCGCGTGCAGCTCGTGCGGTCCCCCGGCGGGGGTCTCCTGCGCGAGCGAGTGGACGATGGCGTGCTCACGAGCACCGGACCCGACGACAAGAATCTTCACGAGACGTGAGTCTACTGATGACGTCCGGACGCAGGGACGGGCGGGACCCGTCCTGAGACAGGTCCCGCCCGTTCGTGCTGATGCTGCTGGTGCTGGTGCTGGTGCTGGTGCGTCGAGCCTCAGTCGTCGATGAGGTCGTGGCGCTGGATCGTGGCCTCGCGGCCGGGGCCGACGCCGATCGAGGAGATCCGTGCACCGGACATCGCCTCGAGGGCGAGGACGTACGCCTTCGCGTTCTCGGGGAGCTCGTCGAAGGTGCGCACGCCGGAGATGTCCTCGGTCCAGCCGGGGAACTCTTCGTAGATCGGCGTCGCGTGGTGGAAGGCGCTCTGGTCGGTCGGCATCTCGTCGTAGCGGACACCGTCGACGTCGTATGCGACGCAGACCGGGATCTTCTCGATGCCGGTGAGCACGTCCAGCTTGGTCATCACGAGGTCCGTGAGGCCGTTGACGCGCGAGGCGTACCGGGCGATCACGGCGTCGTACCAGCCGCAGCGGCGGGCACGGCCGGTGGTCACGCCGACCTCGCCGCCGACGCGGGCGAGGAAGGAGCCCCACTCGTCGAAGAGCTCGGTCGGGAACGGGCCCTCACCCACGCGGGTGGTGTACGCCTTGATGACGCCGACCACGCGGTCGATGCGCGTCGGGCCGATGCCCGCACCCGTGAGCACGCCGCCGGCGGTCGCGTTGGACGACGTGACGAAGGGGTACGTGCCGTGGTCGATGTCGAGCATCGTGGCCTGGCCGCCCTCGAAGAGCACCGTCTTGCCCTCGTCGAGCGCGGTGTTGAGCACGAGCGAGGTGTCCGCGACCATCGGGCGCAGGCGCTCGGCGTACTGCATGAGCTCCTCGACCGTCTCGTCGACGGTGATCGCGCGCCGGTTGTAGACCTTCACGAGCAGGTGGTTCTTCTGCTCGAGGGCGCCCTCGACCTTGGCGCGCAGGATCTTCTCGTCGAAGAGGTCCCAGACGCGGATGCCGACGCGGTTGATCTTGTCGGAGTACGTCGGGCCGATCCCGCGACCGGTCGTGCCGATCTTGCGCTTGCCGAGGAAGCGCTCGGTGACCTTGTCCATGATGCGGTTGTACGGCGCGATGACGTGCGCGCTGCCGGACACCAGCAGGCGCGAGACGTCGACGCCACGCGCGATGAGCGCGTCGAGCTCTTGGTAGAGGACCTCGATGTCGATGACGACACCGTTGCCGATGACGGGGGTGACGCCAGGCGAGAGGATCCCGGAGGGCAGCAGGTGCAGGGCGTACTTGTCGCCGTTGATGACGACCGTGTGCCCGGCGTTGTTCCCGCCGTTGAACTTCACGACGTAGTCGACCCGAGAGCCGAGCTGGTCCGTCGCCTTGCCCTTGCCTTCGTCGCCCCACTGGGCACCGACGACGATCACGGCTGGCATGGAATCCCCACCTTCAACCTGCCTGTCTGTGGGCAGCACAGCGGCTCGACTTCGCGCTGGTGCTCGGGACTCTCGGGCGGCAGTGACCCGATCTCCCCGGCGAGTTTACCGTTTGTCGCAGTTCGGCGCACCGCGCCCTCGGGGGTGGGGGTCAGCGCAGGGCGGCGACGGCGTCGGCCGAGACGCCGGAGTCCACGAGGAAGGTCTGGCAGCGGGCGGCCTCGTCGTCCTCGCCGATCGCCTCGGCGGCCTCCGCGAGCGCGAGCAGCGCCCGCAGGAACCCCTGGTTGGGGGCGTGCGTGACGGGGATCGGACCCTGGCCGCGCCAGCCGGCGCGGCGCAGCGAGTCGAGGCCGCGGTGGTAGCCGGTGCGTGCGAAGGCGTACGCGGTGACGTCGTCGCCGCGGTCCAGCGCGCCCTCGGCGAGCAGCGCCCAGGCGTAGGACGACGACGGCACGTCGCGGGCGACGTCCTGCGCGCTGCGACCGCCGTCGATCTCCGCGCGGGCGGCGACGTCGGGGTGGTCGGCGCCGAGCAGGGTGGGTGCGGGGCCGAGGAGGTTCGCGGACGGGTCGAGGGGTGCGTGGCTCATGCGACCCATTGTGCCCCGTCCGTCCCGGCGGGCGTCGTGCGCCCCGTCGGGCCCTGCGGGCGTCCGTTGCCGAGTCGTGACCGGACCAGGGTGCGGCTGCCGGGGGGCGTCGATAGAGTCGGGCCTCATGATCGAGATCGCGACCTCACCTGCGACCACCACCCTCGTGATCGCCGGTGATCTCGACCTCGCCGAGCGGGACCAGTTCCCCGAGATCGCCGCGCGCGTGGTCGGCCTGCGCCGCCAGCTGCTGGTCATCGACATGTGCCGCGTGACCTTCATGGACTCCACCGGCGCAGCGTTCCTCATCTCCCTCGCCGACTCCGGCCGCAAGCGCGGCGGAGCCACCGTGCTCCGCGGCTGCGACGACCGCGACCTGTTCGTCCTCGAGGTCTGCGGCGCCCTCGAGCTGTTCCGCATCGACCCGGACCACGCCTGCGCGCCCAAGACGCCGGCGACGGGCGTCCCGGCGGTCGAGGAACGCCCCGGCCGGACCCGCTGAGGCGGCCCGACCTCCGCACCACCGTCGCCCGAGGCGCGAGAGGTGGAGCACTCCCCATGTCCTCGTCGGGCGCTCAGCCCCTACTGTCTCCATGATGTCGAGGGAGGGCGCGCAGCAGCGCAGCCCACCTCGAGGAACAGACGATGGAGACCACGTGGCACAGCTACGGATGACCGGGCACAGAGTCCTGGTCGCGGACCTGCGGGGCGAGACGATCCGGGCGATCACCGGCTCGATGGTCGCCTACGAGGGCGACATGACCTTCAAGAACGCCGGCATGGGCGGCGGCGACGGCTTCAAGGCCGCGTTCAAGCGCAAGATGACGGGCGAGTCGATCTCGCTCATGGAGATCAGCGGGACGGGCAGCGTCCACCTCGCGGTCGACGCCCAGCACATCACCCTGGTGAACCTGCAGGACGACACCATGAGCGTCGAGGCCTCCCAGCTCCTCGCGCTCGACGGGCCGCTGCGCACCGACGTAAAGTTCTCCGGGCTGCGCGGGGCCACGTCGGGTCAGGGGCTGTTCACCACGACGGTCTCGGGCACCGGGACGATCGCGCTGCTGTCCTCCGGAGGACCGCTCATCGCGCTCGGCGTGACCCAGCAGACCCCGCTGGTCGCCGACCCGGACGCGTTCGTCGCGTTCCACGGGCAGCTCAACCAGAGCTTCGTCACCGACGTGACGTGGCGGTCCGCGGTCGGCGGAGGCAGCGGCGAGGCCTTCTCGCTGCGGTTCGACGGCCACGGCGTGGTCTACATCCAGCCCGAGGAGCGGTAGAGATGACCCTGGAGATCGAGAACGGCAAGGTCCTCAAGGCCACCATCACCCCGGGCGCCCAGCTGACGGCGCGCAAGGGCAGCATGCTCTACTACCGCGGCGACGTGCGGTTCGTCCCGCACTCGATGGGCGGCGGGGGCGGCATGCCGGGCTTCGGCGCGGTGGCCGGCGCCGCCGGTCGGATGATGCAGGGCGAGCACGTCGCGATGATGACCGTCGAGGGCCAGGGCGAGTCCTACTTCGGCCACGAGGGCCTGTACGTGGACGTCGTGGAGCTCGACGGGGTGAACCAGCTGACGGTCGAGGCCAGCCGGCTGCTGGCCCACGAGGGCTACCTGCAGACGTCGATCGTCCCGCTCACCGCCCAGGGCGGGGTGCGGGGCGCGGTCCGCGGCGCCGTCACCGGGCAGGGCATGTTCACCACCCAGCTGAGCGGCCAGGGCACCGTGGCGATCCTGTCGCACGGCGGCACCTTCGCCCTCGAGGTCGGCAACGGCCACCCCGAGGTGGTCGTCGACCCGCAGGCCTACGTGGGCCACCGCGGGCCGATCACCGTCGACCTCTCCGCGAAGGTCGGCTTCCGCGACGTGGTCGGCAAGGGGTCCGGCGAGGCCACCCAGCTGCGGTTCACCGGCCAGGGCACCGTGTGGGTCCAGGCGTCCGAGCAGAAGTTCTGAGCAGGAGAACGACATGAGCATCCAGATCCTCGACCCGTCGACGCTGCCGACGGACGACAACCTCCCCGGCAACTCGTACGCCTTCTGCGTCGACCTCACCGGCACCCCGTGGTTCACCTCCAAGGGCGCGATGATCGCGTACTACGGGACCGTGCAGTTCGAGCCGCTGAGCCGCACGAGCGTCACCGGCATGGTGGCGTCGCAGTTCTCCTCGCCGCTCTACGCGGACGACTGGGTGGTGGCCCAGGGCAAGGGCAAGCTGATCCTCGGCGACCGTGGCTTCGACATCAACTCCTTCGACCTCGACGACGGCAACCTCACCATCAGGGCGTCGAGCCTGCTCGCCTTCGAGCCGGGGCTGAGCCTCAAGCAGTCGATCGTGCCCGGGTTCCTCACCCTGCTCGGGACGGGCAAGTTCCTCGCCTCGTCGAACGGCCCGGTGATGTTCGCCGAGCCTCCGCTGCGCGTCGACCCGCAGGCCCTCGTGGGCTGGGCGGACACCCCGGCTCCCTCGCACCACTTCGACGCGCAGTGGATGTCGTCGTTCCTCAGCGCGACCGCGGGGTTCTTCGGCATGGACTCCGGCGAGGAGCGCCAGTTCGACTTCACCGGGACGGGGACGGTGCTCATCCAGTCGAGCGAGAAGGTCCTCGACGACAAGCACCTGTTCCGGCACGTGGAGTCGCAGACCGCGAGCCTGAGCCAGGTGAGCCTGCAGCAGCTGCACCGGTCGATCGGCGCGCGCCTGCAGCAGTGACACCGACGGCTGCTCCCCGGGCGAGGCCCTGCCTCGGGGAGCAGCCGTACAGGTCGAGCCGGTCGAGCCGGTCGAGCGAGTAGAGCAGGTCGAGCAGGGTCAGGCGCCGGGCTGCGCCGGCCGTGGGGTGACGGGCCGGACCTTCGCCCACACGAGCTTCCCCGTGCCGCTCGGGCGCCAGCCCCAGTCGGCCAGCCGCTCGACGATCTGCATGCCGTAGCCGCCGAGCCGGTTGGCGTGCCCGTCGGTCGTCACGGGCGGGGACGGGTTCGAGTCCTCGACCTCGATGCGCAGCCCGTCGCCCGTGTCGAACAGGCGCAGGGCGATGTGGCCCCACCCGTGCAGGACGCCGTTGGCGACGAGCTCGGAGACCACCAGCTCCGCGCTGGACACGTCGGCGATCTCCCACGCCTGGCACGTGCGCAGCACGGCGTGCCGGGCACGCCCGATGGACGCCGGCTCGCTCGGCAGCACCCAGCGGCGCGAGCGCGGGCTGACCGTGGGCAGCAGTCCGTCCCTGGCCGGGTCGGGCACGCGGACGACGACGACGGCGACGTCGTCCTCGGGCGCCTCCGCGAGCCGCGCGAGGAGCTCTTCGCCGATGCCGGCGGCGTCGGTCGCCGTGATGCTCGCCGCCGTGCTCACGAGCGCGTCGAGCCCCTGGCGCAGGGCCCGGTCCCGGCGCTCGATGAGCCCGTCCGTGTAGAGGACGAGGGTGTCCCCGGGCTCGAGGGTCGTCGCGGCGGTCGTCCGGGCCCGCGACCCGAAGCCGACGAGCGCCCCTCCGGCGCCGTCGAGCTGCGTGACGACGCCCCGTCGCACGAGCAGGGGTGGCAGGTGCCCTGCCCGGGAGTACTCGAGCCGCCACCGGACCCCGCGGCCCGCGTCGGAGGCCGAGGCGCCCGAGGCCGCGGCAGAGCCCGACACCTCGTCGGACCGCGCGGGACGCGGCCCCGTGGTGCGGCGCAGCGTCGCGTAGACGAGGCTCGCCGAGCGCTGCACGCGCATGCCCGCGACCAGCTGGTCGACGCGCTCGAGCACGGGGCCCGGGACGGTGAGCTCGAAGGCGTAGGACCGCACCACGGAGCGCAGCTGACCCATGGTCGCGGCCGCCTCGATGTCGTGCCCCACGACGTCGCCGATCACGACCCCCGCGATCTCCTCGTCGATCTGCAGGATGTCGTACCAGTCGCCGCCGATCTGCGCGTCGTCGGAGGTCGGTGCGTAGTACGTCCACACGTCGAGGCCGGCCACCTCGACCTGCTCGGGGAGCATCGACCGCTGGAGCGTCTCGGCGAGCGTGTGCTCCCGGGCGTGCAGACGCAGCGTGTCGACCCCGACGGCAACCCGGTCGACGAGCGCCGTGACAAGCCGGGCCGAGGTCTCGTCGTCGACCCCGTCCACCGTGCGCAGCGACACGAAGACGCCGTGCACGGCGCGCCGCCCGGGGACGACCACCACCTGGGCCACCGGGACCCCGGGACCGTCGCCCGGCGCGTCGAGCAGGCCGGCGCGCTCACGGACCTCCGCGGACACCGTCGCGGCGTCGCTCCCCGCGGGGTAGGTGGTCGCGAGCGGGAAGTCGACGGGACCGGTGACGTAACCGTCGACCAGCTCGCGGAGCGGGTCGATGAAGGTGGTCACGTCGGTCGGGGTCCCAGCCGACTCCCCGACCACCCGGGCGTCGCCGAGGGCGTCGGTCGAGACCGGCGACCGGCGCGGTCGGGACAGCGCGACCGGTGGCACCCCGTCGGAGTAGCCCAGCCCGCCGTCGTCCAGGAAGAACCCGCCCCAGGCCACCACGCCGCGACCGTAGGCGGCGCAGATGTCGCGCAGGACGAAGGGGTACTCCATGTCGTTGAGCAGCCGCGAGACGCCGCTGACCATCGAGACGACCGACTCGGCCGTCTCGGCACGACGCACGGCACCGGCACGCCCGGCCGCGTCGCGCACCTGCCCGGAGACGTCGCTCAGCAGCGCGAGCCACGCCTCGACCTGCCCGTCGCCGCCACGGACCTGCGAGAGCGCGTACTCGCACCAGAGGTGCGCGCCGTCGGCGCGCCGGTTGAGCATCCGCCAGGTGACAGGCGTCCCGTCGGACGAGGGGCCCATCGCCGCCCGGACCGCGTCGAGGTCGAGGGCACTGCCCTCGTCGGACTCCAGCACGGTGACGGGAAGGCCCACCACGTCGTCCGGGAGGTGACCGGTCAGGCGCCCGAAGGAGTCGTTGGCCCAGAGGATCGTCGGGACCGGTGCGGTCGGGTCGAGCAGGACCGCTGCGACCCCGGCACCCTGGAGGGCGCGGCCGAGGACAGGCAGCGGGAGGCCCGGTGCCTCGTCGTGCGTCACGGGACGGTGGTCTCCGAGGTCCGGCGCGTCACCTGACACGCCGCGACGCGGTCTCGCGGACTCCACTCGAACCCCTCCACATGGTCTGTGCGGACAGCATAGAGGGTCGCCGCCGGGCGCGTCCGGCGGCGCTCACGGGCCCGCGCGTGTCGCCCGCCGGACCTCGCAACTAGTCAACCGGGCCTCGTCACGACACAATGGTCCCCTGTCGAAGGGAGCATCGTGGGCGAAGCCAATACCCCGCACGCCGTCGGGTCTGTCGAGCCGGCAGCAGCACCAGGCCGTGACGACGTCGCGCTGGTGGGAACGGACGAGATCGAGCCCGGCTCGGTCCACGTCATCGTCGACGACATCCACGCGCGCGTGGTGCTGTCGGGAGAGATCGACGCCGACCTCTCGGCCGACCTGCAGCAGGCCACCGAGGACGTCCGCGAGGCGGGGCTGCCCGTCGACGTCGACGTCCACCACGTGACGTTCATGGACTCGTCGGGCGTGGCCTTCCTCGCGCGGCTGACCTCGGTGACCCCGGGGCGCGTCCGCCTGCACAACACACCGCCGACCGTGAAGTTCCTGCTCGAGGTGACGAGCATCGGGACGATGCTCGACATCGTCGAGGACGAGGCCGACGGCGGGCCCGGCGCACCCCGCGCCACGGAGCCCGCCGAGGGCTGAGCGGGTCGCCGCGCGCCTGCGCGAGACCCGGCACAGCACGAAGGACGCCCGAAGGGCCCGGTGGAGATCTCCACCGGGCCCTTCGTCTGTCTCGATCGTGCGTCACGCCCCGGCACAGGGCCGGGGCGTGAGCGCTGCGTCGGTCAGGTCAGCCGATCGACTGGCCGGCCGAGCGGAGCTGCTGGGCAGCCTCGACGATGCGCTGGGCCATGCCGGCCTCAGCAGCCTTGCCCCAGGCGCGCGGGTCGTAGGACTTCTTGTTGCCCACCTCGCCGTCGACCTTGAGGACGCCGTCGTAGTTGCGGAAGAAGTGGTCCGCGACCGGACGCGAGTACGCGTACTGGGTGTCGGTGTCGACGTTCATCTTGATGACGCCGTTGTCGACAGCCTCGGAGATCTCCTCGGCCGTGGAGCCGGAGCCGCCGTGGAAGACGAGGTCGAAGGGGTTCTCCTTGCCGATGACCGAGCCGACGCCCTCCTGGATCTCCTTGAGGAGCGACGGGCGCAGCTTGACCGCACCCGGCTTGTACACGCCGTGCACGTTGCCGAAGGTGAGGGCCGTGAGGTAGCGGCCCTTCTCGCCGGTGCCGAGGGCACGAACGGTCGCGAGGCCGTCCTCGACGGTCGTGTAGAGCTTCTCGTTGATCTCGGCCTCGTGGCCGTCCTCCTCGCCACCGACGACGCCGACCTCGATCTCGAGGATGGTGCGCGCCGCGACGGAGAGCTCGAGGAGCTCCTCGGCGATGATGAGGTTCTCGTCGAGCGGCACGGTCGAGCCGTCCCACATGTGCGACTGGAAGGTGGGGAGCTTGCCGGCCTTGACCTGCTCGGCCTCGAGGGCGAGGAGCGGGCGGACCCAGGAGTCGAGGTTCTGCTTGGCGCAGTGGTCCGTGTGGATGGCGACGGTGATGCCGTAGCCCTTGGCGACCTCGGTCGCGTACGCGGCGAGGGCGAGCGAGCCGGCGACGCGGTCCTTGACGGTCGAGCCGGACGCGTACTCCGCGCCACCGACGGACACCTGGATGATGCCGTCGCTCTCAGCCTCAGCGAAGCCCTGGAGGGCTGCGGTGACGGTCGAGGACGACGTGATGTTCACGGCGGGGTAGGCGAACTTGCCTGCCTTCGCGCGGTCGATCATCTCGGCGTAGACCTCGGGGGTTGCGATGGCCATCGATAGCTCCTGTACAAGAGGGTGTGCATGGGTGGGACTTCGAGAGAAAGTCTGTCACGAAAACGCGTCGGCATCCCTGGGCCGTTCGACCCGTGGGCGCGTGGGACCGACCTGTGGTCCCCTGCGGCCTCAGCCGACCTGGGCGTGCTGGACCACCCACGCGTGCATCGCGACGGCGGCCGCCGCGCCCGCGTTGATGGACCGCGTCGACCCGAACTGCGTGATGTGCACCAGGTCGACGCTGGCCGAGCGGGCCTCGGGGGTCAGACCTGCTCCTTCCTGGCCGAAGAGCATGACGCAGCGCTCCGGGAAGGCGTACCGCTCGATCGCGACGGACCCGGGCACGTTGTCGATCCCGACGACGGGCAGGCCCGCGTCCTGCGCCCACGCGAGGAAGGCCTCGACGTCGGGGTGGTGGCGCACGTGCTGGTACCGGTCGGTGACCATCGCGCCACGGCGGTTCCAGCGCCTGCGACCCACGATGTGGATCTCTGCGGCCGCGAAGGCGTTCGCGGTGCGCACGACCGACCCGATGTTGAGGTCGTGGCCCCAGTTCTCGATCGCCACGTGCAGCGGGTGCCGACGGGTGTCGAGCTCGGCGACGACGGCCTCGACCGTGAGGTAGCGGAACTCGTCGACGACGTTCCGGCGGTCGCCGTGCTCGAGGAGGTCGGGGTCGTACCGCGGGTCGAGGGCGCCGTCGTCCGTGCGGGGCCAGGCGTCGTGGCCCCCGGGCCACGGTCCGACGCCGACCTCGTGGTCGGGCCGCCCGGCGCGCTCGTCTGCCGGGGCGTCGGGCTGCTCGGACCGGTCGGCCACGGCTCGGGGCTGCGGTGTCACCATGACCTCTAGTCTGCCGTGGCACCCCGCCTGCGCCTCCGCCAGCACCACGCAGACCGCGACCCTCGCACCACCTGGTGACGGCTCAGAGGTGCTCACACGGTGCGCATCTGGTGCTGAGGTACCCCGTCCCGCCCTGTGCGGAAGGGCAGCACGTACTCTGGTGCCCGTGATCTCAGCTGACATCCTCGCGTCCGCCGGCGACCAGGTCGTGGCCCTCGGACCCGACTGGCTCAACGCCGACAGCCTCATCTCCTCCTTCGGAGGGTATGCGCTCATCGGCATCTGCCTGGTGATCTTCGTGGAGACGGGGCTGCTGTTCCCGTTCCTCCCCGGAGACTCGCTGCTGTTCACCGCCGGGATGCTCGTCGCGCAGGACCAGCTCGACTTCCCGCTGTGGCTGCTGTGCATCCTGCTGTTCCTCGCCGCCTTCGCAGGGGACCAGTGCTCCTACCTCATCGGTCGGACGGTCGGTCCCAAGATCTTCAACAAGCCGGACTCGCGGTTCTTCAAGCAGTCCTACGTCGACCAGACCAACGCGTTCTTCGACAAGTACGGGGGCCGGGCGCTCATCCTGGCGCGCTTCGCGCCCTTCGTGCGGACCTACGCGCCCGTCGCCGCAGGCGTCGGCAAGATGTCGTACCGCCACTTCGTCAGCTACAACGTCATCGGCGCGCTGCTGTGGGGCGTGGGGATCACGGTCCTCGGGTACTTCCTCGGTCAGATCAGCTTCGTCCACGACAACATCGAGGTGATCCTGGTGATCATCGTCTTCGTGTCGGTGCTGCCGATCATCATCGAGGTCAGCCGCGGCTGGGTGTCCAAGCGCAAGGCTGCTGGCACCGCCGGGACCGAGGGCGCCGAGGACACTGCGGGCACGGCGGGCACCGCCGCGCTCTCGCCCGCTGCTGCCTCCGCTGCACCGGGGTCGCCGGCCGTAGCATCTGAGGCAGAGGCCTCCGACGTCGTCGAGGGCACCACCTCCGACGACAGGGAGCACTGATGACCCGCACGATCGAGTCCTGGCTGACCGACATGGACGGGGTCCTCGTCCACGAGGGCCACGCGATCCCGGGCGCCGCGGAGTTCATCAAGACCCTGCGCGACAAGGAACGTCCGTTCCTCATCCTCACGAACAACTCGATCTTCACGGCGCGCGACCTGCGCGCCCGGCTCTACGCGTCGGGCATCGACGTCCCCGAGTCGGCGATCTGGACCTCCGCCCTCGCGACCGCCCAGTTCCTCTCGGACCAGATCCCCGGGGGCAGCGCGTACGCGATCGGCGAGGCGGGCCTGACGACGGCGCTGTACGAGGCCGGCTACACGCTCACCGAGTCGGACCCTGACTACGTGGTCCTCGGCGAGACGCGCACCTACTCCTTCGAGGCGATCACCAAGGCCGTCCGGCTGATCCTCGGCGGTGCACGGTTCATCTGCACCAACCCCGACGCCACGGGGCCCAGCGCCGAGGGGCCGCTGCCCGCCACGGGTGCGGTCGCCGCGATGATCACGCGCGCCACCGGTCGCGAGCCGTACTTCGTGGGGAAGCCCAACCCGATGATGTTCCGCTCGGCACTCAACCGGATCGACGCGCACTCGGAGTCGACCGCCATGGTGGGCGACCGCATGGACACCGACGTGGTCGCCGGCATCGAGGCCGGCCTGCACACGTTCCTGGTGCTCACCGGCTCGACCACCGTGAAGGACGTCGACCGGTACCCGTTCCGGCCGAGCACCGTCGTGGACTCGGTCGCGAACCTCATCGAGCGCATCTGACAGCGCGCCGCGTACGACGAGAGGCCCTCCTCCCCCGACAGGCTGTCGGGGGAAGAGGGCCTCTCTCGTCCCTCGCGGGACCCTGGCTCAGACCGTGCGGCGCTGGCGACGCGCGAGCGCGACCGCCCCGACACCGGCGAGGAGCGTGAGGAACGCCGCCAGCCCTGTGGTGACCGACGCGTCGGCTCCCGTGGTGGCGAGCGCACCGGCGCCGTTGGCACCGGAGGTGACGTCGCACTCGACCTCGGCGCCCAGCGGGAACGCGAAGGTGACGGGGTCCATGGCGTCACCGGCGTTGTAGAACCCGCCGAAGGCGCTGGCGCCGGCCGAGGTGAGCGAGGCGCTCGCCCCGGTCCAGGTGACGGTGCCGCCGGTCGTGGACTTCGTGCCGGTGAGGTTGAGCGACGCGATGGTGACGCCGCTCTGCTGGTTCTTGGTGCCCTCCATGTCGGAGGACGCCACGTCGGCGATCAGCGACCCGGTCGAGGCGCTGTTCACCTGGACGCGGACGTTGGAGATCGTCAGGTCGAGGATCCCGCCGTGCCCGCTGAAGCCCACCGAGCCGGGGAACGAGACGCGTCCCTGGTCGACGTCGGAGTTGAACTTCCCGCTGCCGCCGCTCCAGCCGAAGCTGGAGCCCGAGCTCGTCACGCCGGAGGGCGTGATGGCGCCCTTGGCGATGGGGCCGGTGATGTAGGTGCGGAACGACTCCTTGACGCCCCAGCTCAGGGTGGCACCGGAGACCGAGCGTGCGACGCACTGCTGGGCTGCGGTCGGGACGACGGGCGCCTCGACCGTGATCTGCACCTGCGACCTCACGCCGTCGGGCGACTCGAGCGAGAGCGTGTGCACTCCCGGCGTGAGGTCGGCCGGGATGGTGACGGTCGCCGATGCCTGCCCGGCCGCGTCGGCGGTGATGCCCGACGCGAGGAGCTGGCGCTCGGAGTAGATCGCGGCCTCGATGCCCTCGGTGCCGGAGCCGAAGCCCTGACCGATGAAGGTGACCTCGCCGCCCGCGACGACGGTCGTCGCGCTCGCCGCGGCGTTGGCGTAGACACCCGGCGCGAAGGGCGCGACGACGCCGGGCTGCTCGGTGCCGGGCTCGCCGGGCGTGCCCGGGGTGCCCGGCTCCGTGGGGACGCCGGTGCTGGCGCCCACGGTGAAGGTCACCGGGTCGATGGCCTCGCCGGCCTGGTAGAAGCCGGAGAACGCCTCGGCGCCAGCCGCGGTGAGCGTCGCCGGAGCAGAGGCCCAGGTGGTGACGCCGTCGCTGGTGGTCGAGGCCGGCAGCGCGAGGGCTGCGAAGTCCACGGCCTTCAGGTCGAAGGTGCCGCCGTCGAGGGTGGTGCCGCGGGCGTCGACGACCAGCGTGGCGGTCGAGGCTCCGGTAAGGCGGACCGAGGGGTTGCTCAGCGTGAGGCTGAGTGCGCCCGAGTGTCCCGAGAAGCTCACGGCACCGGTGTAGCCGGCGGTGCCGGTCGTCCCGTCGACGTCCGAGGACGACTGCGGGAAGGCGAAGAGCGAGCCAGCCCTCGAGGCGCCGTCGGCGACGGAGACCGTGCCCGAGGCGATCGGTCCGACGATGTAGCTGCGGAAGGACTCCTTGACGCCCCAGGTGAGCGTGCCGCGGGCGACCGGGTTCTCCGGCGTGACCGGGGTCTCGGGGTCGACCGGGGGCACGGGGACCTCCGGGTCGACGGGGACCTCGGGGTCGACCGGCGTGGTCGGCGTGCCCGGCTTCACGGTGATGGCCGTGCGGGTGTCGATGCTGCGGTCGGTGGCCGAGAGACCGTGAGCCGCCGAGGTCGCCACCATGTAGCTCTTGGACGGGTCGAGGGTGCCTGCGGGGATGGTGACCTGCGTGCTGAACGCACCGTCGCGGAACTGCGGCGCGGGCACGAAGGCCTGCACGGCCCAGCCGGCGCCCGGGAGCGCGGTGCCGGTCGGCCAGGTGGAGGTCTCACCGACGAGGACGTAGGCGCCGTTCGCGGCGCCCGGTCCGGTGAAGCCGGTACCCGAGACCGTGAGGACGTTGGCGACGGAGGGGTCGAGGGCGGTCGACGGGGTGACCGTGACGGCCGGCTTGACCTCGGGCGTGCCCGGGTCGGTCGGGACCTCGGGGTCGACCGGTGCGCCCGCGAGGGTGACCGGTGCGTAGAGCTCCTGGGTGGGGCTGGTCACGCCGCCGGCACCGTAGGTGTAGACACCGGTGTTCCCGGTCGCAGGCCACCCCGAGGTGCTCTCCTTGACCGTCAGCGTCGCCTCGAAGGTCCCGTCCGGCTGGACCACGACGAGCTGACCACGGATCGACGCCTGGAAGGCCGTGGGCACGGCGTCGAAGGCCGCCTGGCTCAGCGCCCAGCGCTGGTCACCGACCGCACGCGCGCTGCTCGGCGCACCCGCAGACGGCTTCCACGAGTCCGCGAACTTGCCGAACACCACGTACGTGCCCGCAGGGCTGCCGGCCGCGATCGGCGGACGACCACCCGCAGGAGCGATGTTCCCGGCCGGGTCGAAGCCCGAACCCTTCACCACGACCGTCGAGCCCAGCTCGACCGAACCCGACAACGGCGTCGTGCCGTCAGCAGCGAAGAGCGAGACCTTCGGGGTGTAGACCGGCTTGACGGTGACCGGTGCGTAGAGCTCCTGGGTGGGGCTGGTCACGCCGCCGGCACCGTAGGTGTAGACACCGGTGTTCCCGGTCGCAGGCCACCCCGAGGTGCTCTCCTTGACCGTCAGCGTCGCCTCGAAGGTCCCGTCCGGCTGGACCACGACGAGCTGACCACGGATCGACGCCTGGAAGGCCGTGGGCACGGCGTCGAAGGCCGCCTGGCTCAGCGCCCAGCGCTGGTCACCGACCGCACGCGCGCTGCTCGGCGCACCCGCAGACGGCTTCCACGAGTCCGCGAACTTGCCGAACACCACGTACGTGCCCGCAGGGCTGCCGGCCGCGATCGGCGGACGACCACCCGCAGGAGCGATGTTCCCGGCCGGGTCGAAGCCCGAACCCTTCACCACGACCGTCGAGCCCAGCTCGACCGAACCCGACAACGGCGTCGTGCCGTCAGCAGCGAAGAGCGAGACCGCGGGCGTGTAGACGACTGGCTCGGGGTCCGTGGGCTCCGGTGACGGCTCGGGGTCGGTCGGCTCCGGCGTCGGCTCGGGGTCCGTGGGCTCGGGCGTCGGCTCGGGGTCCGTGGGCTCCGGCGTCGGCTCGGGGTCGGTCGGCTCCGGGGTCGGCTCGGGCTCGGCCTGCTTGAGGGTGATCGGCGTCCGGGTGTCGAGGCTCCGGTCGGAGGTCGACAGCCAGTGCGCGGCCGAGGTTGCCACGACGTAGCTCTTGGTGGGGTCGAGCGCGCCGGCTGCGACCGGGACGGTCCCGGTGAAGGCCCCGGCGGTGAACTGCGCGGCGGGGACGTGGATCTGCGCGACCCAGCCGTCGCCGGGCAGCGGGGTGCCTGGTGCCCAGGCTCCGGCCTCGCCGACCAGGACGTACGCGCCGTTCGCGGCGCCCGGTCCGGTGAACCCGGTGCCCGAGACGACGAGCTGGTTCGCCACCGTCGGGTCGATGTCGGTCGACGGGTTGACCGTGACGACGGGGTTGGGCGCGTCGTCTGCCGCCTGCGCCGGCGCGAGGACGCCGACGAGGGACAGCCCGGCGGTCAACGCCATGACGGTCAGGGTGGCGAGCAGGCGTCGTACGCGATGCTCGAGGACGGTGGGCACCGTGGGGCCTCCTGGGGTCGGCGCCTCGCGGCGCGGTCTCGGCGCGCTCGCGAGTCCGCGACCTGCACACCTGTATGGACCGGACCATATAAGGAGAGCCTTACCAAAGCAAGCTTAGGCACTCCTAAACTCCACCTGGTGGACACCTGAGAACCGCCGGCACCCGTCGGGAGCCGCTACGTGTCGACGACGACGCCCTTCGCGACCCTCAGCCAGCAGCCCCGCGGGTGCCTCCGCCGAGGTCAACCACGGGCACCTGACGGGCGGCCGGGTCGGCGAGCGCGAAGTACTCGGCCGGCTGGAACCCGAACCCCCGTCCGACGACCCCGGAGGGGAAGGACTCCAGCCGCGTGCTCAGCGCGCGGACGTTCGCGTCGTAGAACCGGCGGGCAGCGGCGATGCGGTCCTCCGTGGTCGCGAGCTCACGCTGGAGCTCGACGAACCCCGCGGACGCGCGGAGCTCCGGGTACGCCTCCGCGACCGCGAGCAGCCCACCGAGGGCGCGGCCGAGGTCGGACTCCTGGGCCGCCTGCTCCGCCGGGCCCGACGCCTGCCGCAGCGCCTGCGCCCGGGCGGCCGAGACGGCGTCGACGACCGACCGCTCGTGGACCACGTAGGCCTGCACGGCCTCGACGAGGTTGGGCACCAGCTCGTGGCGGCGGTTCAGCTCGACGTCGATCTGCCGCCAGGACTCCTGCACCAGGTTCCGGAGGCTCACGAAGCCGTTGTAGGTGGCGACCACCCACCCAGCAGCGACCAGCAGGAGCACTCCGAGGAGGACGAGGGCGACGATCATGGCAGACCTCCGGTGATGGCAGAGCCGGTACGGGCAGAGCAGCTACGGGCAGAGCGGGCCCACGGCGCCGGTCGAGGCTGGGATCAGCCCGTCGGGCTCGCACCGCCGCTGGGCGAGCGGTCCTGCCACACGTACGGCGGGACCAGGTCGATCATCTCGTCCAGGCGGGCCGCGGTCCACCGGACGGTGTCGAGCCGCGGGCGACCGCTGGTCCAGGTGAGGAGCGCGTCGCCGGCGAACCTGAGCCGCAGGTCCGCGACGTCGGGCTCGAGCAGCCGAGCCATGGTGCGCGGGTGCACCACGTCGTGGGCGAGCCGAAGGTCCGGCGAGGTCACCCTCCACCGCCGGTTGAAGTCGTCGGACTCGAAGACGATGTCCTGGCCGCCGAGGGCCGTGGCGATCCTGGTGCCGAGGTTCGCGGGCACCAGGTCGAGCTGCGGCAGGGCCGCGGGGAGCATCACGGCGACGACGTGGTACTCGTGCACCCTCGGTCCGCTGCCGTCGCCGGAGTCGGGCGTCTGGTAGCTGTACCTGAAGGAGACGGCGAGCCGTCCGCTGCCGGCCGAGGCCGGACCGGAGACCACCTCGGTCGCCCGTCGCACCGCGCCCGTGCCGAAGGGGCGCTCGGACCACCGCGAGACGAGCGAGCGGTCGCTCGCGCGCCACGACCAGCCGTTCGCCTCGGCCCAGACGCGGACCGCGTCACGCCGTCTGCGCGCGACGAGCAGCCCGAGGCCGCCGAGGGCGAGGATCGCCACCAGCCCGACGGCGAGGAGCGACCCCACGTCGAGACCTACTCGAGGCCGAGGTCGGCGAGCCCGAAGAGCGAGTGGTACGGCACGCCGAGCGCCTCGATCTTCTCGCGCGCCCCGGTCGCACGGTCGACGATCGTGGCGACGCCGACGACCTCGGCCCCTGCCGCACGGGCAGCCTCGATCGCGGCGATAGGCGAGCCACCCGTCGTCGTCGTGTCCTCGACGACGACCACGCGGCGGCCGCTGATGTCCGGTCCTTCGATCTGGCGCTGCATCCCGTGCGCCTTGGCGGCCTTGCGGACCACGAAGGCGTCGAGGTCGAGACCACGCGAGGCGGCTGCGTGCAGCAGCGCGGTCGCGATCGGGTCGGCACCGAGGGTGAGCCCGCCGACGGCGTCGACCTCGGCGGTGCCGAGCCCGGCCTCCTCGAGGGCGTCGAGCATGACGTGCCCGATGAGCGGGGCGGCCCGGTGGTGCAGCGTCACGCGACGCAGGTCGACGTAGTAGTCCGCCTCCTTGCCGGAGGAGAGCGTCACCTTGCCGTGCACGACGGCGAGGGACGTGATGAGGTCGCGCAGCTGCTCGCGGGGGGTGGGGCCGGTGAAGGAGTCGGTGGTCGTCACGCCGCCCACCTTATCGCCAGGCCTGGTCGCTCCACCGGCAGCGCGAGCCCACGACGTCGGGAGGCCGGGTTGGCGGGTAGCCGGGTGGCCGGTCGACTTCGTGACTTTCGAGCGAGTTCGTGACTTTCGAGCGAGTTCGGCACCTACATGTCACGAACTCGCTCCCAGCTCACGAACTCGCTCCGAACTCACGAACTCGAAGGTGCAGGGGGGCAGGGATCAGGGTGCCGGGGATGGCTGGGGAGGGCGGACAGCTGGGGTGGGGGCGGCTGGGGATGACGGACGGGGCGGGGTGGGTCTCAGCGGGCTTCGGCGGCGCGGACGGCTGACCTCGGGGCGAGGCGGAGGAGGCCGGCGGCGAGCCGGTACCGGATCGACGGGGTGGAGATGACGGCGCCGCGGCGGACGTCGCGCAGGGCGGCGGTGACGACGGCACCGGCGTCGAGCCAGGCGACCGCGGGGAAGGACGAGTAGTCGAGCTGCGCCCGCTCGTGGAACTCGGTCCGGGTCAGGCCGGGGCACAGTGCGGTCGCGGTGACGCCGGTGCCGCGCAGGTCGACGGCGAGCCCCTCGGTGAAGGTCCGCACCCAGGCCTTGTGGGCGGAGTACGTCCCCGACGCGGTGAGCGCCGCGACCGACGAGACGTTGAGGATCGCGCCGCGGGACCGCGAGCGCATCGCCCCCGCCGCAGCGTGGGACAGCACGAGCACGGCACGGACCATGACGTCGAGCGACGCCTCCTGATCGGCGACGTCGCCTGCCAGGAAGCGGTCGTGGACGGCGTACCCGGCGTTGTTGACGAGCAGGCTCACGGGGCGCTCGGTGCTGCGCAGCCGCTCGGCAACGCGCTCGGTCTGCTCGCGGTCGGAGAGGTCGGCCCCGAGCACCTCCACGTCGACCCCGGCGGCGGAACGGATCTGGTGGGCCAGCCGCTCGAGCCGCTCGGTGTCGCGGGCGACGAGGACGAGGTCGTGGTGCCCGGTCGCGAGCTGCCAGGCGAACTCGACGCCGAGCCCGGCGCTCGCGCCGGTGATGAGTGCTGTAGCCATGGGCGCCAGCCTACCGAGCAGCCCGCTCTCCCGGGTGAGCAGGGCTGCCCGGGCGGCTAGCCTGGACCTCATGCGCCTCGCGACCTGGAACATCAACTCGATCCGTGCCCGTGTCGACCGTGCGGTCGCCTTCCTCGAGCGGTCGGGCACCGACGTGCTCGCGCTGCAGGAGACCAAGGCCAAGGACTCGCAGTTCCCCTTCGAGGCCTTCGAGGCGGCGGGCTACGAGGTGGCGCACTTCGGCCTCTCGCAGTGGAACGGTGTGGCGATCATCAGCCGGGTAGGGCTCGAAGACGTCTCGCTCGGGTTCCCCGACCAGCCGCAGTTCGGCGAGGAGCCGGTGGTCGAGGCCCGGGCGATCGGGGCGACCTGCGGCGGTGTCCGGGTGTGGAGCCTGTACGTGCCGCACGGGCGCGCGCTCGACAACCCGCACTACGCCTACAAGCTCGACTGGCTGTCGACGCTGCGCGGTCACGCGCAGTCCTGGGTAGAGGCGGACCCGCAGGCGAAGGTCGCGCTGGTGGGCGACTGGAACGTCGCGCCGCGGGACACCGACGTGTGGGACATGGCGGTGTTCGAGGGCCAGACGCACGTGAGCCAGCCGGAGCGTGACGCCTTCGCGGCCTTCGAGGGGGCGGGCTACACCGAGGTCAGCCGGGAGTTCGTCCCGGAGGACCGCAAGTACACGTACTGGGACTACCAGCAGCTGCGGTTCCCCAAGAACCAGGGGCTGCGCATCGACTTCGCGTACACCTCCCCCGCGCTGACCTCGGCGGTCACCGGGGTCGAGATCGACCGTGACGAGCGCAAGGGCAAGGGCGCCTCCGACCACGTGCCGGTGATCGTCGACATCGCGGACTGACGAGGGCCGCCGGTGGGGTGCCAGGTGCGACGGCGCACCTGGCACCCTTCGTCGTGCCGGCGACCGCGGGTGGTCGCCGGCAGCGCCTCGCACCACGTGCACCCCGGTGCCGGAGCGCACCCCGACGCCGGTCCGGATCTTCACACAGCCTGCTTACCGCGCGGTAGGTTTTGAGGTTAGGGTGGGTCAGACGCGCACCGGTGCGCGTCCGTCGACCCCGAGGAGTGCTCGCATGCCGTCCGCATCCACGCCCAAGACCACCTCCGGCCCGCTCGACATCGAGCGCCTGATCCAGGACCTCACGCTCGAGGAGAAGGCGTCGCTGACGTCAGGGCTGGACTTCTGGAACACCCAGCCGGTCGACCGCCTGGGCATCCCGTCCGTCATGGTCACCGACGGGCCGCACGGGCTCCGCAAGCAGGACACCTCGGCCGACCACCTCGGCCTCGCCGACTCGGTACCCGCCACCTGCTTCCCCACGGCTGCCGCCCTCGGCTCCACCTGGGACGCCGCGCTCCTCCGCCGCGTCGGCACGGCCCTCGGCCGAGAGACCCGCGCGAACGACGTCGCCGTGCTCCTCGGCCCCGGCATCAACATCAAGCGCTCACCCCTGTGCGGCCGCAACTTCGAGTACTTCTCCGAGGACCCCGTCGTCTCGGGCGACCTCGGTGCTGCGCTCATCGAGGGCATCCAGTCCGAGGGCGTCGGCACCTCGCTCAAGCACTACGCCGTGAACAACCAGGAGACCGACCGCATGCGCGTCTCGGCCGACGTCGACGAGCGCACCCTGCGCGAGATCTACCTCACCGGATTCGAGCGCGCCGTGACCCGGGCGAACCCGTGGACCGTCATGTGCGCCTACAACAAGGTCAACGGGACCTACGCCTCCGAGCACCCGTGGCTGCTCACCGAGGTGCTCCGTGACGAGTGGGGCTACGACGGCGTCGTGGTCTCCGACTGGGGTGCTGTCGCCGACCGCGTCCCGTCGCTCGCCGCGGGCCTCGACCTCGAGATGCCCAACTCGGGCAACATCGGCGACGCCCAGGTCGTCGAGGCGGTCCGCTCCGGCGCTCTCGACGAGGCCGTCCTCGACCAGGCCGTCCGCCGCCTGCTCACCCTCCTCTCGCGTTCCCTCCCCGCCGCCGGGACCGACGCCCCCGTCGACGCCGCCGCCCACCACGCCCTCGCCCGCGAGGCTGCCGCCGCCGGGTCCGTCCTGCTCAAGAACGACCCGGTCGACGGCGCCCCGCTGCTCCCGCTCCAGGCAGCCGACGCGCCCGGCATCCTCGTCGTCGGCGAGTTCGCCCGCACGCCCCGCTACCAGGGCGCCGGCTCGTCGCAGGTGAACCCCACGCGCCTCGACGACGCGCTCACCTCGATCGCCGACCTCACCGGGACCGAGGTCGCCTTCGCCCCCGGCTTCACCATCGAGGGCGTCACCGAGGGCGACGACGCCCAGCTCCGCGAGGAGGCCGTCACGGCCGCGCGCGGCGCGACGACCGTCGTGCTCCTCGCCGGGCTCCCCGCGGCCGACGAGTCCGAGGGCTACGACCGCGACCACATGGACCTCCCGGCCAACCAGGTCGAGCTGATCCACGCGCTCGCCGCAGCGAACCCGCGCCTCGTCGTGGTGCTGGCCAACGGCTCCGCGGTGACCGTCGCCGGGTGGCAGGACGACGTCCCCGCCCTCCTCGAGACGTGGCTCGGCGGACAGGCGGGCGGCGGCGCGGTCGCCGACGTGCTCTTCGGCGCACAGGCACCGTCCGGCCGCCTCACCGAGACGATCCCGACCGACCTGCGGGACACCCCGGCCTACGGCAGCTTCCCCGGGGAGCTCGGCCACGTCCGCTACGGCGAGGGCGTCCTCGTCGGGTACCGCTACTACGACACCAAGGGCATCGACGTCGCCTACCCCTTCGGGCACGGCCTCACGTACACGACCTTCGACCACGGCGACGTCACGGCGGTCGTCGACGGTGAGGGCGACGCCACCACTGTCACGGTGCGTGCGCGCGTCACCAACACCGGCGACCGGGCCGGCGCCGAGGTGGTCCAGGTCTACGTGGGCGACCCTCAGTCTGCGGTGATGCGCCCCGAGCGCGAGCTCAAGGGCTTCGTCAAGGTCGCGCTCGAGCCGGGCGAGTCCCGCGAGGTCGAGGTGGTCCTCGACGCACGCGACCTCTCGTACTGGCACCCGACCCTGCGGGCCTGGACCCTCGAGGCCGGCGAGTTCGTCGTGTCGGTCGGGGCGTCGTCACGCGACCTGCGAGCGCAGGTCACGGTCGAGGTGACCGCTCCCGCCCTGGCGGCACCGCTCTCGGACGACTCGACCTTCGGCGAGTGGCTCGAGCACCCCGTCGGCGGCGAGCTGCTGCGCGCCGAGCTCGCCCGTCCGGAGACCCCGGGCGCCGGCGCTGACGGCGAGCTCGAGATCGACGACACGATGGCCAAGATGATGCTCGACATGCCGGTCCGCGTCATCGCGAACTTCGCGGGGATGCTGTTCGACCGCGACGGCCTCGCCCGCCTGCTCGACCAGGCCGAGGAGCGCTCCGTCCGCGCCTGAGCCGCGCACGACAGAGGGCGGACCGTCAGCCACGACGTGCGCCTGACGGTCCGCCCTCTGTCGTGCTCGTGCCGTCAGTCTCGCCGCTCTGCCGCGCCGACCACGTACAGGTCGAGGGCGTCGCGCATCACGGCCGCCATGTCGACCTGGTCGTCGGCACCGCGCTCGAGCAGCCACTGGACCTGCAGCCCGTCCATGAGGGCGGTGAGCGCGCGGGCCGCGGCCGCCGGCTCGACGGAGGGGCGCAGCGCACCGTCGGCGCGGAGCGTCTCGAGCTCGCGGGTCAGCAGCGCGAGCGTGGTCGCGTACCGCTCGCGGAAGTACTGGTGCGCGGGGTGGTCGGGGGCCGTGGCCTCGGCGGCCAGCGTGGTGAAGAGCTCGACGATCCCGGGGCGCTCGGAGTTGCGCCGGACCAGGCGCACGACGGCGTCCATGAGCCCGGTGCCCGAGGCCAGGTCGGCCGACAGCTCGGAGTCGTCCATCTCGTCGCGGTGCTCGAGCACGGCGGCGAGCAGCACCTCCTTGGTCGGGAAGTGGTGGATGAGGCCCGGGTGGGAGATGCCGACGCGCGAGGCGATCTCGCGCAGCGACGCCGAGCGGTACCCGACCTCGCCGAACAAGACCATCGCGGCCTCGACGATCTGGACGCGGGTCGCCCGCCCCTTGGCGTAGCCCCGCTCGCGAGGCGGCTGCGCGGATTCTGACACGGTCTGACCCCGTTCGTGGACGAAGGCTGCCCACGGCACCCCTGACGCTCAGCGACTCTACCGCTGGCAGGCACGGTGGCCGCCTGCTGGCGGGCCCGCGACCTCCCACGACGCACCGACGACGGCTAGGCTGCCCAGGAGACGACTCCC